>JAFGBN010000032.1 GCA_016933195.1 Dehalococcoidia bacterium | reverse complement strand
TTACAGCTTCATCCCAGTCCCTGGCACCACATTCAATAAACAACATAGGCGTACCCCATGGATTTGATGTTTTAAAATCTGGCACCAAATATTCTCCCTCATCCACTCCAATCACAGCTTTACATCCACAAGGACATCCAAAACAAGCATAATATTTTTTCCATAGATATTCAGCAAAATCTTTTTGGGTGAAAACCTGTGTGCAAGTTTCAGGAGCTCCTTCCCCATAGTTCCTTTTAGCGTAAACACCCCTTTGATAAAAGGACAGCATATAAGCATCAATGACCTTTCCTTCGTTTCTCCACATATCAATCAAAGGGGACTTCGCGATTTCAGCGCGTATTTCCTCGGCCTGCCTACGGAATTCCTGCCTTTTGTGGACTTTTATGCCCTTTGTGCCACTAACTGCTATAGCCTTTAGGTTTTTCGAGCCCGCTACCGCGCCAAGCCCAGTTCTACCCAGCATGCCATGTTTATTTTCGACAACACAAGCAAAACGTACCAGATTCTCCCCAGCAGGGCCTATACAACTCGTCCAATACTCCTCCCCTAATTTACTTCGTAGCACATCTGCTGTTTCAAACGTATCCATACCCCATATATCAGACGCATCCTTAATCTCCACATCATCATTATTTATTACTAAACAAACTGGATTCTTAGCTCGACCGGTTATGGCCAGATGGTCATAACCAGCATATTTCAACATAGGTCCAATTGAATTCCCTGTATTAGATTCTGCCAGAAAGCCTGTAAGTGGTGATTTGCTTACCATGCCAGCTCTTGGGAATCCTGGCATAAAAGTGCCAGTAAAAGGACTTACGCCGTAAACTAATACATTCTCTGGCGATAAAGGGTCAATCTCAGGTTTTATTAAATCGTAAGCTAGTTTACTACTGATGCCTTCTCCGCCGAGAAATTTCTTGGCCATGTCAATATCAAGTTCTTCTTTTGAGACAATGCTATTTGTCAGGTTCACATGTAGAACACTGCCAGCATATCCGTAATAATTCACGATTTACCTCCCTCTAGCTCTAAAGCTCCATAATTACAATACCTTACACAAACACCGCAGCTTGTGCATTCATCTGTAAAGCTGATATGCCTATCTAAATCGCCAGACCAATTGATCTTTATGTATGCTTCTAAAGGATTAAAGCTTCCTGTAAAGAGCAAAGAGCATGCTAATTGACAAGCTGAACATCCGGAGCACTTTTCTGAATGCACTATAATCCTTTTCCTTTTCTTCACCTTTTCTCCTTTTTGACTCGTGTATTACGAAGCTCTCGTTGAAATTGCATTCTACTAACGATTCTACGGCTCGTCAATAAGTTAAGATATCAGGCTATGCGATAGTATGATACATGGCACATAGAAGAGAGCCGGGTAGAGCACAAACCGAGTTAACACACAGAGGGTTTAGCATTTATTATAATAGAATTAAAGATGTAAGAAAATGTAAACCTGAACGGCATGATATATCCATGTCCTATATATAAGACACTCCTTGAGAAAGCTGAATTGAAATCCTTGAGGAAGAGGATCACGCTATGGTTGAGCTTTCCTGCCTTTCTATCATATGAAAAAATAATTGTCACAGTAACTGGAGAAATCCTACTTTTGAATTTCATGAAAGAAAAGAGGCCATGCATAGAGGCATAGACAATACTTGATTTCCACATACTTTCAGCACATACTTTGAGACGGATTAGCCGCAAAAAGGAAAAGGAAAGGAGGGAATCGAAAATGGATTTTGTATTAACTAAAGAAGAGGAACTCTTTAGAAAGAGTGTGCGTGAGTTCGCTGAGAGGGAAATTGGACCGTTAGAGGACCAAATTGAGCGGGAAGACAGGATACCTGATGAGTTAATCCCGAAGATTGCAAAAGCAGGCTTATTCGGACTACCGGCTGAGAAAAAATACGGTGGTGGTGGTGGAAGATATGTAGATCTTGCTATGGCAGTAGAAGAGATAGCACGTGTAAGCGGCGCTGTGGCATTCTTCGTGGCAGTCAATTATCTGCCTATTATTGCCATCGAGCTCAATGGTACCGAGGAACAGAAGGCTAGATTTCTCCCTGACCTCTGCACGGGAAAGAAGATAGGCTCTTTCTCCTTCACCGAGCCTAGTACTGGAACTGACCCTACTGAAATACAAAGCACAGCACGATTAGAAGGGGACCATTATGTTTGCAACGGACGCAAGGAGTTCTGTACCAATGCTGAATACGATGGCACCATAGTACTGTTCCTTAGAACCGGTGAGGAGCACACACCTGACATCAGTGCTTTCATTGCGGAGAAAAATATAGCGGGATACTCAACTCCACCACCATGGCCTTTGCTAGGACTAAGAGGCATGCGGGTGACGAATATAGCACTGAAGGATATGCATATACCGGCAGAAAACCTATTGGGTGGGAAAAACAAAGGATATCCAGTTTTACTTAATACGATAGCCGTTGGCAAAGTGGATGTCTCTGGTGCAATGCTGGGGATTGCACAGAGAGCTTTGGATGAATCACTGAAGTACGTCAAGGGAAAAACCATGAGAGGTAAGCCAATCAGCCATTTCCAGATGGTCCAATTCCTTATAGCTGAAATAGCAAGCGAGGTTGAAGCAGCCCGGTGGCTATTCTATCGCTCCATGAACCTGGTAGACCACGGGATGCAAACTTTGCAAAGCCAAGCTATGTGCAAGCTCTTCTGTGCCGAGATGGCGGATCGGGTCTGCCAAAAAGCCATACAATTGCATGGTGACTACGGCTATACCAAGGAGTTCAAGGCAGAAAGATTATATCGGGATGCAAAATTTGGCGGAGTTGTTGAGGGCTCAAACGAGGTCCAGCGAGTAATAATAGCCAGGGATATATTAAAAGGTTAAACAAGAGTGCAAACTGCAAGTATGGATATAATCGTCTGCATAAAGCAAGTCCCCGATACCAGCCAAGTGAAAATGGACCCTGAGGCTGGAACCTTAATAAGGGAAGGAGTACCCAGCATAATAAACCCCGAGGATAGGAATGCCCTAGAAGAAGCTGTGACACTAAAAGAAAAATACAGCGGCAAGGTAACAGTGATAACAATGGGACCTCCACAAGCAGAAGACGCCCTGCGTGAGGCTCTAGCCATGGGAGCGGACGAGGCCATATTGCTCACTGACAAAGCTTTTAGCGCAGCTGACACCTCAGCCACCTCCTATACTCTGGGACATGCTATCAGGAAACTGGGAGACTTTGACCTGATTCTATGTGGCAGGCAAGCCCTAGATGGTAATACAGCACAGGTGGGTCCACAACTGGCCGAATTCTTGGAGCTGCCCCAAATTACCTATGCCCGAAAGATAGAGATTGACGGAGATAGATTGCGAGTAGAGCGAGCCTTAGAAGATGGCCACGAAGTAATAGAGGCCAAGCTTCCCGCACTGGTGACAGCGATAAAGGACCTCAATACCCCCCGAATCCCTACTTTGGACGCTATTATGAATGCCTACCGAGAAAAGGAAGTTACCACCTGGACCTCTGAGGATATGGATGTTGATAAGAACAAGACAGGACTTCGGGGCTCGCCTACCAGGATAAGGAAGGCTTATCCTCCAGAATTGAAGAGTGGGCAGGTAGAGATGCTTGAAGGAAGCCTGAATGACATGGCTGAGGCATTGTTGGAACGGTTGAGGAGAGAATATCTCCTTTAAGGTGATAAATGAGGGCAAAGTGAATACAAACGAATACCGCGGAGTGTGGGCCTTTGCTGAGCAAAGAGAAGGCAAGCTACGCAAAGTATCCATGGAATTATTGGGGAAGGGGAGAGAATTAGCTGACACTCTGGGAGTCAAGCTAACAGCAATCCTGCTTGGTGAAAACGTGGGCGAGGAATGCCATGAGCTGATAAGTTATGGTGCCGATGGTGTACTTTGGATTGATGACCCCAAACTCAAACACTACCAGACAGATGTCTACTGTGACATAATCACTCGTCTCATACGTGGGCATAATCCAGAAATACTGATAATGGGAGCTACTTATCTAGGCCGAGACCTGGCACCCAGAATTGCCAGAAGGTTAGGTACTGGACTTACTGCGGACTGTACTGAGCTTAGTATTGATGATAAGACGCGCCTTCTGGTGCAAACTAGACCAGCCTACGGTGGTAATATCATGGCATCTATCGTAACTCCTGACCACAGACCACAAATGGCTACCGTGCGACCACGAGTTATGCAGCCAGTGGAAAAAGACGTCACCAGAGATGGGGAGATAACCAGAGTGCCAGCAGACATTAAGGAGAAAGATATAACACTTAGGATACTGGAAATAGCTAAGGAAACCAGAAAGAGCATCAACTTAGAGGAGGCCGACATTATTGTCTGTGGTGGCAAAGGAATAGGTAGTCCCGAAAAATTCAAGGTGCTAGAAGACCTTGCCGAAGTGCTAGGGGGAGAGGTCGGGGCCTCCCGAGATGTAGTCGATGCTGGCTGGATTTCTAGTCTCCATCAAGTTGGGCAGACAGGAAAAACAGTGAGACCCAAATTATACATTGCATGTGGCATATCTGGCGCTATCCAACATGTAGCTGGAATGAGAGAATCCGGATTGATAATAGCTATAAATACAGACCCCAAGGCGCCAATATTTGAAATCGCAGACTATGGCATGGTAGCTGATTTACATCAATTAGTCCCCCTGCTAACGGAGAAAATAAAGGAACACTATGTTTGATGTTCCATTCCTGCCAATTCTTTAGTCATATACCCCCCCCCTCACCTCCAAAACCAGTGTTCCCATACAACATAATTATTTGCTCCTAACTAAGGTCTACTCTATATCATGTACAAACTTTATGAATACCGCCCACCCAGCTTTGCTAGAGTTTAGGCATGCACATCCTATTCTAAGTGAAATTCCCTAACCTTAATCATTTCTCTAATCTGCCGATAGATAACAGGCGCATTACTCAGGTCAGAGAATACCCGCGTGCTTTTCCTTTTCTCCGAAGCCAGGGCGGTTCAAGCTTTAATCAACCAGTTTACCAATATTGCGTTGAAAACCTGGCAATACTCCTCTATCACGAATAGCATGTAGGATGCGGAGGCTGAGATACATGGGTAACACTCAGGTTATGATTAGTGATGATATTAACCTACCATGAGGAGTTATCAGGATGAGAAAG
>JAFGBN010000031.1 GCA_016933195.1 Dehalococcoidia bacterium | reverse complement strand
TATTTCTCAACCACTGTAATGGTCACCGGCAGGCCAACTCCGGCAACACCGGGAGCCTTAATGGCCAGCGCTTTAAGCGGTTTGACCGTTATCATGGCGAAGCCGGGAATGAATCCTTTCTTGACTGCTACCAGTACATACTGCCCTGCTTCTTTGAATCGGTGGGACACATTGCCATCTTTATTTGTCCAGCCCAGGAATTGACCATACTCCTCAGCCAGAGAGGCGTAGTCCTCAGCATCGCTGGTCCCGTTTTCTATGTCCTTAACATCTACTGCCCAAACACCGGCTTTAGGAACTGGTTTCCCGGTGTATTTCTCAACCACTGTAATGGTCACCGGCAGGCCAACTCCAGCTATGTCGGGGGCTTTGATGGCCAAAGCCAGTTTTAGCTGTGGCGTTATGTCGCTGGCCAACTGTGGTTGAGCTGCGACGGCGGCATTGAGCGGGAGCAATATAGCCAGTGCCATGATTGAAGCAAGTAGCGCCAATTTTACTTTTTTCAATTCTTACCTCCTTGTTTATAATCGGATAAAGCATTTGTATCTAAGAATTATCGGTTACCCATGGTCACCCCCCTTCTGAGCTTCACCCTCTATTACGGTAAAAAGGCAAAAAATGTTACAAGCAAATTAACACGGTAAGGGTAATGTCTATCTTTTTGGCTTAATATTCGTTATAACAATGTGGCAGAGCTTGGCATCAGATTGTGGGGATTTATTAACCGCTTGTACATCAGGGACTTGTAGATTGCGGAAGCGTAGCTTTGTGGTTGTGAAAGTGTTGACGAATATATTCGCAATATAGCCAAACTAGGTGTTTTTGGTGTAACAAACAATGGAGGATATCCGTATTAATTACCAAAGGGAGGGTATCGTTCAAGGAATTGACGGAACTGTAGTCCAGGGCCAGCCCGAAATTCCGGAGTTGGTGAAAAAGGCTACTGGTGGCGATGTGGATGCCTTCGGAGACCTGTATGGTATCTATCTTGACCCAATTTACCGCTATGTTTTCTATCACATGAGGGATCAGATGATAGCAGAGGATATTACTCAGGAGGTATTCGTCAAGGCATGGAAGGCAATCAATTCCTGCAAAGGTAAAGAGCAGACTTTTTCATCATGGCTTTATCGGATTGCGCACAACCAGGTGGTTGACAATTTCCGTAGCACCCAGAAACACCTGGCCATAGAGACGGAGGCGGAAAGGCTGCCCGAGCCCGGGGATGTTCAGAAGGAAGCAGAAGTAAAATCACAGTGGGAACAGACATTAGAAAGAATATCCCGCCTGCCTGAGAAGCAAAAGCAGGTCATCATATTGAAGTTCGTTGAGGGTCTGGATAACCCTGAAATTGAGAGAATTACTGGTAAGAGTCAAAACGCTATAAGAGTACTGCAAATGAGAGCATTGAATACGCTTCGGCAGCAACTAGGCAAAGAGGTTTAGAAATGGGAGCCAGGTTATCCAAGGTTTTAGATGAATGTATCGCCCGGGTGAGGATGGGTGAGACTCTCGAGGCATGCCTGGCTGGGTATCCATCAGATATGCAGAAACAGCTTGAGCCTCTGTTGCAGATGGCGCTGTTGGTTTCCAGAATCCCCAGGGTATCGCCTTCGGAGGAGTTTAGCAAAACGTCGAAAGCCAGTTTAATCGCTCGCTTAAGTCCAGAGTCTGTCCCAAGCAAGGCACCCCAAGCTGGTAAGGGCAATGGGCTGGCTAGAGTATGGCAAGAATTGCAGCATACCATTAGAGCCAGAAGGGTGGCCATTCCACTGACGGCAGCTCTGATAGTCATAATTATCGCTGGTGTTTTACTGCGCAGCGGGCTAGATTTTATAGCACCACCTCCTGCCATGGCATCTAGCTGTACCCTCAGCGTGCTGAATGGTAGCGTTGAATTCCAGAAGGAAGGTGCGGATAGCTGGCAGTCAGGCACTGATGATATGACCTTAACGATGGATACCAAGGTCAAAACTGCCGGGGATGCCCATGCCGTGCTCACTTTCTTTGAAGGTAGCACCATTAAACTTGAGCCCGATACTCTTGTAGGAATCGAGCAAATGGGATTTGCTGACGGAGAATCGTCTAGAATTGTGGTCAAACAATTCCAGGGGAGAACCTGGAGCCATGTGGAAAAGATTAGCACCACTTCATATTATGAGATAGAGACTCCATCAGCCAGTGTCACAGCATGCGGCACGCTATTTGCCGTAGATGTGAATGAAGCGGGTGCAACAAAGGTAACTACAAGCGAAGGCCTGGTGAGTGTTATAGCACAAGGCGAGAAGGTAGACCTGGCGGCAAATCAGCAGGCCCAGGTGGAAGTAGGGGCTGCTCCTTCCAAACCGGAAAGAATGGCTGAACCTAAGTCTGAACTCATAATCACCACGGATATGCCTGCAGTTGGCTCAGTATGTGATCCCACCGGGTCGAGTACGGGATATCTGCCCAGTGGTTTGTCATTTAATCAGATAACGGATTCGAAATCTTCATTATTGGAGAATGGTACTCAGGTAATATCTATAGCACAGCCTGTGGCTGGCGAGTACATCCTTGCCTTGCGGTATATCACCCAAGAGGCAGCAAGCTTCAATATTGTGAGCAAATCTGGGGGCAGGGTAATCTTCGAATATAGCGAAGAACTTAGCGATGTGGCAGGAGAGGGCTGGGTGGTTCACATCAATTTGAATATCGAGGATGAGGACGTGGTGAGCTGCACGGTAGTCAAGATAGAGTCACTTGGGGATTTGGTGCCGGAAAAGGTAGTGGTGACGGAGCTGGCCGAAGAAAGGGCAGTGCCTATTGAGCCGACTACGCAAGGTATCAAAGCCAGGGATGACTACAGGGATGCCGACGGTAGTGTCGATAATACGGATACCCATGATGATGTTCCTGACGGGGAACCTGGTGATGTGAGCAAGGATGATAACCTTGAACCTGTGGTTACACCTGACAATCTGGACAATGACAGCATCGGGGACAAATCCGATGATGTGGAACCTGGTGATGAGAGCAAGGAGGATAAGCTTGAACCTGTAGTTACGCCTGACAGGCTGGACAATGACAGCATCGGGGACAAATCCGATGCTGTGGAACCTGGAGATGAGAGCGAGAATGACAACCTTGAATCTGTAGTTACACCTGATAGGCTGGACAATGACAGCATCGAGAACAAATCCGATGCTGTGGAACCTGGAATCCAGGATACCAGTGGCGATGTTGACATAAAGAGACCACAGGTTAACGGTTCGTCACCGAGCACCCCGATTACTCAATTGCAAGCTCCTGCAATAAGCTAAAGACATTTTTGACCAGCTTCTGTCACTGGAAAAGATAAAAGAGGCCACATTGATGCAACTGGTAGTTGCTGGTGGATGGTGCTGGAATTAGTTTTCCAGTTGCCACTGATATAAGATAAGAGGCCAAGCTGGAGCTTAATCAGCCAGTGGACACGGATATTCTAACGGTTTTTGGCAGCAGTTGGACCTGGAATAGCCGTTATTTCAGTGGGGCAAATAATCCCTTTGAGCACTCCGGCTCTGAGGTAGTGGAGAGGCTGGAAGGTAGGTTAGGCAAGGACAAGGTCTATCGAGCGGATGAGGATGGCACTATTGAGCTCATTACCGATGGAGAAGTAAGAAAATCTATATTGACCTTATCTCCTCCCGCATAAATCTTGTGTAGGAGATAGCGAAGCATATAGCTGCCAAAGCAATTATGCCTACTATCTGGGGCCAGGCGAGCAAAAGACTCTGGCTGAAGGGGAGAGGAGTCTCCATCCTTCCGGTAAAGGTGCTCATCAGTATTAGTGCTGGGTTAAAACTAGCCTGCTCAGGAGTTAACAGGGCGGAGGTAGCTTCGCCATAAAGAGTTGCGGGAGAAATGCGTCCAATTGCCCCTGAGATTTCATAATGTGTGGCTATCACTCCCATGGTGGAATTCTGATCAACTGGTACTATGGTGTTAGCAATGGCGCTAGCAATCACGCCCATAAAGACGAAGAGGAACAGCCACAAGCCTATGGAAGCCAGTATGGAAGTGGTGGAGGATTTGAACAAAACGGAGAAAAGAACGGCCAACGCCATCCAGAAGGCTCCGTAAATTACGCTTATCAGGGTAAATAATACGAGCCGCAGAATCTCATCCGAGCCTGGTGGCACGCCAACGATGCGAAGCCCCAATCCGGCGACGATAGCAATTACGCTTACTATAATAATGGACAGGATAGCTAACCCGGCAAGAAACTTGCCATTGATTACCGAATCGCGATAGATTGGTTGTGATAAAAGACGGCTCAGATTGCCGCTAGTTCGCTCACTATTTACGGCATCGAAACCGAGGGCTATGCTTATAATGGGGATAAAAAGGGCCAGGAAGAAGAGGAAAGATAGCGACGCTCCGCCAGAGAGAGTGAAGATTCTGAGAAAGATAAATTCGGTGCTTGGAGTCACCACGCCTCTTATATTTTGAATAGCTGTATAAGTAGCGAATATTGCCGCCAATAAAACTAGCATAAAGAGGATTAAGAATCTTTTGCTAGCAAGATGGTCAGCCAGCTCCTTGCGAAAAATAGCATACATAACTAATCCCCTTTAGAGTACTTTTTGTAAATCCTCTCCAGGCTATATTCTTCGATTTTCATTCCAACCAGTAGGCTGCCACTATCTACAATCACCTTGGCTATTTGTCCTCTCAAATCCTTAGTACAGCTAATAAGTAGGGAGTTGCCAGAACTTTGCATCTCCATCACCCCTTCAACATGTTTTATGGAATCGATAAGTTCGGGACTCTCTTGAGCTACCTCAGCCTCAATGCGATATTGCCCGCCACCTATAGCCTGCTTTCCCAAGCGGGCTATAGGCCCTTCAGCTACTAGATGCCCCCTGGCTAATATGCCTACCTGAGTACATATCTTCTGCACTTGAGGTAATTGGTGGGAGCAAAAGATAACAGTCATCCCTTTTTTAGCCATCTTCACTATGAGGTTGAGGATATCATCAATGCCGTTGGGGTCTATACCAGAGGTGGGTTCATCGAGAAAGACAAGCTTGGGCTCCTTAATCCATATATCAGCCATACCTAATCTCTGTTTCATCCCCCGGGAGAGCTTGCTAACCTCCTGGTCTGCCACCTGAGATAAATCCACTGTAGCCAGGAGGTCGTTTATGACCTCCTCGATTTTCCCCTTTGGCAGTCTATTTAATTCGGCAGTATATCTCAGATTTTGCCTTGGAGTTAGGTCTTCATAAAAGCCGAACTTTTCTGGCAGATAGCCAACTATACGCTTTACCTTTAGGGGTTCTCTGGTTGGGTCATAGCCGCAAACTCGCGCTGTCCCTGAGCTAGGCTCAGTAAGCCCCAGAAGCATTAACATGGTCGTCGTTTTACCTGCGCCATTAGGGCCGAGAAAACCAAAAATTTCACCTTCTTCTATACGAAGATTGAGCCTGTCAACAGCGGTAAAACCATTATAGGCTTTGGTTAAATCTTTTGTCTCGACAACAACTTGCCCCATTCCTTATCGCCTGCCCAATTTTTTAAAGCCTACCGCCAAGCCAGCTACGACAGCAACTACGATGCCGGCCCCTATCCACCCCCATCTGGTAGCTGTTCCTACTGTCACCCTTATATCCAATTCAGGGGGTGCGGTTGAGGTGTTTGGGTCGGTATCAAATTGCAGAGTCGTCATATAGTCTCCAGCTATAGCCTTGGACGGTGGCTGTACGGTAACTTCAATCTCCCGCTGCTCCAGCGGAGCCAAGCTCTCTATCTTATCCGGATTAAAGGTTATTCTCCACTCTTCATTGGCGATTCCAGATGGCTTGCTTGAATAGAATGTTATTTTGTTGAAATCATCTGTTCCCGAATTGGTGAGTATGATAGTGAAATAGCTCTCCTTCCCGGCTGTAGCCTTAATATTGAGCCGCCCGGTCTCTGTCTCGGCCAGGAAGCCATACCTGGCAGTGATTCTAGCTGTAAGATCAACGCTGGATTTGACATCCCCCGCAGCAGCTTCCAGTTTTATAGTATAGTCTCCCGGCTCTGGGTATAGCCAATACGGTGATATAGCAGTAACTGCAAGATTCTGTGGATATGTGCTGCTTGGGTCGAGGCGAATAGCCGATACCTGTTCTGTCTCGTTTATAGACTGCGTTATACGCGTTGTCCATCCAGGAGGTCCCGTAGCTAAAAGTTCAAAATTCTGTGGCTCTTCTCCACCGATATAAGATAACTTGATTGGGAACGAAAAAGAAGAATCAGCTGGCCCGCGCCGTACGGGATATGTGACTTCGAACTCGACTCTTTCTTCAGGCAAGGAGCTTTCCTCCTCCGATTGGGCTGCAATTGTTTGCTGACTTACCAGTCCGCCAAACATTGTCAGACCTAGCAGAAGACAGATTATAAGGCAGCTTAGTTTAAATTTGCTCATTTTGAGAACTCCCCGTACAATATTTTTCAGCATTTTAGCGCAGTTGGTTTATAATATCAACAGTAGGAAGAAGAGGAGATTTTATGCCAAGGATAGATAATCGAGCTAATAATGAACTTCGCCCAGTGCACATAACATTGGGCTATCAGAGCTTCGCTGAGGGTTCAGTTCTGATAGAGCTAGGGCAGACAAGGATTGTGTGCTCCGTAAGCATAGAGGAGAGAGTACCCCATTTCCTCAGAGGTAGCGGTGAGGGCTGGGTTACTGCTGAATATGCTATGCTGCCTCGCTCCACACTGACTCGCATACCCCGTGATAAAGTGGGAGGAAGAAGCCAGGAAATCCAACGCCTTATTGGTCGCAGTTTAAGGGCAGCAATTAACTTAGCTTCCCTGGGAGAGAAGACCTTCATTGTGGATTGTGATGTGTTGCAAGCAGATGGTGGCACCAGGACAGCAGCTATCACTGGTGGGTATGTCGCTCTATTTCAAGCCTGCCACAATCTGAGAAAGCAAGGCTTTTTGCCCTTTATGCCGCTCAATAGAATGATAGCTGCTACCAGCGTTGGCATTGTGGATGGTAACATGCTACTCGACCTTTGCTACGAAGAGGATTACCTCACTGAAGTTGATTTCAACGTGGTAATGACAGACGAAAACGAGTTTGTGGAAATTCAAGGGACTGCTGAAGGTAGACCTTTCTCCAAAGAAGCTGCTGATTCCCTTCTTTCATTAGCCCATGAAGGAACCAACGAGCTATTCAAAATTCAGAAGGAAGCTCTAAGAGCTTTATCTTAGATATTACCCTGCGCTTATAATATTGAGCAGATCGCAAGTTACATTCGAGCTATCATTAGGAAGAAGGCTTTAGCTCGCCATCTTTGCGATTGGCTTGAAGCCTAACCAACCATATTGGGGCTCAATATACAAGTTTGCAGCCTAGACTATACCTGGTAAATCGCAAACGGCGGCTGGTGCTCTCAAAGTTTCCAGGCTGGTAATCATAACCGGGAACATCCCAAGATGAGCTATGATGGCAGCAAGTACGTAAGAAGTCTTATCTGGATGCTTTCCGTAGTATTTGTCATGACTGTGCCTAGGTATCGAGCTTACTTCCAACGCTGTGTTGTCAAGGTAAACCCAAGATGCATATCGTTGTGGCTGCAGGTCGTAAGCTTCTATCAGCCTTATATGCTATTCTGAAGAGGGTATTCCTTTTGACCCTAACTGAGAGGTGAATTGTGTCAGTTTGGCCTGGTAAGACATTAACAACAGTATAGCAATTATCAATACAAGCTAGCACACCCCTTGTTTCGGCTTGAAAAGGCTGCTATCATAAAATCCTTTTACAGGACATTAGGCTTTAGATGCTTCAAATGGCATGCAAGAATCAAAGGAGGGAGTTATGGCACAGAAAGTAACCAAGGAAGAGCTTTTGGCCAAAGCAAAGAAACCAGCGCAAGATGCTATGAAACTGCACGCATTTTACCGTGGAAAAATGCAAACAGTGCCCAAATGCCAAGTCCGTGACTTTAATGACTTCGCTATCTATTATACCCCTGGGGTTGCTGAGCCTTGTAGGGCGATAAAAGCAGATGAATCAAAGTTTCACGAGTTCACCAACAGAGGGAACACTGTGGCTGTGGTTTCTGATTGCACTCGGGTACTCGGCTTGGGAGACATTGGACCTAGGGCAGGCTATCCCGTGATGGAAGGGAAATGTTTGTTATTCAAATACCTTGGTGGGGTAGACGCAGTGCCCATTTGTCTTGGCACCAAAGACCCCGATGAGATTATCCAAGCGGCTTTATGGCTACAACCGTCATTTGCTGGCATCAACCTGGAGGATATTTCTAACCCCAAGTGCTTCTATATTCTCGATGAGCTAAGGAAAAGGGCAGAAATTCCAGTATGGCATGACGACCAGCAGGGGACAGCGACAGTAATGCTGACCGGACTAATGAATGCTTTAAAGATCGTGGGAAAGAAGATAGGTAATGTGAGAGTTGTTCTGAATGGGTCCGGAGCAGCTAATGTCGCTTGCGCCAGGCTCCTCTTTGCCTATGGGGCCAAGCCTGAGTCTACCATAGTACTTGATAGTAAGGGCATCCTCCATTCAAGAAGAAAAGATATAGAGGATAGGAAAGAAGAATATACTGATAAGTGGCGATTTTGTGAAAATACCAATGCCGAGGGAAGAGCCGGCGGTTTAACTGAAGCATTGAAGGATGCTGATATCCTCATCTCTTATTCCAAGTCGGGACCTGGGGTTATTACATCTGAACAGATCAAGTCAATGGCCAAGGATGCTATATGTTTCACTTGTGCTAACCCCATACCAGAAATCTGGCCCTGGGAAGCTAAAGAAGCAGGAGCCAGAATTGTAGCCACTGGCAGGTCTGATTTCCCCAATCAAGTAAACAACTCTGTGGGCTTCCCTGCCATCTTCCGTGGTGTCCTCGATGTGGAAGCAAAGACTATAACTGATGAGATGTGTATTGTTGCTGCTGAGTCGCTAGCTAAATATGCTGAAGAGCAGGGCATAAGCGAGGAATACATTGCACCCACAATGGGGCAGTCAGAGGCTTTTATTCGTGAGGCAGTAGAGGTGGGTATGGAAGCTCAGAAGGAAGGGCTTGCCAGAATAAAGATTAGCCGCGAGGAGCTTCGTAAGAAAAGTGAGGCTATGATAAATAACTCCAAGGCAACACATGATGCCTTGGTAAAGGCAGGCTGTATTGCTCCTGCAGTAACTGATTAAGGAGGACCAAGACTATGAGGGAAATCAAAGTTGATGATGTCATCCAGACCATAGCTCGCTTGTTTGAACATTCCTGCCATTATCCTCCTGACGACGTGCTAGCGGCGCTTAAGAAAGCACGGGAGGAGGAAAAATCTCCTGTGGCACGCGACGTATTCGACAGGATACTGGAAAATTGTGAGACCTCGGGCAAGGAGCAAATTCCCCTCTGCCAGGATACTGGTGCCGCTGTAGTCATGCTAGAGCTAGGCCAGGAAGCTCACATAACCGGTGGTGACCTCTACACAGCTATTAACGAAGGAGTGCGCCAGGGATACGCTAACGGCTATCTGCGTAAATCTATGGTTAATCAACCATTTTCTGCCAGGATAAATACCAAGGATAACACTCCAGCTATTATTCACACAGACATAGTCCCTGGTGATAAGCTAAAGATTTCTATCATGCCTAAGGGAGGTGGCTCCGAAAACTGCTCCCGCTTAACGGTTTTACCTCCTGCACGGGGTCGTCAAGGAATTATCGATTTTGTGGTAAATCTTGTTGATGAGTGTGGTAGCAATCCTTGCCCTCCAATTATTGTCGGTCTTGGCATAGGAGGAACGACAGATAAAACTATGATGCTAGCCAAAAAAGCGTTGTTGCGTAAAATAGGAGAGCCAAATCCAGACCCTGAAGTCGCCGCACTAGAAAGGGATATTCTAGAGCGAATTAACAATCTGGGCATTGGAGCAATGGGGTATGGTGGCACAGTTACCGCTTTAGCGGTTCATGCTGAGGCCTTCCCATGCCATATTGCCAGCATGCCAGTGGCAGTTAACATGCAATGCTGGTGCGCCCGCCACGAAGAAGCGGTTCTATAAATGGAGACCCTCATACTTCCCGCATTTTATCTGACGAGAGACTGGAGGTAAAAGATGGCTGAAGAAAAAGTCAAGCTGCTGGACATTTACATAATGGGCAAGCATTATCAAGTTCCCGAGGGGCTTACCATCCAGGCAGCATTAGAATATTGTGGTTATAATCTTGTTCGAAGCGTCGGGTGTCGTTCCGGATTTTGTGGTGCCTGTGCTACGGTATACTGCTTTAAGAATGATCCTCAACTAAGCTATGCTCTTGCCTGTCAAAAAGCTATCGAGCAAGATATGTACTTAACACAGGTACCTTTCTTCCCTACTACCGAGGCTCTTTATAATACTGAGGATTTAAAGCCGAAGGAGGGTGAAAATAAGCTAGTGGAGCTTTACCCTATTATTCTTACCTGCTTTGGTTGCAATAATTGTACTAAAAGCTGCCCCCAAGACCTGGAAGTGATGGAGTTTATGTCAGCCGCTATAAGAGGCGACTATGAGAAAGCCCACGAAAAATCTTTTGATTGTGTAATGTGTGGCTTATGTGCTGCCAGGTGTCCCCAAGGGCTACAGCCATATAACGTAGCTTTGGCGGCTCGAAGGTTGAGGGGTGCTTATCTTGCTCCTAAGTCTCAGCATAATCTGGATAGAGTAAAAGAGATAGAGGAAGGGAAATTTGATGCTGAGTTAGAGAAACTAAAGAAGATGTCAGCGGATGGGTTGCGTGAGTTGTATGCCAAGCGTGAAATAGAGCCGGCCATATAAAAACTATATTGTAGTGTGAGGTTTTATCCTCATGCCACAAGGGAGGTAGTAAATATGCCATATCCTGCTTCCATGGAAGATAGCAAGAGAAAAGTGGAGGAGACTAGGTCAAGGCGACTAGAGAAGGGGCCACCGGATCGAATTCCTGCGAGCGAAAGGACTGCTTTGATATCCAAATTCCACCCCGATTTCATAAAGGAACAGTTCCGTGAGTTAAGAATAGGGCCGAATAAAGGTGAACGTGCACCTCTGGAGATAATTGATTTGCTGGAAGGGAATAGCCGCATTGACCCTAACAGGATTGACTTGGATAAGATTGACTATGATGTAGATGTTCTGGTAATTGGCTGTGGTGGAGCTGGTGGAGCAGCCTCTCTTTTGGCCGAGGAAAATGGTGCTAGTGTTCTAATATCATCAAAGCTACGCCTGGGAGATGCCAACACTATAGGAGCTCAGGCGGGCACGCAAGCGTGCGATAGACCCAATGACTCTCCAGCCATGCATTTCTTGGATATAATGGGTGGGGGTCACTACGCTAACGTGCCAGAGCTCGCGGAGGCCTTAGCGAAAGATTCCCCTAGTGTGATTAAATGGCTGGAGGAGCTGGGTGTTAACTGGGACAAGGAGCTAGACAACTCATATCATGAGCTATCTGGAGGTGGTGCTTCGAGAAGACGAATGCACTCGTGTCGGGATTATACCGGACTCGAGGAGATGAGAGTTGTACGCGATGAGATAAGACAGAGGAATTTGCATGACAGGAAGATAGACTGGCTGGAATTCGAGCCGGCGATAGAGCTATTAATGGATGACAAGGGACAGGTGGCTGGAGCAATATTAATGAACCTTGAAACTAGGCAAATGAGTATAGTGCGGGCTAAGGCGGTGGTCATAGCCACTGGGGGTATGGGGCGCACGCATATCCAAGGATTCCCTACAACTAATCATTATGGCGCCACCGCTGATGGACTGGTGCTAGCTTATCGGGTAGGCTGCCCACTTGTCCATATGGATACCATGCAATATCATCCCACGGGTGCAGCCTTTCCTCCACAAATTTTGGGGTTCTTGGTCACAGAAAAAGTAAGAACCCTGGGCGCTGAGATAGTCAATTGTGATGGAGAGCAGTTCGTTCATCCCTTGGAGGCAAGGGACACGGAAGCCTCAGCCGAGATTCGAGAGTGCAAAGAACGTGGCAAAGGAGTAAGCACGCCAACAGGAGAAGTCGGCCTTTGGTTAGATTCGCCGATGATTGAGGTTAAGCGTGGTGAAGGAACTATCAGGAGGGAATTGCCGGCCATGGTTCGGCAATTCGGCCGGTTCGATATTGATATAACTAAGGAACCAATGCTAGTTTATCCTACCCTTCATTACCAAAACGGAGGAGTTGTAATCAAGGCTGATGCCTCTACTCCCATACCAGGGTTATTCGCTGCGGGCGAGGTCGAGGGTGGAGTGCATGGCAGAAATAGGCTTATTGGTAACTCTACCCTGGACTTGTTTGTCTTTGGAAGAAGAGCGGGAAGGGCAGCTGCCCAATGGGCTAAGGGAGTGAAGTTGGGCAAACTTACTTTAGACCATGTGCGCAAGTGGCAACAGGAAATCAAGGGAGCAGGCCTGGGGGATATGCCTGTTTCTCCTATGCTTCTACCTAATTATGCCAATCAGCAACGGCCTGTGCCTGGCTTCCAGCCGCTTGGCCAGGTAAGTCCTTATACGCCTTTTGGTGACAGGGCTGTACGCTGGATTTAACAAGGAGGGTAGCTATGCCACTGCGTGAACAAACGGATGTTAAAGAAGTTGAGGCCACCTTAAATGAAATCTTGAACATTAATAGTCCACCCGTAGCTCGGTGTAGGCTCCTTTCCAGCGGCTTTAGTCCTGGCCACGCTTTAAACATAGCTGAGGATATTGCGGGACATAAGGAATGCCTAGCGTGTGGATGTTGCATAGATGCTTGTCCCTTCTTGTTTCGTGAGCCCTCTCGGCGTGAAAAGACAGAGCAAAGGACGTCCATGGCCCTGGAGACTATAGTAGGTGGGGATTGCGACCAATGTGATGCCTGTGTTTTAGCTTGTCCCCAAGTGGATACCACCATTAAAAATTATGTGGTCAATCGCCGCATGATAGAAGTGATGTCCCGCTTGGAGCAACGGATAGGGGATGAAGATGAGCCTGATTTAGATTTATTTGTAGAGGAAGCTATAACCTGAAGAAATAAAAATGCAAAGTGCAAAATGGCAGAGAAAAATTGAAAGATGGAGTACTTTTGCATTTTGAATTGTAATTTTGATTCTTTATATTTGATTTTTGATATTGTTTAGAATTTGGTGCTTAGGATTTAGTATTTATCCAGGAGGGCTATGATGGATTTTGAGTTACCCGATGAGTTAAAAATGATTCAAAGCACCGTTAGGGACTTCGTTAACGAGCAATTGAAGCCATTGGAGAGGAGTATCCTGGGAAGGGCGGCTGACCTGAGTGATGCCACCATGTATCTCCCTCGAGAGAAAGAGAGGGAACTAATGGGAATGGCCAGGGATTTGGGGTTATGGGGGGTAAACATACCGGAGGAGCTTGGTGGCGTTGGTCTGGATACTCTGGGTAATTGCTTGGTTGAAGAAGAGCTGGCCCAAACTATCGTCCCTTTTAGCTTTGGTGATGTTACTCCCCTGCTTTTCGATTGCAATGAGGCACAGAGGGGAAAGTACCTCTCTCCAGTTTTAGAGCGGCAAAAATATGCCTATCTGGCGTTAACGGAGCCTGGTAAGGAAGGCTTCGAGAATATGAAAATGAGAGCGGAGAAGGCGAATGGCCACTATTATCTTAGTGGGGAAAAGGTATCTCTTTCCAGAGCAGGCGAAGATTATTTCGCCGTAGTCTTCGCTAAGCTCATCCCAGGTCGAAGCGAAAGAACTCCGGGAGAAGAACCAAGAGAAGGGGTAACCTGCTTTTTGATTGATAAAGACACCCCTGGCTTTGTCGCAAATGGTGGTAGAGAAAAAACGGGGTGGGAAGCCCAGGTCAGAGAACCTATCTTGTTGGCTTTTGACCATTGTCAGGTGTCTGAAGAAAACATATTAGGTAGAGAAGGAGAAGCTTTCTGCTTAGGCAAAAAATGGCTTCCTGCAAGAAGAGTTGTAAGAGGAGCTAGATGCATAGGAGCAGCTCAGAGGGTGCTTGAAGAGTCAACAGTACAAGCTCAAACTTGGACATCCTTTGGCCAATTTATTTCTGGGCGGCCTAGCATACAGGCTGCATTGGCTGATATAGCTTCGAGTATCCATGCTGCCAGACTTATGGTTTATGAAGTTGCTTGGAAAGCAGACCAAGGACAATCAATACAACGTGAAGCGGCAATGGTAAAGCTATTCGCCACGCAAATGATTCATTCCGTTGCTGATAACGCATCTCACATTTTCAATGCTCCAGCATATGTTGGGGGGCTGCCTATGGAAAGGTTTTGTCGCAATGCTATTGCCACCAGCGTTACTGATTCCGCCTTGCAGCTTCAGAGAGATATTATTGCCAGAGATATATTAAAAGGAATGAAAGTATGAGTTCCTTGTGTCATTGTGCTGAACCTAAGCCCTGAGCGTAACGAAGAGGAAGCGAAGCAATCTCGCTGCCAGAAGGATGATTAAGATTGCTCCGGCGTTTACGTGCCTCGCAATGATAACAAGATGAAAAGGAGGATAATTATGGCCCAGGCTAAAAAAGTTACACTTCCACTAACCGATGAGAAATTGAAAGACCTCAAGGCGGGGGATAACCTTTTGCTTACTGGCGTTATGTACGTTGGTCGCGATGCTGCCCATAAGAGGATGATTGAGGCTCTAGATCAAGGTAAACCCCTACCAATTGATATTAAAGGACAGACAATATACTTCATGGGCCCCTCTCCAGCCAGACCAGGAAGGCCAATTGGCTCTGCTGGCCCTACTACAAGCGGCCGTATGGACGCTTACTCGCCTCGATTGCTAGCTGAAGGATTAAAAGGGATGATTGGTAAAGGCCTGAGGTCGCAGCCAGTGAAAGACGCCATGGTAAAGTATAAAGCAGTATACTTGGGTGCCATAGGCGGTCTTGGCGCTATCCTTTCCAAGAGCATCAAGAAAGCAGATGTAGTAGCCTATGAGGAGCTCGGAGCTGAGGCACTTCGCCGCTTAGAAGTGGAAGACTTCCCTGTTACAGTGGTAAACGATATTTACGGCGGTGACCTATACCAGGAGGGCAAAGCCAAATATCAGGTCAAAGCCTCCTAAATTGAGCGTTTTGAACGCTGAGGGACGAGTTTAATCGGTTGATTTGGCATCAAAACAAGAGTTCCAAGTCTGCGACGGACTTTCTCTATCGCCTTAGCTAGCTTTTTAACCAGCCCATAGAAAACCTGCAGACAGATAATGGGAGTGAGGTTGTTTTAGAGTTTGAAAAGGCCACCACTAAATTAAACATTCAAAGGTACTTCTCCAGAGTCAAAATTCCCAAGGATAACCCTGAGATAGAGAGATTCAACCAGACTCTGGAGTATGAATGGCTCTATAACTCTAATCTATCTTTAGACCCTGAAGAGCTCAATCCCCGGCTAACCGAATGGCTTAGAGTATAACTTTAACCGTCCGCACCAGTCCCTTGGTTATCTTGCCCCTGTGGAGTATATTGAAAAAGAACTTGCTAAAATCCCTGGCCCAGTGTTACCCTATGTGGTCAGCCAGCACGGCCCAGTGTAAGTGAGGCGAAGCGTATAGTAGGATTGGTAAACTTTGCAAAAACGTGGCCCTACCAGCCATCTTCGTCCTTTTCAGCTCCAGCCTACAGAGACTAAAGTACGAGAGAAAAGGCACCCGAAGGTACTATGAAACAAAACTAAAACAACTTGACAGCGGGATAAAAACATCTTTATAATCATAAATAGAGACCAGATGCATGAATAGTAATGTCCGCCGGTTGAGAGAGCTAAGAGCGCTGTCACAAAGAGAGTTAGCCGCCCGTGCCGGTTTAAGCGTGACCACGGTCAATCGCATCGAACTCGGCCAGCGTAAACCCATGCCCAAAACGGTACGCAAGCTTGCCGGAGCGCTTGGCGTCTCTCCTCAAGAGCTGCTGACCGCACAGCCCTGGCTTATAAAATGAAAGGAGGAATCTTGTACCTGAAGTTAGTATTATGCTTCTAAAGGAGCATATAGGGCAGACGCAGCTCTTCAGCCTGAATGGTGAATCACAGAAGGTCAGCTATTTCACTAGGATAGACCCCTTCTCTGGCAATGTGGCTAAAATCTCAGATGTAAGGGCGAAGAGAAGCATTGGTATTTCAGTTGAGATACAGATGCGGCCTGTTGAGAACTGTGATTTCTGTGCCTACAGAGAGAGGACTCCCCAAGAGCGCATTGAGCACGCCTGCGGCGCAGTATCGGTGCCCAACAGGTATCCCTGGGAAAAGTATGACTGGATCACCATATATCCTCCCTTTGCACCCCACAAGCTGCTTCTCTCCGACCTGTATTTTGACGACCTAGAACGGATGATAGAGTCCTCCTATGACCTAGCAATGATCTGCGCTAGCGACCCTGAGGTCATCTCTTTTATGGATTTCACCAACTGGGGGGTGTTCGCCGGGGCATCGCAGCAACATCCCCATTCGCAACGTAAGAGTGCCACCCAGGTCGCCAGCCCCCGTGTGATTAACGAGATGGAACGCTGTCACCACCTTATGGAGCACTATGGCAAGAACCCCTTCTTTTTGCTGGAGCAGGAGGAACGTAGTGATGGTCGGAGACTGATTCACGATGATGATGTCTTCATCGTCTCGGCATTTGCGCCGACCTGCCCTGATGAAATACTGGTTTTTCCCAAGGAAGATATTGCCCACATTGTCCAGACAAACGAATATGACCGGAGGCGGATCATCCAGCCTGTGCTAGGCATCTTCCCAGCCCTGTTTTTCTGCCGTGGCGTCACTGACCTCAACATAGCCGTGCATATGGCTACCTTCGCCGAAATGGAGGCAGCGCGAAAGTACTACCGCTGGCATATGCATATCTATCCGCGGCGTGCTAGATTGCCTGCTGACCGAGCCGGCTCGGAGATCGGGTTTGGCACGGAAGTAATAGATGCCATGCCGGAAGTCACCGCAGGACTGCTGCGCCGCTGGTACAAGCACGGCCCAGCGGAAGAGCTGTTGCTTAAGACCGGCGATGGCCACCCCCACCCCAAGTTAATGGAAGAATTCCGCAGGTTTATGAGTAACTGCCGCTAATTGTGTGGCGAATCAGCGTCTTGCCTCCCTAACCTCAGTAGCCAGCTTGACTTCAACTCCCAGCTTGCGGTACAGGTCAAGGTAAGCCCGAGCGGTACACTCCCAGGAGAAATCCGCAGTCATGGCTTTATGCATCAGAGTTGTCCATCTCTCAGGTTGGCGAAAGAAGGCTATGGCCCGGTCTACAGCAGCCAGTAGATCCTTTGCCTGGCAAGGGCTGAAGATAAGGCCATTTCCTGTTCCTCTCTCAGGGTCAAACTCTTCGATGGAGTCCTTCAGACCGCCCGTGGCTCTGACAATAGGAACTGCACCGTACTTCAGGCTATAGAGTTGGGTTAAGCCGCTCGGTTCATAGCGGGAGGGCATGAGAAACATATCAGCACCGGCTATCACCCGGTGGGCCAAAGCTTCGTCAAAGATAACCTTCACGCCCACCATGCCCGGGTAGGCAAGAGAGACTCTGCTGAAAAACTGCTCGTAGCGGCTCTCACCTGTGCCGATGATAACAAGTTGTAGCTTACGGGAGAGCAGCCTATCCAGGGCTTCTTGCAAGAGGTCAATGCCCTTCTGCACCGTCAGGCGTGAGACCATTCCAACAAGGGGCACATCGGCATCCAAAGGAAGGCCGAAGACATGTTGGAGATCAGTCTTGCAGGTCTTCTTGCCGGAAAGGTCTTCGGCGCTATAGTTTTGAGCAATATATGGGTCTGTTTTGGGATTCCAAACGCTGTAATCAGCACCGTTGAGAATGCCAACTAGGCTCGCCGCTCGTTCTTGGAAGACGCCTTCCAGCCCGAAACCTTGCTCGGCGGTCTTTATCTCCTCGGCATAGGTTGGGCTCACCGTGGTGATGGTATCAGCGAAGACAAGGCCGCCCTTCAGGAAGTTGATTTTTCCATAGAACTCAAGATAGCGGGGAGTGAAAAAACGCCAATCCAGATCCAATATCTGCCAGTCGAGGTGCGAGAAGAGACCCTGAAAGCCCAGATTGTGGACGGTGAAGATAGTCTTGGTTGAGGCAAGTTCAGGATAAAGCTGAGCCTGAGCCTTGAGAAAAGCGATGACTAGGGCCGACTGCCAGTCGTGAGCATGGAGGAGGCGGGGTGGACTCAGCCTTAGCACCTCGAGGACAGCGCGGGCAAAAAAGATAAAACGCTCGGCGTTGTCCGGGTAGTCGGCGTCAGGGGTGCCATAGAGGTAGTCACGGTCAAAGTAGTGGTCGGCACGGATGAGGTAGACGGGAATAGCACTGCCCGTTACCGTCTTGAGGAGGCTCCCCTCCACCCTGTGGCTGGAGAGGGGTACACTGAAGCGTATCCCGGTATCTTCCAGCGGGAAGCCTCCTCTCAATACTGAACGGCATGCCGGCATGAACAGGCAGGGGCGAAGTCCGGCCCGCTCCAGGGCTAGGGGCAGAGCGCCTAACACGTCGCCAAGACCACCTGTCTTGGCGAAGGGGGCAATCTCCGGTGAGACCATAGTCACCTGGGGGGCTTCCAGAAACGCCCCGGTTTCAGCCTTGGTAGTAGCACACCCTGCTGCTGTGTCTATTTTGGCGTTATCGCCGCAGACTTGATTGTCCATCCGTTTTTGTCTTTTGCTTGAGCAAACACCCTGTCAGTTGAACCAGTCTCAATCTGGAAAAGTAGGCAGGGCTAGTAGCTAGCCTTTTGGGAGCGACAGCTAAGACCTTATCCGAGGTGTGCAACCCCACCTCTTATCCAGCTGCGGGTCGTGACCAGACTTGTCGAGACTCCGGAGTAGATACAATCGCTAATGCCATTTAATCGGGACGCCAATAGTTCCTGTTCCAGGGGAAAAGTGCGAATATGAAATGATTGCACTTTTGTTGCTCACTTCCGTTCACACAAAACCCCAATATCCGCCGTTTATCGGAATCTTGACCGTATCATATCTTCTTTGGCTGGCTAAATCAATAATGAAGTAAGAATAGGCTAATAGACGAGAACATTCTGCCCACTATTGCCGAAAATGCTATTCTTCACTCTGTTCTGAATACGAAATTGCTGTTTAGACCTAATAAGTAAGCTCTTGTGTTTTCCTTACGGGGATGACTATTTTTGAAGTCGCTGGCAAAATCCATTATAATTTAGAAGAAAAGAGTCACTCCCTTACGCAGCCAACAATTTTAGGAGAGATAAGGGTGGATATGGTGCTCGCCATTATACTGGCTGGTGGAGCCGGCGAAAGACTTCAACCATTGACGACGCCGCGTTCAAAGCCAGCCATTCCTTTTGGGGGTAAATTCCGACTCATTGACTTCCCGCTAACTAACTGCGTCAATTCAGGCATGCGCCACATTTATGTTCTCGTCCAATATAGGTCTTGGTCATTACAGCGGCATATCCAAGAGGGCTGGGGTATATCCGGTTCACGGCTGGGGGAGTATGTATATTGTATACCTGCCCAACAGAAGATAGGGGCAGATTGGTACCGAGGTACGGCGGATGCCGTACGCCAAAATCTTGATTTGTTCCGAGGGAAGGACTTTGACCACGTCCTGATTCTTTCCGGAGACCATGTTTACAAGATGAATTACGTGCAGATGCTAGCTTATCATAAGAAAATTAAAGCCAGTCTGACGGTGTCTGCTATCAGAGTACGAAAAGAGCAGGCTGCCGGTAGTCTTGGAGTCTTCGAGGTAGATCAAGACTTGAAAGTTATCGGGTTCGAAGAGAAGCCATTGCAACCAAAGCCAATTCCGGAGGATCCCGACCATGTCCTCGCGTCAATGGGTATCTATGTCTTCGAGGCTAACGTCTTGATGGAAGCTCTGCGGATGGAGGGAGAAGACTTTGCCAAAGACATTATTCCGGAAATGATTGGCAAGAAAACCGAAGTATTCGTATACGATTACGCTGCGAACAACCAAATAGAGGATTTTTTGGTTCAAGTTGAGGATGGCCGAAGGAAAAAGATATTGGTGGAGAGAACTCGCGATTCACCCTACTGGAGGGATGTTGGCTCAATAGATTCATATTATGAGTCGAGTATGGACCTGGTAAGTGTGGACCCGTTATTTAATCTCTATGGAGAGAAGTGGGCATTCAGGACATATGAAAGGTCACTGCCTCCAAGTAAGTGTATCATAGGAGGAAGCACACTGGAGTCAATGATTTCCGATGGTTGTATAGTAAGTGGCGGCCTAGTGCAGCGGTCTATCTTGTCTCCAGGTGTAATCGTAGAGAGAAATGTATTGGTAGAAGATTCAGTCATTTTTAACGATGTCATTATCGAGCCAGGCGCGAAGATCAAGCGTGCTATTATCGACAAAGAGGCTAAAATCGTGGCTGGCGCATCACTTGGCTATGATCTAGAGGCTGACAAAAGAAGAGGCTGCACGGTTTCAAAGAAGGGTGTGGTAGTGGTACCCAGAGGAATGGAACTTGGCCAGATATAAGACTTAGGGAGCATTGACTTCTCCCACAAGGTAACAATTGGCCGGCTTGTTCAGCTTGCCCGCCGCATGGTTTAGGGAGTGGCTTAAGCCTTGCACGGTTATATGTTCTGTAACAGGAACGCTATAGAAAGTTTGTAATTTCCCAAAACTACGCCTATTGACAAACAAGTAGGGTAGTGTCCCAAGTTTGGTGGAAATTTCCTTAGCATATCCTAGCTCTTGACTCATTTTGGGTCAATCTCCTTACACAGCTACAGTCTGAAGAGATTCTCCCATTACAAGCTCTAAGTCGAGAGACCTCACCGCCTCAGTGATCCAAGCAATGTCCTCAGCTCTCATGTTAACCTGTCGCCATTTCAAGCGTTCTTCCTCAAGTATTCCGAAGACTACAGCCAGCGCTGCTGTCTCAGTAGGGAAGCGCCCGGTGACATTGGTGCGCCTTCTCATCTCTTTGAAGGCTCGCTCCAAAGCATTAGTGCTGCGGATATTCTCCCAATGGTGCTCCGTGCGGAGGCTGAGATACATGGGTAACACTCAGGTTATGATTAGTGATGATATTAACCTACCATGAGGAGTTATCAGGATGAGAAAG
>JAFGBN010000030.1 GCA_016933195.1 Dehalococcoidia bacterium | reverse complement strand
GGCACTAAGCTCGGCTTAGCCTTGCCCAAGGAAATAATTATTCTCGCCATAGAGGTAGCAGATATCACTACCTTTAGCCAAGGCCTAACACCAAAGGTGAAACAGGCTATCCCCAAACTTGTTAAGTTAGTACTTCGAGATATAGAAAGATAGTCAGAATCAACACCTACTAGGTTCACTACTTTACCTGGAAAGCAAATCCAATATTCTGTGCCACCCTCAGTGCTGCTGGCAAAAGATAGCGCCACGGTTTAGCACGAGAGCGCAGCAATGCATTGAGTTCAAACTCCCAAAACCCTGGCGCTCCGAAGACAAGAGATTCCAAAATAAGATAGATAAGGCTGCACGGCATATAGAGAAGTGACTGACAAGCATGTCAATTCAAACATTGCCGAGAAGCAACATATATATTGAGACAGCAATGTCACTCTTGCCGATGGTTGACTGCTAGGGTAAGAACTGCGGGATAAAAAGGAGCATTACCCCTAGAATGAGTAACACCACCCCTCCTAACGGTCTGCAATACTTTGCACATCTATCCCCAAATCTTGAAGTCGTAGCAAAAGCAGCCGAGCCGAAAATGAGGAGAGTGACAAGCATAAAAAAGAAATCATATAGCAAGATGTAGCCATAATATTCGAAGGTAGAAAGATTGTTCAAAGATAGAACGCGAGTAAAAATTGCCGGCAGTGCTGATGAACAAACGAATTCAATAGAATTTACCACAAAGGCAAGGACTACAACTCCTGCTATCGTTCCCAAGGTTAAAGGGGAAGAGACAATCTTCTCTATTCTAGTCATAGTTTTCTTTCTGGATTCTGCATCTCCTACTTCGCAGACAATAGCCCCTTTTGTTTCTATGAATTCCTTTGTATTTAATATCCCACCACCCAGGGCTACCAATCCAACCAATATTGTCACTGGCCTGAAATAGCCGATTAGCAGGAAAGCATTGAGCCACGCTGTCATAAAGAGGAAATACAAAGCCCCCGAGGCGAAAACAAAGGAGCCAACAAGCAGCCATATTTTTCTTTTGTCTTTCAAAGTCAGTACCAGAGATATGAGGTAAACAAGCACCCACAGTGCACAAGGATTGAAACCATCAACAAACCCCAGAACTACAGCCAAGCTCGGAAGGGAGTAGTTGGAAGTCTTTATTTTCCCTATGATGGGCAGCGTTACTTCATCTTTGGGTTTGTCACTTCCTATCTCCGGGCAATTCCCTGCCAAGCATTGCTGCAACGTCTCCTCAATCTCCTTGCCCGTTGTCTCTTCTGAATCCCAGCCAACGAAGGCTTGTCCCCCAAAAATCGTTGTTGGAACATCTAGTTGCTCGTTTTCTAGCCCTAGGCTTGCAAGCATTTCGAAGAGTAGAGTGGATTCCCCGGCTTCCGAGATATCATGATAAACAAAATAAATTGAAGGATAGGTACTGGCTAATTTCTCATTGAACGGCTTTTGTTCATCACAGCCCTTACAGCCTGAAAGATAAAAAAAATGGACCTCAAGGCCTTCATCGGTAGTCTGCTCTACCGCTTTCTGACCCGTAAATAAAAGAACTATACCTAAGATTACTAAAGATATGACTAAATATCTCTTGAAAGGGTCATGATAAAGTTTCCTAAAAAAACTAATCATCCGAGATTTGCCTGCAGTGGTAAAGGCTATTTTACATCCAAATTCCAACTTTAGCCATAAAAAGCGACAAACGTCTTTGAAATACCCCAAGGACATCAGGGCAAACCTTCATATTTCTTAACGTAGACTACTCAAGAGATTGCCTTTTTACCTGGTTTGGACTTAAAATACTAATACGATGAAGGGTTCTCCATAATTTCCAACCCTGGCTCATCAACAAAAAGGCAAAGCCTCAATGAAAGCAGCTTGTATCTGGCCAAGCAAAAAGATAGCTTGCTTGGCTGCTTTAGCTATTATTATTACTCTTCTAGGTGGCTGTGCTTCAAGTAACCACACCCCAATTATCACCAGCCTCAAAGCTGAACGAGAGACGCCCTCTGCCTCAGACAGTTATCAAATTGAGTGTGTTGCTTCGGATGAGGATGGTGACGAGTTGAGCTACGAGTGGTCAACCAGCAAAGGCTATATAGATGGTAATGGAGCTACTATTGTCTGGCACCCTCCCTCACCTCAAGGTATCTATAGTATTACAGTCAAGTTAAGCGACGGCAATGGCGGTGAAGCTACAGATTTTATAACCATCACCGTAAGTGGCAACAGTCCACCGATTGTCCACAGCTTAACAGCCGATATTGATTGGCTTACACCTTCAAGCAGCTGTCGTCTTGAATGCAGTGCTACAGACCCTAATGGCGACAGGCTGAGCTATGAGTGGTCAGCCAGCCAGGGTAAGATTTCCGGCACGGGTTCAGTTGTAACCTGGACTGCTCCCGAAACAACAGGCCTTTATACTATCACAGTTGTGGTTACCGATAGCCACGATGAGAAAGATACAAAATCACTGACTATCAGCGTAGCCGCCAACAACCCACCTGTCGTCAGGAACTTAGTTGTTACACCAAGAGCACCTGAATATCTGAAGGAACACGACGGAGAGTACAGAATCTTAAGAGGGGTAAGTTGTGAGATTGAGTGCATTGCTTATGACCCTGAAGGCGATGAGATAAGATACGAATGGTCAGCCGACGACGGCGATATTTCAGGACAAGGCTCTGCAATTGTCTGGAAAGCACCTCTTGCGCCTAGACCTACCACCGTTACCGTTACTATTACTGTATCTGATAGCAGTGGTAATGCAATCGCTAAGGATATAATTTTCGAAGTGCTGACCTGCGCACCATGTTTTTAAATAAGGGTGACGGTCAACACATGGGTAACCCTACAGAATAGCTAACTTCTTGGAGTTCGAACCACCAAATTATTCCCCCTGACCAGTCTGTCAGTTTACCAATGTTCACTTGACAATTTCCAGCTCAGACTATAATATTACTATTATGATAAGCTTGGTAATGAAGGATTTACAGCTATGATAATCTCCACCAAAGGCCGTTACGGAACAATGGCAATGCTTGATTTGGCTATTCGCTACGGGCAAGGGCCTATTCTGGCAAAGGATATTGCCAGAAGGCAACACATTTCTAGGCTATATTTGGAGCATTTACTTATTTCACTCAAAGTGGCAGGAATGGTGAGAAGTACTCGGGGAACACGTGGTGGGTTTGCTCTAGCCAAACAACCTTCACAAATAAGGCTCAGCGAGATTATCCAAGCTACCGAAGGGTCTATGGCCCCAACGGAATGCGTCGATCATCCCGAGGCATATCCCCAAGCAGCTCTTTGTGTAATTCATGATGTCTGGTCGGAGGTGAAAGCGGCTATAAGCAGCATATTAGAGTCTACAACTCTACAGGATTTGCTTGAACGGCAAAGACAGAAGCTGCAACCTGAAGCGATTGAATAATAGGAGGTAGAACATGCGAGCGAAGGTAGAAGCAGCCTTGGAGCAAATAAGACCAGCTTTACTGGCCGACGGTGGTGATGTCCAGTTAGTGGATGTAAATGAAGGCGTGGTCACAGTGAAGCTGGTTGGTGCCTGTGCAGGTTGCCCCATGGCAACGATGACCCTGCAGCATGGAATCGAAAAGTTGCTTAAGGAGCAGGTACCAGAGATTAAAGAAGTGCTCGCCGTCTAATCGAGGAATTAAATGCCAAAGGGATATTTTGTTTGCTATTCCTGTGGTAAAAGGGCGGAATTATCAACGGAAGAACGGCCTTGCGAGGTACTCAGTGGCTGGCTAACAGTTTCGCACTGGAAAGGCCCAGGAGCGGTTGAGCACTATAATTTTTGCTCTTTTACCTGCCTTAAAACATGGGCGGATGCTCAAGCTCCCAAAATCCCCGAGGCATTCCTAAGAGCCTTTGAGGAAGAAAAGGATGAATAAAAAGAAAGGCTATGACAGAAAGAACACAGAGAACTATAACCAGACTAAGGCCACCATTATCTTGCATACTGCCCCTCATATCGATTGCAAGGCTAGCCTCCTCGATTTCATGCTCGGGGCAGGCAGCGACTGCTAGCCCGAAGCCAACGGTGTCAGAATATACCGATGTAACCACTAAGGAAGCCTATAACATGATCAAACAGCAAGAGACCATCGTGCTGGATGTGCGCACACAAGAAGATTTTGACTCCGGTTACATCCCAGGCACTCTCCTCATCCCACTATCCGAACTTGAGTCGCGGCTGGATGAGCTAAATCCGTCTGACCATATTCTGGTATATTGCCGCTCTGGCCATCGCAGCGCAGAAGCAGCTTCCATATTGGCCGCCAATGGCTTCACCCATGTTTACAACATGGTGGGTGGGATCCTTCAATGGCAAGCCCGAGCTTTTCCAGTGTACACTAGGCAAGCTACAACAGCCAGCGCGGAGCCCCCCACATTAAACTATTAGGAGGTAATAATGCCTATCTATGAATACTTTTGCCCCCAGTGTAATCTTAAGTTCGAATTACTTCGTCCCTCAAGCAAATTAAATGAAATTCCTTCTTGCCCTCGCTGCCATAATGGCGCTAAGCGAATGCTCTCCCCGTTCGTCTCCCACTCTAACCACGACGAAGGGGCACCTACTCCGACCAGCGGAAGCTTCCCTTGCAGCACATGCTCTGCTATAAACTGTGCTAGTTGCAAAGAGTAGCGCTCTTTCCAGCATCAAAAAAAGAATACAGCAAGCGGAGGCAAGAACTGAGGCTCAGCATGTGCAGGATATCACAGCCCATGTTAACTCTCATAGACCGAGACAGACCTCACGAAAGGCGTGCGCATAAGGTGTAAGTTTGGCAACTCGATCTTCATCCTGGCAAATTGAAAGCAAAAGCAAGGTGAGCTACAATATAACCCTATTTTTCGTTTTATGAAATGCATGAATTCGGGGTAACTGAAAGCATAATCAAAATTGCCTTAGATAAAGCCAGTGAGGAGCACGCCAGCAAGATAACTCAAATCAACTTAGTTGTTGGCGAGTTATCAGGCTTTGTACCCGATTGTATTCAATTTTATTTCGATTTCCTCAGTAAGGATACTATCGCTGAAAAAGCAACTCTTCGCTTCGAACCAGCGCCGGCTCAGTTTCGTTGCCGAAATTGCTCTGCTGTGTTCTGCCCGAAAGACAATGAATGGCTTTGCCCTGAGTGTCATAACCATAGTGTGGAGATAACGGGGGGGCGAGAGTTCTATATTAAAGATATGGAGGTAGAATGAAAAAGATAGAAGTATTGCAGAACATCATGGAGGCCAACGAGTCTATAGCTGCCCGAAACCAGCAGCTTCTGGATAAACACAAAGCCTTCGCCGTTAACATTATGGCATCTCCAGGTGCTGGCAAGACAAGCGTTATTCTGCAAACCATAGCCAAGCTGAAGGACAGGTTGAACATAGCTGTCATCGAGGGCGATGTGGCATCTACACTGGATGCTGAAAAAGTAAGAAACGAGGCAATGGAAGTAATTCAGATAAACACAAGAAATATGCCAGAGAGTTGCACCTTAATGGCTGCCATGATTGAGGAAGCTCTAAAAAACCTATCGCTAGAGGATATAGACTTGCTCCTTATTGAGAACGTGGGCAACCTCATCTGCCCCTCCGAGTTTATCTTAGGAGAACATAAAAGAATAGTTATTTCCAGCCTACCTGAAGGGGATGATAAGGCCACCAAATACCCTGTGATGTTCACTGATGCTGATGCCGTGATAATAAACAAGGTCGATTTTCTTCCTTATGTTGATTTTGACATCCCTGCTTTTCGCCGTGCTGTCAAAGGGTTGAATCCTAAAGTCAGACTTTTTGAGGTCTCTTGTAAGACTGGCGCAGGGATAGACGACTGGTGTTCCTGGTTGTTGACCGAAGTAGAAACTAATAGTCACAAATTAAAAATCAAAGACAGAACATCAAAATGACAAGTCAACAAGCAAAACTTTTTATCTTTGCTCTGTATTTTTGACTTTTGCATTTCAATTCTTGATTTCTGTATAAGCGATGGCTAAGGCAAAAACGTTAAAGTTAGCCCATATCAGTGTTCGCGGCATAGTCCAGGGTGTCGGTTTCAGGCCTTTTGTCTACGGACTCGCAACCAAACATAATTTGAAGGGATGGATATGCAATACCTCTGAGGATGTCAAGATTGAAGTAGAAGGCAAGATGGAGGCTATTGAACAATTCAAGCTAGATTTGCAAACGAAAGCCCCTCCTCTAGCTCGCATTGAAGATATAACTATCAGCTATCATCCTGCCATCAGTTATGAAAGTTTTGAAATCCGCCAAAGCATTGCCGAAGAAGGGAAATACCAGCCCATCTCTCCAGATATCGCCACTTGCCAAGCTTGTCTGGACGAGCTCCTAAACCCTAACAACCGCCGCTATCGTTACCCATTCACCAACTGCACCAATTGTGGCCCACGCTTTACCATAATTGAAGACATGCCCTATGACCGCCCCAAAACGACCATGCGGGATTTCCAAATGTGTCCCCAATGCCAAGCAGAATATGACAATCCCCTGGACCGTCGCTTCCACGCTCAACCAAACGCCTGCCCTGAATGTGGACCTCATGTTGAGTTGCTTGATGCCCAGGGGAACACCTTAGCCTGCTCAGACCCCATATCTAGTGCCAGCCAACTCCTGAGGGAAGGCAAGATCGTTGCCATCAAAGGTTTAGGAGGATTCCTGCTGGCCTGTGATGCAACCAGCCAAAGTGCAGTCAGAACCTTGCGAAAAAGGAAAAGACGCCCTTTCAAGCCGTTTGCCATCATGCTAACCAGTATGAACGAAGTTAAAAGACACTGCTACGTCTCCCCGGAGGAGGAGCAAGTGCTTCTCTCTCCTCAAAGCCCAATCGTACTTATGAAATGGAAGGATGATTCACCTGTATCTCGAGAGCTAGCCCCAAACTTACGCTATTTAGGGATTATGCTGCCTTATACCCCCCTGCACCACATACTACTCAGAGATACGGGATTACCTTTAGTGATGACCAGTGGTAATCTCAGCGAAGAGCCAATTGCCAAGGACAATGACGAAGCACTGAGAAGACTTTCCGGAATAGCCGACTACTTCTTGGTCCACAACAGGTATATCTATTCTCGCTATGATGACAGTGTAGCCATGGTGGAAAGAGCAGCAAGCCAGATTGTAAGACGAGCTCGCAGCTACGCTCCCTACCCCATTCCCCTTACATTCAGAGCTAAACAAGCACTCGGCTGTGGCGCTGAGATGAAAAACTCCTTTTGCTTGACCAAAGACAACCATGCTTTCTTATCACAGCATATCGGCGATATGGAAAACTTAGAAACCCTGGAGCACTTTAGCCACACTATCTCACTCTACAAAAAGTTATTTCGCATTGAGCCTGAGATTATCGCTCATGACCTTCACCCCAACTATCTTGCCACCAAATACGCTCAGCAGTTAGGTGAATCAGGCCTGAAACTCATCCCCGTGCAACATCACCATGCCCATATTGTCAGTTGCATGGTGGACAATGGACTGCAGTCCCCCATCATCGGAGTCGCCCTTGATGGTACAGGAATGGGTGGTGATGGGCACATCTGGGGAGGAGAATTCATGGTGGCAGATTATCAAAGCTTTAATAGAGTAGGCCACCTGGAGTACCTCCCTTTACCCGGGGGGGACGCAGCTATAAAAAGACCCTACCGCATCGCCATTGCTTATATCCTCAGCCTATTAGGCGAAAGTGCTTTAAATCAAGGGTTAGCCTTTATGCGTCAAGTCGGTGAAGTCGAGGTAGAAGTCATCAAACGTCAAATAGAAAGGAAAATAAACACGCCACTTACTTCAAGCATGGGGCGCTTGTTCGACGCCGTATCAGCACTGACGGGAATAAGAAGCGAGGTTGATTATGAAGGGCAAGCGGCTGTGGAACTGGAAATGGCTGCCTACAAGGCTTGTCCTGAGCATGACGGAGGAATTAATAATAAAGAAAGCTTCCCCTACAGCATGATAGAGGATAACGGAATAAGAATCGTGCAGCTGGGTGCTTTGCTCTCTGCTATAATTGAAGGTTTAAAGCAAGGCATTTCTTCTCCAGGAAGAATATCGGTTAAGTTTCACAACACAGTCGCTCTGATGGTCAGTGAGGTATGCCGCCTTATAGCCAATGAGACTGGTATCAACCAAATAGCCTTAAGCGGCGGGGTATTCCAGAACCGATTATTGTTGAGAAAAACGGTCACTTCACTGGAGAAGGGTGGCTTTACGGTATTTACCCACCAACAAGTGCCCTGCAACGACGGCGGTATCTCCCTGGGTCAGGCAGTCATTGCCAGCTCCGCTGAATAAAAACTGGCTTCTTCCTAAGCCAAGCATGCGCTGCTAAAGAGTGGTTTCTATCAGGAGATAGCTATTTTGAAAAAGGATAGTATTTGGCACAACAAAACCCTAATTGCTCTTTGCATAGAGGCGCTGGTACTTGCGGTGGGAATGGGGTTTCTAAGTCCCATCCTGCCTGGATTTGTCCAGGCACTGGGCGTCGAGCAAACACAAATAGGAACTATGGTAGGGTTAGTTGTTACAGTTTACGGCATAGCTCGAGTTATCATGGATTTGCCTGCTGGAAAGTTGGCTCAACGCTGGGGGCGAAGGCCTCTCCTCATCATCGGCCCAGCCCTGGTAGCCATCAGCGCTTTAAGCTGTGGCCTTGCCACAGACTACTGGCAATTAGTAGTATTCCGCTTGCTCCAGGGAGTAGGGTCAGCTCTCTTCAGTGTAGCCGCCATAATCGCCATTGGCGAAATCAGCCCCCCTGCTAACCGCGGGCAATTTATGAGCCTCTTCTGGGGAGCCTTCCTTGTTGGCTTAAGCTTCGGGCCAACGTTAGGAGGTTTTGCAGGAGAGTATTTGGGTTACCGGGCTCCTTTTTTCTGCTTTGCTGGCCTTGCTTCATTAGCCACTTTATGGGGTTACCTCCGCATCCCAGAAACTAAGAATATGCGCTCGACCGGCACTGCCAAGACTTCAAGCAACTCACCAGCTAAAATAGCTTCAGCAAAAACATCACCACCTTTATATTTAAATCTGAACTTCATACTGATATGTACAGTAACCCTTTTTACCCTGTTTACTGTGAGTGGTACTCAAATAACATTGATTCCCATCCTGGGTTATGAACGCCTTGGCCTAACGGAAAGTCAAGTAGGCTTGACCCTTACCGTGATAGCCATCATGCAGCTTGCCCTTGTTTTTCTTGTCGGCAGGCTTTCAGATAAGCTGGGAAGGAAAGCACTCATTGTACCTGGCAGCATAGTAACCATCTTGGGATTATTGATGTTTACTCACAGCGCCAGCTACAGGTTTTTTTTGTTAAGCGCTCTGGTGCTAGGCATAGGTATAGGATTTGGCGGCGTTATCCCCACTGCTTATGCTGCTGATGTCGCCCCACCAGAAAACTATGAACATACCATGGCGCTATACCGCACCATGAGTGACCTCGGCTTTGTAATAGGCCCTATCCTCTTAGGTAGGCTTAAGGATACCAGTGGACTTGATTTCCCTTTCTTTCTGAGTGCCGGGCTTCTCTTCGGAGCAATGATTCTCTTTGCCACATTGGCAAAGGAAACAGTTGCGCGCCAAAACACAGATAAAAAATGAGGAGTCAGCATGAATTTCATCACATCTGGTCACCCCGGCTCATCTTGGCTTGTATCCTCAGGCAAACTTAGGCTAAAATGTTGAAATAATGTGCCTTGCGATACCAGTGAGGGTAATCTCAATAAAAGGTGATGAGGCTGAAACAGAAGTTGCTGGGGTGAGACGGCGAGTTAGCATTGCACTTACCCCGGAGGTAAAAGTGGGAAACTATGTATTGCTGCACACTGGTTATGCTATAGGAATTGTAGATGAGGTTGAAGCCAAGGAGACCTTGCAGCTCCTAGAAGAGATAGCAAGCTTCAGTGAAGTTCATTGATGAATACCAGAATAGCGCGCTAGCTAAAAGGCTAGCACACAGAATTGTTAACCGCTCCAGCAAGACAATTAGGCTAATGGAATTCTGTGGTGGGCATACTCACGCTATAATGAGATATGGTATACGTCAATTAGTTCCCAAAACTGTCGAAATGAGGTCAGGACCTGGCTGTCCTGTTTGCGTCACAGCAACCGCTGATTTAGACAAGGCTATCGCTCTAGCTCAGCTACCCAAAGCTATCATCACTACCTTCGGAGATATGATAAGAGTCCCTGGCAGCTACTCTAGCTTACAACAGGCAAAGGCGGAGGGAGCAGACATACGAATAGTATATTCCGCTATAGATGCCATAGAGACAGCCGACGCCAATCCTGACAAATCAGTTATCTTTATCGGGATCGGTTTTGAGACCACAGCACCAACCATCGCAGCTTCTATACTTAAGGCACAGCAGAGAGAAATAGAAAACTTCTATGTTCTCTCCCTTCATAAGTTAACTCCACCAGTGATGAAGGCATTACTTGACTTGGGCGAAGTCAAACTAGACGGCATCATTGGCCCTGGACATGTTAGTGTTATAATTGGTTCCCATCCCTATGAATTTATCCCAAATAGCTATGGGGTTGCCTGTGTGATATCAGGCTTCGAACCATTAGATATCTTGCTATGCATAGACAAGCTAGTGGAGCAAGTTGAAAACGGTCAGCCAAAAGTGGAGGTAGCCTATCCTCGCGGAGTAAAGCCAGAAGGGAATCGCACGGCCTTACAACTGATGGAAGAGGTTTTCGAGATTGGGGAAGCCGACTGGCGAGGAATCGGGACTATCCCCCAAAGTGGCTTGAAGATAAGAAAAGAATATGAGCGATTTGATGCTGACAGGGTTTTTCCGGTGAGCTTAAAACCAGTGAGGGAACCTAAAGGATGCCGATGTGGAGACGTAATCCGTGGCGCAGCTATACCACCAGAGTGTAAGCTCTTCAGAAAGGTTTGCACCCCTGAAAGACCTGTAGGCCCGTGTATGGTCTCCAGTGAGGGCGCTTGCGCCGCCTATTATCAATATGGAGAAAGCTATGAGTGATACCATTCTCTTAGCTCATGGCAGCGGTGGAAAGCTCAGCCACGATTTGGTGGAAAAGAGATTCCTTCCTTTCCTTGCTAATCCTGCATTAAATAAGCTAGATGACTCAGCTGTCTTTGAAGCCAGCGGGCGCTTGGCTTTCACCACCGATAGCTATGTAGTCAATCCTATCTTCTTCCCCGGTGGAGATATAGGTAAGCTGGCTGTTTGTGGCACAGTCAATGATTTAGCTATGAGCGGAGCTAAGCCGGCATATTTGAGCCTGTCGGTAATCATAGAAGAGGGCTTTCCTCTAGATGAACTTGAGCAAATAGTGCAGTCGGTAAAGAAAGCCGCTGAGGAAGCTGAGGTGAGTATCATCACTGGGGATACCAAGGTAGTGAATCGAGGACAAGCTGACAAGTTGTTTATCACCACCTCGGGAATAGGTATAATCTCTCCCGAAGTTGATATCTCAGGAGCCAATGCCAAAGACGGGGATAAGGTTATCCTAAGTGGCACTATTGGTAACCATGGCATAGCTATAATGAGTCAGCGTGAGGGGTTGAGATTCTCCGTGCCTGTGGAAAGCGATTGTGCCCCACTGAATAAATTGGTCTCCCAAATGCTGGAGGCCTCCTCAAGAATTCATTGTCTTCGCGACCCCACCAGAGGCGGGCTAGCTACCACACTTAACGAATTCGCCCGACAATCAAATGTAGGTATCGTGATAGAAGAGGATAGGGTACCAATAATGGAGGGAGTTAGAGCCGCTTGCGAGCTTCTGGGCTTAGACCCTATTTATGTTGCCAACGAGGGAAAGCTGGTAGCCATAGTAGAGCCAAGCGATGCTGATAGAGTCTTGGCTCAGATGAAGCAAATCGGCTATGGCAGAGAAGCAGCTATCATCGGCGAGGTAACTGCCAAGCATCCTGGAAGAGTGGTAATGAAAACAAAGCTAGGCCCATCTCGAATCATAGACATGCTCTCCGGGGAGCTATTACCGCGAATATGTTAGAAGGTTTGACAGTTAAAATTTGGCAATGCTAGACTTGTCTCACCCGTGAAGCGAATTGGTATACTGTATCATCCTAAACTAGAAAAAGCCCGAGGCTTAGCTGATAAGATAGAGGATTTGTTATCCGCCCATGGGGTCTCCTCATGGCAATGCTCAGCTTGGGATGAAGGCAAAGTTAAAACTCAAGCAGCTGGCTCAGACCTAATCCTCAGCATCGGTGGAGACGGGACTATTTTACATGTTGCTCGCATCATAATCCCTTTAGCAGTACCCCTTCTAGGGATAAATCTAGGCAAGCTGGGATTTATCACTGAGATGAAAGGCAATGAAGTTTTATCCAATTTGCCCGATTTGATTAATCGTGGTGGCTGGGTTGAAGAAAGAGCTATGCTCCAGGCTCAGCTTGATGAGAAGAACTTTTATGCTTTAAACGATGTGGTAGTGCGGAGCACCACCGTCAGCTTAGTTAACATAAGGGCAGAAATCGATGGGGAGTTGCTAACTACCTATCGAGCTGATGGAATTATCATCGCCACAGCTACTGGTAGCACCGCTTATTCCCTGGCAACTGGCGGACCTATTCTCCATCCCCAATCTAAAGAAATCGTTCTTCAGCCGATATCATGTCATCTCGGCTTGAATCACTCCCTAGTATTGCCTCCACAAAGTATAGTCAATCTAAAGGTTGCTGATGGAGATAAGGCTATACTCAGCCTCGATGGGCAACTTCAGTTCCCTCTATCGAGTGGTCAAAGTACTAGTGTGAAGCTCAGTCCCCATATAACCCGCTTCTTGAGGACCCGTCAACTAACTTACTTTTATGGCACACTATGGCAAAAATTGAGGGGAAATGAACATGAAGGTTAACATAGAGGTTGACAAGGCAAGAATAGGCGATGTTCCATCAATACAGCAATTGGTTAATTATTTTGCTGATAGAGGTGAGATGTTGCCTCGCGCTTTGAGCGAAATATATGAAAATATTAGAGACTACTTCGTGGTCAGGGATAGAAATCAAATCATTGGCTGCACCGCATTACATGTTAATTGGTCTGATTTGGCCGAGATCAAGTCCTTGGCTGTCAATGAAAAGAGTCAAAATCAGGGAATTGGCTCTTCGCTTATCCATGCTTGTCTCAATGAAGCCAAGGAACTGGCTATGCCTACCATTTTTTGTCTCACTCGCAGACCAGCTTTCTTTGAGAAGCATGGCTTCCATCTAGTTGACAAAACGGAATTGCCCCACAAAGTATGGGCAGAATGTTATAGCTGCCCCAAATTTCCCGATTGTGATGAGGTAGCCCTCATTCGCCACATTTAACATCACTGCGATGAGCCAAAGCTCTGAATCCTTCACTTTCTGTCGCTCCGAGAAAGCAAAACATCCGAAGAAGCTCATTCAGGGTAAACTCCCTCGGAGGAAAGCAAAGTAATTCTAAGGAGGAATTATGTTACCAGAGAAAAAGTTATCCAGCCGAGAAGTTTATCATGGTCGAGGGGTAGACCTGCGTGTGGATACTGTAGAGAAGCTCAATGGCAGAAAGACAACCAGAGAAGTGGTAGAACACAGCGATTGTGTAGCCGCAGTCGTCCTCGATAATCACGCTAACGTGCTTTTAGTTCGTCAATTTCGCTATGCGGTAGGAAAGCCACTTCTTGAAGTACCTGCCGGCGGCATTCAGCCTGGTGAAAAACCTGTTGACTGTGTCCGCCGCGAATTACAGGAGGAAATCGGCTATCTGCCTCAAAAGGTAGACAGCCTGGGGGGCTTTTATTCTATCCCCGGATATGGCACAGAGTACTTATATTGCTATTTGACCACCGACCTTGTGCCCAGCCACCTTGTTGCCGAGGACACTGAAGGCATTGAGCTGGTCCGAGTCCCTGCAAATCAAATACCCCAGCTTATCGCCTCGGGTGAAATCTGTGACGCCAAAAGCATCGCAGCCTTGCTCACCTTCCTTTTCCTAGAGCAAAAGAGGTGAAGTGCCACCACAAGGTTTGTTTTGCTTACCTGCCTTGAAGAGCGGTTCCTATTGCCCAGGCCACATACAAGCAAAGCTTAGATTCAGAGCAACTGAGCGTTTGAACAAGTGCAGGCACCACCGCTGGGTCATAAATACTCTCAAGCGCTAGTGCAACACCTCGCTGAAGGCTTGAACCATCCGCCTGGATAACAAATTTTGGCAATACTGTTTTGTAGTAATTTTCATCCCCTAAGAGCAATGGAATTAGTTCTGGGCTATCAGATTTTTCCTCTAGCTTAATTGAGACAGTCTTATGCGTAAACAACCTCTGTCAATTCTACATGTTATTGCTTTCCCCATCCCTGAGTGGCACAGCTTTCTTACAAATTTGCAAGTAGGCAGGTTTGCCCTGATAGCACTTTGTGCAGAATTACGCAAGGAGGTAGAAATGATAACGGGTATCCAGCATTTCAATTTCACCGTAAGCAATCTCGAGGGCACCATCCACTTTCTTCGCGATCTTATGGGACTGGAGGCGACACCTATCAGGCAGGCAAAGGGCAGTCGCATTGAGAAAACCCTGTAAATGCCCGGCGCTTCGCTACGGATATCTAATGTAATAACTCCAGGCAACGGTAATATCGAATTCATTGAGTACGCTGCCCCGAAGGGCGACAAGACTGACCTCAAGATATGCAACGTAGGTGTATCACGCATGGCTTTCGAGGTAGACGGTATTCACAAGATATACGATGCCCTTACTCTCAAGGAGGTCAAGTTCAATCATCCACCCCTATGGCTCGAGGCTAGGGCACCTGCTATCTAAAGGAACCAGACGGAACCGCCCTAGAGCTCATTGGGGGCCTCGAAGGGTCTTAAATTGCATGCAGCCACTGCGTTCTCCGTTGGCGAATAAAGGATACCCCATGCAGCGTTATGAAAGGATATGGCCCCCAGCGTTGGTCAACTCGTAAGTCAAGGAGAAATAGGTGGCCAGGCGAGAACCACTGAAGGAACCAGGCTAGCGATCTTAGCTACACAATCTGGCTTTTTACTCAGGTGATGAGCTTTTTCCTATACCTTGCCTCGCTCTTTCGTTCGAGCTATTCTGCACCATCCGTCTGGAAGCCACCCAATTAATTCTACCATCGCTGAAAGATATATAATCATCCGCTTTATCTGGAGGCAAATTGACACTCCTAGGACTATACGAGAATTTGTTATGAGTTACTGCACCTCTCTGCTTGATTCCTGTCACTGGCTCCAAAATTTCACCGAGAGGAAGGCTTTCGTGCGCTCATTCATAAAACGAATAGAGGTAAATAAAAAGCAGGTTATAGTGCACTATAACCTGCCGATACCATAAGACGAAAAATCTAAGGAGCAAACAGAAGTTCTACCTATTGCTATCTTTGGTGGAGCTGGGGTTACAATAGACAGAACTTTTGAACTGGCTTTCAGCCTCACAATCTGACCAGGCCACAACTGGGGTTGATTAAAATAATAGACTAACCGCAGTGAACCGCCAAGTACCAGTTCGCAACCCCGCTCTATGACGTAACAAAACAGGCAAATGTATGATTAGGTCAATGGTGTTCCGAAAGTTTCTCAAGCTTCGCGACACTATAAGCTTGTCTGAACCTGCCGGCGAGATTGAAAAATCTGGGTTATGACTGTAGCGCACCGGGATAGATGCGGTCAAGCGAATTTCCTATCTGCGTGTGTTCCTCAAACTTGAATTTTTTGCCTCTAAAGAGCGTCAAACAAGCGTCTACCACCTTGGAGTCGTACAGCTCACCTTTGTTCTGTGATATTTCCTCTAATGCCTTGTTTATACCTAGAGCTGCCCGGTAAGGTCGATGAGAGGCCATGGCCTCGACAACATCGGCTACGGCCAATATCCTCGCCTCTATGATGATATCTTCGCCCGATAGCCCTGAAGGGTATCCAGAACCATCCATCCTTTCATGATGTTGAAGCACGGTCTGGGCAACTGGCCATGGAAAGTCAATGCCCTTAAGTATTTCGTAGCCTAGCAGCGGATGCGCTTTAATCATCATGAATTCGGGTTCAGATAATCCATTGGGATTGGCGAGGATTTCGGCAGGCACACGAACTTTGCCAATATCATGAATGAGTCCAGCCAGGCGGAGCCCGCTAATCTGCTCTTCAGAAAGGCCAATCTGCCTGGCTATGGCACAGGCAAGCTGGGTTACGCGTTGCTGATGGCCTGCGGTATAGGGATCCCTCATCTCGACTATAATGGCCATAGCCTGGATGGCGCGCTCTAGGGCTCCTATTAATCTCTCAGTGCTGTGCTTGGCTTCTTCCTGCGCCCGTTTTCGTTCACTGATATCGCGGGCTATGGCTAGAATCTCGACAGGCCGTGCCTCCGTATCTCGCAGAAAGCTATAGTTAACCTCGACCGGGACTATCGAGCCATCTTTGTGAAGCAATTCTAACTCTAACGTCCGCGACCTAGCGAGGTTCTTATGTTCCCTATTCTCTATGCTAAGTTCCTCTTTTAGGGCCTCCATTGCCAACTTGAACGAAGCAGGAGTAAAGACTTCTTCCATTGGCTTGGCCATAGCTTCTTGAGCACTATAGCCCAGCAGTTGGGTTATAGAGGAACTTACATATGCGGGCTGCATGTTCATATCCACGGTCCAAATGACATCTCCTGCTCGCTCAACTAGTAGATGGTAGCGTTCCCCCGCGTCAAACACTGCCCCGTCCACTCGCCTGCGCTGCCGTTTTGACACCGGTGATTCACTCACCGACTCATCTAGACCTGTCCGCCCACGAACTGCGTTTTCGCCTTGTCCTCCGTTCTTATCTTGCCCTTCTGTATATGATTTTGCCATCGCATCCTTTCACTTAGCCAAGGTTCCTATTCGCATCCCAATTCACCAGCGGGAATTCTGTTGCCTAGCTCTGCCTCAAGGCTTTGCCCTAGCTGGAATACTCGTTTCTCGCAACCGGGGCAAAATCCTTCAACAGCCTGTCTCTCGTTTCTCGATGTGGCCTGCTTAGGGTTCTTTACATCAACTTTCTTTCTACATCGTAGACAGGCAGCAAGCTATCGCCATGAATTACTCGGTCTCGTTCCAGATTCCGCTTATTGTCAATCGACGAAGGAGTCCATGTCAATAGTACTAAAGTCATAGGGGGCTGTTACGTCACCGATAGTCTTCCCGGTGATGTGCTTATGCCTTTACATACCACATCGAGTAATTCCTCGATGAAGTGCATTACTTGTAGGAGCGGGGCCACACATCATTTACAGAAGCTAACATGCTTTGAGGTACACTGGAGTATATGATACGCACAACTTTCATAGAAAGCTCGTCGTCCGTCGCCTCCGAGATGGGATTCGAGTATGAATTGCTGGTAAGGGGTAACAAAATGCGCCTTAGTCCTACATCGGCTGCAGACTTCTCGCTACTTGTGTATCTGGATGTTGCCTCCTTCCAGTGTGCCATCGCTGTTGTGGAGAGTGCCCTCTATCCACAGCTTGAACACATCGTTGCTTCTGGGCTCATCATTATCTTCCACGTAGGCGATGAACTGGCGCCCATCCTTACCCACACCCACCAACCAGGCCGATTTCCCGTCTAGGGCGATGCCAAGTGCTGTCATCTCAGAGGCGTGGTATTTGTCCATGTCATCCTTGAACTGGAGTTCCCCCTTAACCGTTGTGCCATCAGACTGAACATTGAACCCGCCGCGGCCTTTGCTGGCCACTTCCGTGACTCCCGCTGTCACCTTTCCTGCTGAAATTGTCACGGACAGCGTCCCCTGGGCCGATGACGCCAAGTAATGGGAGCCCTCAGCGAAGGCCACGTCTACTTGGTAGTCACCAGGTATGATGGGGATTGGAGAGGCTGTAGCGATACCCTGGGAGTTGGTGGTCGCAGTGATGGTGCTCCCATCAATAGTGAAGAGCACGGTACGACCGTTTAACTGCGCTGTGGCCGTGTCCACGGCATCCGAAAGCTGAGCAGATAGGGTTGCGTACCCGAACACAGCAGTGGTATCGCCCGTGTATGACAGAATGGCCTCGCGTTTGTTCACGCCCACCTGGGCGGTGTCTGAACCCACACCGCCATCTTTATCCGTGGCAGTGAGCTCCGCTGTGTACAGACCAGGATCGGCGTAGATATGCGTGAGGCTGAGGCCAGCCGCAGTATCGCCATCGCCAAAAATCCAGGTTGGCTGGAGTCCGAACTCGGTGTCTGCCATGCTCGGATCGCTAACGGTGCCGTCGAAGTTCACAGGCAGGCCCCAGTACTGCGACTGGTCAGGCCCAGCAACACAAGTCGGCGCCACATTCTCGATCGTCACACTGGCGGTATCTTCAGCAGTTAGTTCGCCATCGCTGACCTGCACCATAGCTGTGCCAGTCCAGTCGTCGTCCCATGTTTGGCTTGCGGTTCCACTGTCTGACCAACCAGTATCCCATGTTCCGTCCTTCTCAAAGTCCCAGCGATACTTAAGTGCGTCGCCGTCGATGTCAGTTCCAGAGCCAGTGAATGCCACGGGGCTACCCTCAATGCCCGTGTATGGACCACCGGCTTCCGCCACTGGCGGGTCGTTGACCGCATTCACGGTAATAGTCACCTTGGTGGTGTCGGAGTTGTATCTGCCATCGTTGGCGCGGTAGTAGAAGGAATCGGTGCCATAGAAGTCTGTTTTAGGCTTATAGGTGAATGATCCGTTGGAGTTGAGGGTCAGGGTGCCGTTGCTGGGGTTGGTATACTTGACTGCCGTAATCGGGCCACCCAAAGGATTGCTGTCATTGCCCAGCACGCCGGGCGTGCCTACGTTTAGGGTATTGTTCTCATTAACGGTATAAGCATCAGTTTCTGCGATCGGCGGGTAATCGGGCTTGAGTTCGAATATGCCTCCTTGGTCAGCAGTAAAATTGCCATTTAGCGTAGTCAGGGCGCTCAACCAGTACCAACCATTAAGCAAGCCGTCCCAACCCCAGTTGAAGTGGAACAAATCCAAAATCCCGTATCCGTCACAGACGAAGGCATGGCCGACTTCACTCCCTCCGCCCCTATACACAATCGGGCGGCCTGCGTCTAACTCTTCTCTGAGTTTAACTGCCCAATCGTCATAGGAAGTGGAATCTCTATCTTCATAATGCGCAGAATAATCATATTTGAAGTACCTGGGAAGAACGGTAGCAAGGTACCAGGTACCAGCGGATGACCCGCCAGGCTTATAATCCATGTCCACAGCATTGCCGACATGTCTGAGGAGTTTGGCGACTTCTTTGTCGCCAGCGGAGGACCATGCGCATGCTACCGGCACGACTTCATAGGGCATGATTGCCCAGTTATATGTTTGGGCGGCGTAGTCCACCGTATAGGGCCCGTATGTGTTCTCACAGCAAGCATCATACGGTGGATCCCAAGTGTGCGACCCTTCTCCCGTAATGGGCCATTCCCAGTATTTCATTACCTGCCCGGCAGCTGTAGCCACACAACCAGTAGGAGCTACTTGGTAGCACCCTAACCAGTTTTTTTCCCAAGGGCAATAATGGTCTTCGCTACACAACCACGGCAAGAGCCAGATGGCATGGTCACCCACTTGATCCAAACCTCCCTGTCCCCACCAGGTCGATAGGAGGGGCCCGGCGCTGGATGCAGTAAGCGTAAAAGGACCTGATCCCGCCGATGCTTTATCGAGGAAGTCTTATGTGGGAGCATTAAGAACCTGCCAGGCCTCGGTGGCTTCTTCGAGAGGGGTTACCTCCCCCGTTATTGCCTGGTATATCTCCTCTTTAACATTCTCCATCCAGCTGTCGAAAGCGGGTGGATGGTTTTCGGGCGAGTAGGAACCGGTATCAGAACAGCCGATTATGGGGTATGCCACATAATCGGCCGATACGATGACCCAGCCCTCAGGATTCATGTTTATGATGTAGTAGACATCTTTCCCATTCTTCGTCTCGACGAATACTTCAGACAAGCTTGAAACGTCTAATTTCGGTTCTATTGGTTCCTCGGCTAATTCAAGCCCTTTCTGCATAGTATTGTGCAAATTCAGTGTATTCAACAGATTCGCCGCAACCTGCTTGGCGACATCAGGTGAGACGGGATTGCCCTCTCCATCATCAGCAGCCACGAAGCTGGCTGGCAAGATGGCTGCTAACAGGGCGACTAGCAGGGCTATACTGAGATAGAATCTCTTCATTTCTATTCACCCCCCTCCTTGAATTTTGTCACAAACAAACGAAGATTATTCTATACATTCTACAAATTCTGTATTGATGCAGTCGTTTTCGGACAAGTCGATCATAGCATGACGAGCTGTCGCCATGAAATCACTCCTCCGCGTTGCAGATTACCCCTATTGTTAACCTACCAACGAGACCATGTCAATAGTACTAAAGTCGTAGTGGGCTCTTATGACCTGCCCCCAATAGTGATACTGGGGTAGGATGGATTTAATGGACACCAAAGTCAGGTAAAATAGAAAGGCGGAGGTGTCAAATTGAAAGGTATCCCACAAGGAAGGTACAACCGGGAGTTACGCCAGGAAGCGGTCAAATTGGTAGTAGAAGATAAGATATCTTG
>JAFGBN010000029.1 GCA_016933195.1 Dehalococcoidia bacterium | reverse complement strand
CGCCTGGGCTATGGAGTGGCAAGAGAGGAAATTATCGCCAACCTCCGCCGCGTCTGCCCACCGTGGAATGTCAACGCTATAGCCCAGCAAGCAGGCGCTATCGCCATAGATGCCGGGAGCTACCTGAAGCAATGCCAGATTAAGCTCCGGGAGACTAAAAACTATCTTACGGCTGAGCTTTCTGGCCTTGGCTTGCCACCACTCGCTTCGGAAGCAAATTTCTTTCTGGTTGAAGTTGGCAATGCCGCCCGCTTCCGCCATGAACTGCTTAAGCGAAAGATACTGGTACGAGATTGCAGCTCGTTTGGCCTTCCCGAATATATCCGTATCGCACCGCGTACCCTGCCCGAGTGCCAGAAACTAATTGCCGCAATCAGGGAGATGAAAGGTAAATGAGCTTTCGAGGACTTACTCAAGTATATACTGGAGATGGTAAGGGCAAGACCACAGCAGCCCTGGGACTGGCCCTCAGGGCGGTGGGGCAAGGAATGAAAGTCATCGTCATTCAGTTCATCAAAGGTGACCACACCTGCGGAGAACATCTTTTTGCCACCCGATACCACCCCTTTGAAATAGTGCAGCTGAGCACCAGGAGCAGCTTCGACCAGAGTTTACAGGAACTTAAGTCAGATGCCGAGCGGACCCTTGTCTTCGCTGAAGAAACTGTACTGAGCGGCGGCTATGATGTGGTTATCCTCGACGAAATACTCCTTGCTGCGAATAAAGGGCTGATAAGTACCGAGCAAGTATTAAATTTGATGAGCAAGAAACCTGAGCTAATGGAGCTAATTCTAACCGGGCGTGGGGCGCCGAAGGAAATAATACAGCAAGCAGACCTAGTTACCGAGATGGTAGAGGTCAAGCACCCTTTCACCAGAGGCACTGCAGCACGCAAGGGCATCGAATACTGAGGCTGATGGTTGCTAAACACAGGTCTCCAGACCAAGTACCCTAATAAAAGAAAAGGCAGGTAAATTAGATGAACCATTCTCTATCCCGGACATTAAATGAGATAAAGCCTCTCGATAAGGAGGCCATGGAGATGGCCCGATCTCGCCAGAATGAATTGACCAAGCCCAAGGGAAGCCTGGGGCGTTTGGAGGAGTTATCCATCAATATAGCCGGTATCAAGGGCAAGATGGTAACGGGTCTTGAACATAAGGCCATCGTGACCATGGCTGCCGACCATGGTATAGTAGCTGAGGGAGTAACCCTTTACCCTCAAGAAGTGACAAGGCAGATGGTGTTCAACTTCCTCAATGGCGGCGCTGCCATAAATGTACTTGGCCGCCTTATCGGTGCTCGCATTGTCGTGGTTGATATGGGCGTGATGGGAGGTTTTGAGCCATATCCTGACCTCATCTGCAAGATGGTGGACTTTGGCACCAGGGACATGACCCGAGGCCCGGCCATGACCCGGCAGCAGGCACTGGATGCCATTGAGAACGGAATCGAGGTAGTGGAAGCCGAGATAGCCAGGGGACTCGACATTGTAGGTACGGGAGACATGGGCATTGGCAACACTTCTGCCAGTAGCGCCATATGCGCCGCGGTTACGGGAGAACCAGTGGAAAAGGTCACCGGGCGGGGTGAAGGACTTGATGATGAACAACTGGCGCACAAAGTCAAGGTGGTCCAGAAGGCTTTAGAGCTCAACAAACCTGACTCCAAAGACCCTATTGATGTGCTAAGTAAAGTCGGTGGTTTTGAAATTGGCGGGCTGGCAGGGGTTATGCTCGGAGCAGCGGCGCATCGCGTGCCCGTAGTCATTGATGGCTTTATTTCAGGAGCTGCTGCACTCATCGCTGCCACGCTGTCGCCAGGGCTAAAAGATTACCTTATTGCCGCTCACCTCTCCACCGAAAATGGGCACACGGTATTGTTGAAATATCTGGGGCTGACCCCGCTTCTAAGTTTAGAGATGCGCCTTGGTGAGGGAACCGGTGCAGCACTGGGCATGTCCATTGTTGAGGCAGCGGTGAAGACCCTGGCAGAAATGGCAACTTTTAGCGAAGCTGGCGTCGCTAAAGAGAAGCACTAGATATCATGACCAACATGAAAATACGAAATCCTCAGAACGAAATGTTAAAGGGAAAACACAGAACGACAAGGCAAAACTCAAAGAGAACTTCAAGTGTAAGGTCTACAAATCTGCATTGGACATAGGAAGGAAAGGGGGCATTTTGATTTGTAATTTTGACCTTTTATCTTTGAACTTTGATATCGTTTGCACCTGTTTGGCGTTTAGAGCTTAGAATTGGAAATTTAACTTAAATGAGATTCTGGATTGCCTGGAAACTTCTCACCATATTCCCCTCTCCATCCCGCCGCAAGTACGATGCTGAGGACTTTGGGAAGGCAATAAGCTTTTTCCCCGTGGTGGGGCTATTCCTGGGCCTGGTGCTATTTGGGCTTGACCGCCTGCTGGGTCTGTTTCTGCCCCCAATAGTGATAAATGTCTTACTCATTATTGCTCTCATTATACTTACAGGTGCGCTGCACCTCGACGGCTTTATTGATACCTGTGACGGACTGACTGTGAAAAGCTCGACCTCAGATAAGTTAAGAATCATGGAAGATAGCCGGGTTGGCGCGTTCGGGATAGCTGGAGGATGTTGCCTTATTCTGGCTAAGTTTGCCGCTCTGGTCGCTCTGCCAGAGGGACTGAGAGCAGGCGCTCTTATACTCATGCCTATCTTGAGTCGCTGGGGTATGGTTTATGCTATCTCTGCCTTTCCTCCGGCCAAGAGCGAAGGTATGGGATGGGCTATCAAGCAGAGGGCAAATTGGAAAGGAATGGCCCTGGCAACCTTGTTTTCCCTGATTATAGCGCTGGTCTTATTGAAGTGGTGGGGAGCTGCGCTGATGGGAGCCCTTTGCCTTATTATTCTGGCGCTCTCGAAATACCTTTGCTCCAGGTTCGGAGGGCTCACTGGAGATAATTATGGCGCCCTGAACGAGTTTGCCGAGGTGCTCGTGTTAATTCTGGTATTTATTGTTGCTGAATCAGGAGGTGCCGGTTGGCTGTCACTCTGAGCCTGAGGCGAAGGGTCCCTTGCAGACTCTCCGCCTTAAGGCCCATAATGATACTTGGGGAGAATGGCTGAAAAGTTCATCCTTATACTAGGTGGGGCCCGCAGTGGCAAAAGCAGCTTCGCTCAGAAACTGGCGGGAAAACTCGGCCAGAAGGTGCTCTTCGTAGCCACCGGTGAGCCGCTTGATGAAGAAATGGCTTTAAGGATAAAGGAACACAGAAGGACTCGCCCCAAAAACTGGCGGACTCTAGAAATCGGCATTAAAGTGGGCCAGAAGTTAGGACATCAGATAAACGATGCTGAGGTTGTCCTTCTTGATTGCCTGACCTTGCTCGTCTCCAATATTCTAACTAAAGAATATAGGGGAACCTCTCCCTCTAACTCGACGGGAGAGGACAGTGGAGAGAGCGCAAGCGACGAGACAATCTCCAAGGCAGAAAAGCAGGTCATGTCCGAGATGGAAGAGCTGATTAATGTAGCTGATAAATATGAAGGGGATTTCGTTGTTGTTTCTAATGAAGTGGGCTTGGGCCTGGTGCCCGAGACCAAGCTGGGCAGAGATTATCGCGACATCCTGGGCAGAGCCAACCAGTTTCTCGCCCGGCATGCCAGTGAGGTCTACTTTATGGCTGCTGGAATTCCGTTGAAGATAAAGGAGAGTCCTTAAGATAGGGCAGCCCCGGGAGCCTGGAAAAGACGGGTATGCCACAAAAGAGACGACTCTTGCTGCCCACTTTGCGACAGGTCGGGTTCGTTAATTTAACCGCTTGGATTGCCTGCCCTGTACCTTTCTAACCACGGTACCCTGTGTCTCTCGGACCACTGCATTCTATACTTCTGCAACCACTGCGTGACCTGCACAGGCTCCAATCCAGCAAAAATGCCCTTAGCTAAGAGTCCGCCATCCTCTTCCAGAGCAATAACTGTAACCTCTTCCCCTATCTCTAAGCCAGTGGCAGCCTTAATGACAACGACAGTCTCCTCGTCGTAAGTGATAGACTGGGATGTATCGCCCGTATCGATAATTATAGTGCTGCTTAATATGCCATCAATAGTTCCTTTGAGCCTTATCACCTTGGGTAACAGCGAGGGCTTCTGGTAAGTGGCTTTAGCCAGAGCTGCCACGTCCGGAATGATAGCTGCATGTCTGGCGATATAGGTTTCCGTCTCCTCGTCATAATGGGCCAAAGCTACAACCACAGCTCCCTCGAGTGCCTCGGGGGATTCGATACCACCCCAGATGCGACTTTTGACCGGACCTTTAACGGCATCCTCGCTTACCTTTATGGTCTGGCCTTCTTCCAGCTCCATGATTATTTCACCATCTACCAGCGTGGCTTCCCTTACTGTGCCTTTAAGCACTGTGATTTGTCCCCACAGGTGCCAGAGTTTCGCTTTATCCTTGCTCTGCCCGGTGTCCAGATGTGGCAATGCTGGCACTGTCTGCCCGGTATCCACTGCTGCCAGCGCTGGAGGCACCAGGCCAAACAGAAGCCCCACAACCAAAAGGATGCCTGCTATCCTTCCTATTCTCTTCATTTTACCCCCCTTTGCTCATTTGCCTTTATTTATATAAAAACGAAGAAAAATGGCCGAAGGTTTATTGATGGGAAAGATTTTGCACGCTTTTCTCCATTCCAGACTAATCACTCGAAATCAGAAAATAGCCAACCTCAAAATAAAGCCATATATCTTGATGAAGATGCAGCCCGTGAATACTTAGAACAACAACGGTGGCCTAACGGTGTTGTTTGCCCACACTATGGAGCAATCGGATCTTACAAATTGCAACCCAAAGTCGATTCTAGAAGACCAGTACGCAAAGGTGTCTGGAAGTGCAAGTCTTGTCGAAAGCAATTTACAGTTAGAGTAGGCACTATCTTTGAGGATAGCCATATACCTCTTTATCAATGGCTATCAGCTATTGAGTTCCTTTGTGCAAGCAAAAAGGGCATAAGTGCTCACCAACTACACAGAATGCTAAACATTACCTACAAGTCTGCCTGGTTTATGGCTCACCGCATCCGCTATGCTATGGAACAACCACCACTAGTAGAGAAGTTGCAAGGAATAGTTGAAGCTGACGAAACATATATCGGTGGTAAGTCTCACGGCAAGCGTGGTCGTGGTGCTGATAATAAAGTACCAGTATTTACTCTAGTTCAGCGTGATGGTGATGCACGCTCATTCAAAACAGAACGAGTTACAGCTAAGAATCTAAAAGGCATTATACGAGAGCATGTTGATAAAGAGTCCATAATAATGACTGATGAATTCCTAGCCTATAAGGGACTCAAAAGGGAATTCGCTCATCACACCGTTAATCACAGTCAGGGTGAATATGTGCGGGGTAAAGCTCATACAAATACAGCCGAGGGATATTTTAGCCTATTAAAACGGGGTATAATCGGCACTTACCACCATGTCTCGCAACAACACCTTGACCGCTATCTAGCTGAGTTTGACTTCAGGTACAACAGTCGAAAGGTGGAAGATGACATTAGGGTGGTATTGGCGATCAATGGAACAAAAAACAAGAGATTAGCGTTTGGGTGGTAAATTACTCCTTCAGTAATGACTTTATGTGTGGAGAGATTTGATTACTTACAATCAATCCCTTTCTCAATATTCTCACCAGCCGTAAACCCATCACTGGTTTTATCTCTAGTTTACGTTGGTCAAACTTACTCGCAATTACGTCTATATCTCTTTCAAGAACCTCGTTGCAATCTATGATGGACTTCTTGTTGAATTCCGAATATTGAAGAGGACTAATTTCAACCAATGTTTCTTTTGGGCAACCCTTTCTACGTTCTCTAACTTTGTTTATTCGATGTGATGCATGAACGAGGAAAATAACACCTTCTTTTGATGGGTCGATATTTACCACAATGCAATAATGCGGATATGTAGACTTCAAGCTAGGGTCGCTGTAATAGTAAACAGAACCTGCTTCAATGCTAGACTTAATTGGATGAGTTGTGGGCAAATATCATCCCCAAATGGATTCAATAGCAAGTGCCTCTTCAAGTTGCTCACGCCTTATTTGCCTATCTTTATCTGTTAATTCAAAGCATTTATCAACTTGAAGGGCAGGGTCATCAAGGAAATCATTTAAATCCATCTGAACCCTATCCACTAGTTTCAAGGATAACTTATGTTTCTCCCAATCAGGGTATTTGTGCGTAAGGTCTACAATTCCCCACTCATCTAAATGACCGAATCTATCCCATGCATAATCAAGGGCTTCCCAATCTGAAGATGATAATTCTGCCTTATCTACTGGCTTCTTAGATACAAAATCATACTTGGTAGACGATTCTATATAATTCGAGGCATAGTTCTGTGCTTCTCTACTACTAAAATCGCTTTCTTCTGCTAAGTCTTTTGCCCCAGAAGCCACGGGGCCATTATCCATAGCGAAATAAGTATCGTTGGTTATCAAGCGACCATATTTCCGTAAGTGGTATCTATCTGCAAGGTAAATCAGCTTTAGGGCTTTCATTCTATTAATCCTGCCACCAGACTTATCAGCAAAGTAATCCAAAGCTTGTGTCGTCTTCCTATAATTGAAATCAAAATTGATCTTTTGCATCTTTATTCACCATTAACTGTGATTGATTATTAGGTTTTGTGTTGAAGAGGCTTTTAACCGCCTCTTCAAACCTAAGTGGATGTAATGACAGTTTGCCATTGTTTTTAGCTGTTTTTGCTTGTTTCTCCATCTTTTACTTATAGTATCATACTATAGTCTCATACTTTTACCATATTTTGTCAACCCTTGACACTTATTGCTTCAGTAGTATAATCGATATTAAGGAGGTGTATTATGGCATTGACGCATTTAGACCCACAGGTTCAAATTAAGCTACTAGAGATGGCTGAAAAGATAGTCCCAACACCAGGCCCCCATACCATGAACCCGAGCATAAGAGCTACTTAGAGGGAATTGACCAAGCATACAGGGCATTGGCCAAGACAGTCAAAGACGCATCCTAATCATTACGGGAATTTAAGATTTGAGTTATTAGCATTGCGATACTCAGTGCCTCAGCCTTACTGATACAAGAATTGGCTATCTCTGCACACAGTTTGACTGCAAGGCGAAATTTCTCATTATCGTTCATCTATTTACTCCTCTTAGTCTTTGGGTTTGTCAACTATACAAGTCCCATATAAAATATATTAGCTGGCAAGCTCACTATCCATATCAGAGTTTGTGATATAATCTCGTTCCTTGACTACTGCCCAGGCCAGGCTAATAAGGAAGGAAAGATGCCCAAAGTCTTCCACGAGATTCTAAAGGTCTGTGTGGAAATACCGGAACCACCAAAGAGGATAGCCAGTCTGTATCCTTCAGTTACGGAGACTCTGGTAGATATAGGAATTGGGGAAGAGTTGGTAGGGGTCTCATCCCACTGCCACTTCTTTGTCACAGGACTTAAGAAGAAACCCGTTTCTTCCGTTATAGAAGTCAACTACAAGCTCCTTGAAGAGATGAAACCCGACCTTGTATTGACCACCACAGGCATTCAGCGCCAAATGGCAATCGAGTTACACTCCAGAGGATACCAGGTTTTCCCCATACCGCTGGCATTCAGCCTTTATGGAATAATAGCCAATGTTCTTCTTGTAGGAGCGCTGGTGGGCAAGCAAAGGGAAGCGCGGCAGCTGGGAGAACAGCTTGCCCGGGAACTCGAAACTTCCCGGGTGCAACTAAGGCATGAAGACAGGCCAAGAGTCTATATTGAGATAGTATGGCCTGATAAATCCTCTACCACGGTTGGTGGTCTGGCTTTCATAAATGACCTTATTTCCACGGCAGGAGGCTGTAATGTCTTCTCTGAAAAGCCTGTGACCTATTTTACGCCGAATTTTAAGGATATTGCCGCGGCAAACCCGGACTTTATCTTAATCGTTTTTGAACCTCCGCTGGAGATGAAAGACACGAATATCGCCTCGCTAATAAAAGACCGGGGGTGGGAGGAAACCGAGGCAGTAAAGAAAGACAAAATAGCCCTGACCACAGAGAAAGACCTCCCTTTAACTCACTCAGGCCCCTCCGCAATTAAGAATATCAGGCTGCTGTCTGAGAAGCTAAGAGAATTCGGACTACTGGCAGTATAGCGAGATTTACTGCCTCTGTTGATAAGTAATTTCCCTTATGCATAGATATCTATTGGTCAATTGTTTGCAAAAATGCTGAGCACCGAGTGTGGGGGATGTGAAAGGGCCGGATTTCAACTGTAAAAATGGTAAATTAAAGGGGAGATAACAAAGGAGGCAAAGACAATGGGAATAAAATTAATACCTGTTCTTGCATTCAGTCTTTTTGTCCTGTGCCCCAGGATGGCAGGCATGGCTAATGTAATAGCCAGGTACTCTGGAGCAAATCTCGCCTGGACAGTAGCTCTTGGAACGCTTGTTGCGGTGCCCCTGGTAGTTGGCATGGCGTTGCTTTTCGCAAGGTTTGGGTTATGGGCTGCTTTAGCTCTCGCTATTGCGACTGACTTTGGCGCAGCAGCTCTTATGGGAGCAATAAGCATGAAAGCTGGCATTGAGACTATCGTGGTAGCGGTATTTGTAATTGCAGGTGTCAGAGTTTCTACAATAGTCTCAGGCCTTTTCTCGTAAAAAGGCAAGGAAATATCTTCTCGATATCCTTGCCTAAAGACATTCCTTGAGAGGTTGTGCCCAGCCGCAAACCCTGCAATGCCATTTACCCATAGCGGCTCCACAGCAGGGGCGCTTCCCTACATTTGGCCATCAGGCTACACGAATATAATGGGATCTCCTGATTCCGAGCGGTGAGAAGATGACATTCCGACAGGTTGTGTCCGCAGTCATGAATCAATAACTCTGCCGAGCAATAAAGATTGAATATATAAGAGCCCTACGTTAGTGCCTCACTGCAAATTACGCGCGGTATTTCTTCGATATCAATGAAACCGGCCTTGGGGTCCAAGCGCTCATGAAGGCTATGTTCGTAATAAATGTCGGTAAGGCTCTTTAGTAGATTTTCACCAACCACCCCATTCCGCCTCAGGAAGTACAACTTCTTATTTACAGCGGGCGAAGGACTCATTCGGAATGCTCTCTCCAGAATATTTAACCGTGCCTTAGTCTCATCATCAGCATGCTCGAAAAGGATACGGAGTTCACGTAAAACATATCGCTGTGCTTGGGTCAAAGACAGGGTCTGAGCCCGTTCTGCTCTCCTGTGCTTAACCTCCTCTTCAAAGAGGTGCTTAATCTTCATTGTGTTGCGGTTGTACCCGGCAGGGAGCTCTCGCGCTGGCTCGAGGGCAGAGCACTTTATGGTGTTAATGCACCCGGAGATGTCTCGCGAGATAATCTTTCCTTCACTGTCAGTCAGAAAGAGTTGCTGGAAACGTCCCGCCTGGCAGAAAACGTAATGCCCCCTAAAATCAGCCCCTTTCGCCGCTCGAATACCATCTCTAAGGTCCGATATTCTCTGGAACTCCTCTGGGTTTTCTCTCTTTAGGTTACGGAGCATTTCCTCAGCCTCATTAAGGTCTACGAAGTCTTTTACATCCTCTTCAAACAATGATAATTGCCCCGCTTGACCTTCATAGATAGCATACATGGCTTCCTCATTAAGTTGCTCACTATCATCAAGGATAGCTGCATCCTCACCAATTGTATCGTGGATTTCCTGAATGCGTCTCTGTAGAACATTTTTAATGCCCAGGCCCCTATCGAGCTCGGTCTCAGGGAGAAAGTTGAATGCCCACACTACATCGTTCTCAGAGCCTATCCTGTCGATACGGCCGACACGCTGTATCAGCTTAACCGGGTTCCAATGCAGGTCATAGTTGATAAGCTTGTCACAATCCTGGAGATTAAGACCTTCAGACAGCACATCGGTAGAGACAAGAATACGAACCTCGCTCTCACCCTTTTGGAAGCTAAATTCAGGATTGGCTTTAGGAGCAAAGCGACCTGCCATCCGAGACTTGCTCTTATCCGCACCATAGATGACATCAACATCAGGTGTCCTTCCACCAGGATTAAGATTATCGTAGAGATATTTGGCTGTATCGGCATACTGGGTGAAGACCAGGCATTTACCGTTGTCTAATGGCTCCTGCTTCATCCTGGAGAGGAGCCTTTGCAGCTTGGCATCCTTCTCAGGCGTAATCGGCTCCACCAAATCATCAAATATGTGTTTGAGCAAGTTCCTATCCGCCTTTATATGTTCACGTAGCCTTGTCCCGTCGAAATCCTTTATATCGTAGCGCCCTGACATTTCACGCAGCCGGTCAATAAGGTCAGCCTCCTCATAGTGGTCTGACTCATAAAGGAGCTGCTGAGCATCATCACCCGCTGGAACGATGCCAGCGTCCAGAGATTTAAGGAACTCTTCATGGATGCGAAGAAGTCGCCTTATCGTCTCTCTAAAGGCATAAACGCTGGACTCAAATCTTTTGAATAGAAGCACCCTGATTATTCCGCGAAGGTTAATACCTGCGCGGTGCAGGTCACTATAAGGTTTCTCCTTCCGTTTCTCAGGAAGAACATAGTTATAAAGTCCATAACGGGCATAGCTAATCTCCTGGCCCGGCTTTGGTTGGTAATGCTCTCCACGAGGTCGCCCCAGGTATTGTCGAATCTGCTGATAAAGACCACTATATGTCTTCTCTATACTGTATCTGAGAGGCTCTAGTTCCCGCCTGGGGAAGAATTGGTGTTTCCCACCTACCATGATATATGCCCGTTTACTCCCATCAAGATACTGCCTGCACTCGATATCGGACATTTCTCGCAAAGGCTGGTGAGTATCTTCAGCGTATCCATACCAGCGAAGGACATGCCTCCGGGTTCTGCGTACCAATATATGAATCAACAGGTCTTGGAGCTTCCTCTCCCCGGCATCAATCAATTTGAAATAACGTTTCAGGTCTGGAGGGTCTATGGGAAGGTCAGTCTTATCATCCTGGTGAAATAGCTTTATCTGGTTATAAATATCGGAGGCTGCCTTATTGCGAGGCGTCGCTGTGACAAAGCAACATTTCCGCCCTGTGGAAAGAAATGTATGCAAAACTTCGTAACGTTGAGTTGTATGATGGCGGAAGTTATGGCTCTCATCTACCAGGACCACATTCCTATCACGGTATTTAACATCCTGTAGAAGCCCATTGACGCCTGCCTCACCTGTTTCTTTAAGAAGGCTCATGGGCAGGACTCGAGCATTGAGGTGGTAAGTTTCGTTGTAACCCTCCCACATATCCTCCAGCGCCTTGGGGCAGATGATAAGCGGGCGGGCATGCTCCACCCTTTCAAAATGCTTCAGGATAGCTGCTCCAATGTAGCTCTTACCTAATCCGACCACATCAGCCACAAAACACCCGCCATTATCCCTCATTTTTTGTATCGCTTGATAGACAGCAACCTTCTGAAAATCGGCCAGGTCTCCTGTTATCTCATCATCCCAGAGAAGTTCTACTCCCTCCCCCTCCTCAAGGCGGTCTTTCACCAGGGTATAGAGGGTTTTCATATAGACGTCATAGGGAGGCGCTGGACGAGCTGCCCAGGACTGGTTTAACTCATTCATCAGGTGAGCTTCAAAATCCTGAGCTTCGTCCCACAGCTCATAAAACCATCTGGTAAGTTCAGCATGATTGCTATCTCCCTCGATTCTTACATTAAGTTCCGTATTGTCCGATATCCCCGCCAGAGTTAAATTCGAAGAACCGACGATGGCAGTCCCTTTGCTTACCGGAGGAACGGGAGTGCCCTTGTCATCGTAAAGCTGCTTGTAATCGAAAATATACGCTTTGGCATGCAGGCGACCTTTTGTATACACCTTGACCTTTAGCCGTTTTTCCTCTATCAGGTTAACCAGCGTCTTAACCAGAGCCTCTCCTTCATCGGTCTGGTCCATAAGGGCGATAGCTTCTTGCAGATTCTCAGATGTCTCGCTTGCCCGCTGCCTCTGGTCCGCCTTCTTACTTAGCCTGATATCCTCCAGCGCCTGGTCAACCAGCTCCAGCCGCTTGTACCCCTCGCTGATTTGTTCCAGCGTTTCGCGGTTGGTGGTGTTGCCTATAAGCAGCTTGAGCTCTGACACCTCCTGAAGATTCTTTTGAATAGGCTCAAAACCGGACAAAAAGAAATAGCCCACAGCGAATTTAGCCCGTTCCACAGAGGGAAGGATGCGGTTTATGTGGTCAACCAGTTTCTCATTGCGGTTATCTATAATATCGTGCGTGGGCATCAATCCTTACTCCACCGAGATGATGTCTTCCAGTTGGCTTACCAGGGACGGCAAATCCTCAGTTACGGTTTCCCAGACCACATCAAGGTTAATATCGAAGTAGCCGTGGACAAGTCGGTCCCGCATTCCGGCCATTTTTTGCCAGGCAATCTCAGGATGGGCGGCACGGCATGCAGGTGAGATGCCTCTGGCTGCCTCTCCAATGATTTCCAGGAGCCGAACAAGAGACAGGCTTAGCATCCGATTTGAATAAAGGTCTTCACGATAACGGCCTTGCGAGAAGACAACTGCCTCACGAGCAGCGTCCAGAATATGGCGCAGGCGAACCATGTCATTATCCACCATAGTGCAGCTCCGCTGTGGCAAGCACATCGTCCCGGAAATACCGGCTCAGGTCCTGAGGAGTCCTGAGATCAACCTTTCGTCCACCAAATAAGGCGGACAGTTCCGCCTCCATATCAAACAGGCGAAAAAAGCCGGGCACGTGGCCGGGCTCGAATTCCACCAGTACATCCACATCGCTATCAGGGCGGAAATCATCTCGCAGAGCAGAGCCAAAGAGGTAAAGCCTGTGGATATGGTTTCGGCGGCAGAACCCGGTAATTTCATCCTCAGGTACGACTATATTCTTGCTTCTTTCACTGAGGCCTTTGCCCATAGTATTGTATTGAGCCGGTGTTTCAGCAACACGCAACGGCTGTTCATTGTGGGCTTCCCCAGCCACCACTCCTTTGAGCTCAGCAAAGATGGGGCACTCAGGATTAGCCTGATAGTAAACCTGCCTGCCCCTTACTGTACGTTGGATAATTCCAGCATCAGAAAGCTGTCTCAATTCTCTTTGCACCGCACCCAGGCCGACATCGGCGGCACGGGCAATCTGGCGCAGATAAAAAGCCTCATCGGGATGGCCGTAAAGCAGGGACAAAACCGCCCGGCGGGTCTTGCCGAACAAAGCCGCAGAAAGATTGCCGCTATTACCTGATATACCCATTTTGGGTACAATTGTACCCTTTTTAGTTACGGAATTCAAGGCTCTGTCATGTATACGTATCCACGTGTTCTTGGTGTCAAGTAGCCTACATTGCGCTTGCTGGCATAGATTACCTTCTTTGTGACCAGTTCCACCATCATTCAAAAGGGTAAATCATTATCGAAAAGCTCTTGTTCCTGGCATTCTGAAAAGTCAGTCGGCCTAAGATTTCCCAGCTTTTGCTTCAAATCTTCAAACCTTGCCCATCCTGTATCCTCTTTGTTTAACTCCAGTTTCTCAGCAACATGTCTAGCTACAAGAGGCTTGGAATCGCCGATTGCCTGCTTCGCCTCTCCTTCCAACCGCCCGTAGTCTGCGAAAGAGTTCCTCATGGTTTCTTCGAAATCCCAACCAAATACGCAACAGCTATCACTGATGTACCAACCCTCTCCGCCAATTATACTCGTAACTTCTGCCTCATCAGCAATTCCAATAGTTGCCAATGCATCTCTCCTCTTTTTTTCATCCCTGTCCTTTTCTGCGTCGTTGTCAAATGTAAGAAATGTTGGGATGCTGTAAGCGGTGAAAAAACGCCACCATTTAGCCAAATTGCCCTTACCCATTACAGGAACAACAGCAATGCCTTCTTTGGTCACATCCAAACCAACCCTTGTTAGATAAACTGGTAGGGCTAGGGATTCCGTTTGACCTTCTACAAGGATTACCTTCTTGGCAAAAAGCCCATTAAGGATTTCCTGGGTTGCGCTGCCGGAATAAAAAGGCTGTATAGTCTTGGCACTTGTTCGATTGGAATCAGCACCATATTGGATGCAATGCTCAGCTAGTTTATGGACAGACAATTGCTTTACGTTTGTTGCTCCATCGGTCTTGCGTACCAGAGCTATGCCTTCCAGGTTGAGAAGATCAACAAACGCAGGACTATGCGTGGTTAGAGCAATTTGGAGTCCGTCATTCGCCATCTGTCTGACTTTCTTCGCCAGCCACTGCTGTGCCAGAGGATGTAAATGTGCCTCAGGCTCTTCAATTACTAGAATGATGCCGCCGTAGAAAGCTTTGGCATACGCATGGGCAAATGCCAGGGCGAGAAGCTGCTCCTGACCTGTTCCCAGTTCCTCAAATGTCCTGGTTTGACCTACCTCCTCTTCAGGTAAAAGTCGAAGGGAATGGAAATAGTTGCTCGGGTCATAAGCAGAGAAATCTATCTGTAAGCCATACGACATTCCTGTAAACATATCTTGAAATTGAGACGATAGTTCAGCTTGGAAATTGCCAAATTCAGAAACTTCCTTAAATATTTCCTTGACGCTTTCAAACTCCTGCTTGAGACGATTAACTCTGTCCTCGTCTTGAGTTAGATGGTCATGAAATTTGCGCATGAGTTTTGATAGCAATGTCCACTTGTTTGTATAACTGAGCTGGTAAGACAGTCGACGGTCGGCGCCAACAAGAATACAGACGCATTTATCCCTTATATCGCTTGAAATACGGAACTCGCTAGTATCTGTAATTGCATGGAATTTACATTTTTCATCAGGAGGTGCGCCTTGATCATAGGACCATCGAAAATAGTTGATTGGATTGTTGAATTTATCAGTAATCCCATCAATATTTGTGCATATTTCAATCGGGCCGCTTGATGGCTCTCTATTCCAGAACTCATGGTCGTCTGGCTCTCGATTCCCTGGCCACCATTCTCCAAGAATAAGATCCAGAGCACGAACTATGTTCGACTTGCCGGTATTGTTTTCGCCAACCATTACGATAGGAGTGTTTTCTGGAAATCGAACAGTGATTTCGTCCTTTATGGACCGATAGCCCTTGATTGTAAGTCCCGTTACTCTCGCCATGCTATACACTGTCCGCTTTCTTGAGCCGCGCCTCGACAAGGTTAATTACTGCTTCATATACCGCATCACGCTCTCCCTGGGTAAGGCCGAGAGTATCGAAAATCACATTATCAAGAGAACGTCGATTTGGTTCATTAACATCTTGAATAAAAGGTTGTAATGTCATGCTTCCTATTCGTTTAAATAAGGTGGATACCGTCTCAGTAGTCTGGTTATCTATTGAATCGCTTTTTATTGTAAGCAGACCTTGTACCTCGTAGACCATCATGCTGCGTGGGCCTCCACCCCCACCCAGATTCCTCGACATTGCTTCTGATAAAAAAGCAGTAAACGTTGAATTTAGGACCGCTTGATACCATTTATTAACATTTGCCAAATACAGACGGCAATCAGCATACATCGGGTATTCTGAACAAAACGCTGCTATCCTCTCGCGAACTTCTTTTGCCCAGAAGACATTTCCCTTATCATCTGGAGACCGCCACCAAAACCTCCTTGATTTTACGCTTTCATTTTCATGGAATCCTTGTGACTCCCCCCAACTAATGTATCCTAGGGCGGCTGTTCCTTTCAGTTCCTTCTTATCCTTGCTGCACATGAAAATTTTATACTTCAGATCTCTTGGGTCAATTATGATGCGCTTGCACTCCCGCGGGCTTTTTACGACTGGCCTTAAGAATTCCTCCTCAATGCCCCACTCTCGAATCCTTGCCTCATCCAGATAGAAAAACTCATTAGCGCCTGTCTTTATGCCAAACCGCACTTCGGCCACATCGCCCAGGCGCACCAACTTGCCTTTGCCCTTTTCCAGAATCGTCCAGTAGATGTCCGGCGCCCTCAAATACTTGCCACCCCATTTATTGCCGATGTAGCGGGCAGTCTTAATCAAAGGTCCAACAGCTTTGCCAGTTTCTTCTTCCTGCGGTATTTCACAGCCATCTTCTAAGAGTTTACTCTGCTGAATGGGAAAGACACGGTATTCTTTGGTTGCCCTACGCTCAGCTGCTTCCTCAATCTCGTCAAAGATTACCGGTGACAGGATATGCTCATGGGGCACTCTAAACATTACAAAGCGAGCCGTTTTATCAAGAGCCCAATCACGACGATCGTCAGGTGCGGAAAATACCGCAATAATGCTATTTACATCTGCATTTGAAAAAACGCGTTTCGCCTGGTTGTCCAGAATCATCTTGACGCGGCAGTGCCTGAGTAAGAACTCCTGCAAATCCGCTCCATAGCCCACATCGAGCCAGGAATTGGAACTGATGAAGCAGAATGCGCCCTTTGTATTCAATAGCGAAAGGCCATGAAAGTAAAAGTAGATGTAAAGGTCGCTCTTGGCATTGATTCTATGTGCCGCCGTGTCATAAGCAACTTTGTAGCCAAAGAACTGTGGAAATGCCAGGTAGACTGATTTGGCCAGCTTGGCTTTATAGATTCTCTTATTCTCGGCGGTTATTTCCTCATGGGGCATGTGGGGGTCGGCAATACTCTCCTGCCTTACGTAGGGTGGATTTCCGATGACGATATCAAAACCATCTTTTTCACTCTCAAAGATTTCCACGAAGGCAATATCCCAGACGAAAGGTACCTCCACGGCAGTCTTTAGAACTGCAGAGGACTTTCCCACCTGCTCTAACTCACCCTGCAAGGCTTCAATTTGCCGTTGGTACTGTCTGGCTTCTAACTCAATCTGATGCGAGCGCTCTTCTATAGTGCCATCTAACCGTATTCGGCGTTCCTGGGGCCCTTCGACCTTACGGCGCAGGAACTTGATGTGCTCTTGAATTTCATGCTGCCTGGAATTGAGAACGTCCTGGAAAAGTCGTTTTTCTTCTTGCTTTATCTGGTCCGGCGAGCGAAATTGGCAGGTCTCATCATTATTATAAAATTTGAGTTTCTCAGTTTTGAGCTTGGTGATACGAGCTTTGAGTGACGCTGGGATATCATGCGAGCGGCGGATGTGCCCCAGGTCAATCCCGCCTACCTCTTGAACCAGGCTATCCCCACAGCGAACTTTGAAAGAGAAGTAGGGTAGCAGGGGCTCCCGCCGGACATGGAGCTCTTCGCGGGTGAATTCAGCATCGATAATCAGCGCCAGCCAGAGACGCAACTCTGCAACATGGCAAGCCCACTCCATGACATCCACACCGTACAGAGATTGACCGATAATCCGTTTCTTACGTTCATAAGCTGCTTCTGCTATGCCAAGCTGATGGTTAGCCCGCTCCTGCAAGTCGCCCAGAATGTTAAGCATGCCCACCAGGAAAGAACCAGAGCCGCAGGCGGGGTCCAGGACTGTAATATCGTGGAGGCGTTCGTTAAGAGTTGGCCAGAGACCAGTGCTGGCAACCGCCCGGTCAGCATCTGCTTTCTCATCCGACTCCAAGGCGAAGATAAGTTGATAAAGCAGCTCTTTTCTTTCATCCCCTAAATGGTTAGCCAGATGGTCTACCAGTGAAAGGCGGCACATCAAGTCAATCTCAGTTCGAGGCGTGTAAAAGATGCCAGCCTCTCCGCGCCTGTCCGCATCCTCGGAAACATTCACCAGGTTTTCATAGACTTTACCAATCATCTCAGGGTCAACGGCAATTTCTTTATCCAAGGGGCTGTCTTCAGCAATAGTGAAGTTGTAGCGCTCAAGGAACTTGAATATTTGATTGAAGCGAGTATCCGAAATCTCTGCGCCGTATTCTCCGTCCAGCTTGTTTTCGGTAAATAAGCCACCGTTTAAATATGGTGCCAGTTGTAATGTATCCCTGATTTCTTGAGGAAACTGGGTATGCCCAGCGTGAAATTTGTTATTGAAGGCTTCAAAGAAGAGAGGCTTGAGCCATTTATCCACAAAAGAGTCACTGGTTTGTCCGGAGCTTTGGTAACTCTTCCAAAATGACCGCAGAAACTCCTTATCATTTCCCAGCCAGCATTTGCGCTGAATAAAATACAGAAACATACAACGGTTGAGGAACTGGAGAGCGTAATCATGTGCCCAGAAACTATCCTTCGTTTGGCGACACAACTCGTCTTCGAGAAGTCGGAATACAGCCTTATATTCATTGAAGAATTGTTTGGTGACTGCCTCGACATCGAACGCTTCGTCGTGGCGGCTCTGAATCGCTAGGGGCGACAGCCCGAACAAATCAGCACTGATGCTCTCCAGGTCAAGTTTTGAAAGCCGCTCCGTCGCCGTGCGCAGACGCTCATCAGGACCAACCGTGATACGGCGAAAGAGGCGGCGTCTTTTGACATCCTCATCATACTTGATATTGACGAAGTGCCATTGCTGCTGTTGCCTGTCTGAGAAGAGGCAGAGCGAATAGGGATGTTTTTGAAGCAAGCAATTAACTACGGGTCTTTCGTCCCCAAGCAACAGGCACTCCAAATTTAGCCGGGCATAGATAACCTTGAAGTCATCGTGAGACGCTATAACCTGGGGGTCTTCGGCCAGGGCATCAGCAGATGCTTTAGTCCAGCCGCTGCGACTCAGCAAATCATGGGCCGGGTCATAGTTGAGCTCTGAAAATAGCTCCCGTGCTTTGTCCAGGCTTCGTAAGTTGCCCAGTATGTCGTGTACCTTCGCCTCAGTATCCCCTGCCATGCTTACCGCTCCAATTTGCAGGCGCTAAAGTAAATGTAAGGTGAGGCCAATTAGACTCAGCATTTAGTAACTTATCGCCATTGGGTAGGATTGTCAAGAAGCAGCCAGGTATTCCTTCAGGGGACGAGAGAAGCCACAAACCCTGCAATGCCATTTACCCATAGCGGCTCCACAGCAGGGGCAGCTCTTTTCATCCGCCTTTGCCTTTGGTATCTCCCCCACGACTTCATTATAAATGCGGTAGTAAAAGAAGTGCTCCTTGTTTATGAATTTTATACCAGCATTCTTGGCCGCCGACTGGAACTCCGCATCTGATACCATGTTATTTATCACTTCGTGAAGCCTGGTGGAGCCTGAACCATACTCTATAGGCTCCTTCTTTCTCCACACCAACTCCTCCGGCATCAAACCCTCGAAGCTCTTTCTCAAAATATATTTCCCCACACCTTCTTTGACCTTGAGCTCCGGGTTTATTTCCAAAGCGAAGCGGACGAAATCCCTGTCGAGGAAGGGTTGCTTTATCTCGACGCCTAAAGCCCCACCCAGGTCGTTGGCAGAAAAGTGCCAGCTCTGTGAAAGACCCGTTAGATACCTTCCCAGGTCCTCAGGCGCAAGCTCTGCCATGTAAGAGTAGCCAGCGAAAAGTTCATCGCTCCCGTCACCTGTCATTACCGAGCTAACCTGGTGTTCTTTAGCAAGCTTCAAGGCTAAATATATGGAAAGGTCGTTAGGCAAAGCGAGGTCGAAGGTCTTCAATATCTTTATAACTTCGGGGAGCGCGGTAAGCGCCTCTTCTTGACTGAACTCTATCTTCTTATGCTCTATTCCTAATAGACTGGATACCTTCTGTGAATAGACGATGTCGGATGAGTCGGAATCCTTTAAAGCTACCGTGAAGGCTATGGATGGCCTGGCCAGAAAAGCCAAAACGCTGGTATCGAGCCCTCCTGATAGGAGTATGGCATCAGCTTTTTCTCTGCTCGTAGCTTCTTTAAGCTTGCCCCTTAACTGGTCACGAACATCCATAAAGTCTCTGCAATATTTCACGCGCTTTTCGAGCAGCTTGACCGCGGTGGCTGATTTGGTTTTTTATATCCGTGGGAAGCTCAGCCATGGTCTTGCCTATCTCAGGGAGGTAGAAAACGGGGTCATAGCCAAAACCATTTTCCCCTTTAGCCTCGAAGACAATTATGCCATGGCATTCGCCATAGCACAGTTCTAACTGATTTTCTGGAGTAACTATGGCGATGACGCACGTGAAATGAGCAGTCCGTTTCTCCCAGGGAACGCCATCCAACCTGGTTAAGAGAGTCTTTATTCTGTCCGCATCGGTAGCACCCTTACCGGCAAAGCGGGCCGAGTGTATTCCCGGCTCACCACCCAGGGCATCCACCTCAAGCCCCGAATCATCAGCGAGAGTGATGAGTTGGCTTAATTCAGCATAAGTGCTGGCCTTTGAACGAGCATTCTGTTCAAAAGTGTCTCCTTGCTCAACAGCAACCTTGGTTATGCCCTGCTGGGATAGAGTTACCATCTCATAGCCAATATTGCCGAGGACAGACTGATATTCGCTGACTTTTCCGGGGTTAGTACTAGCTAAGAGAAGCTTAGGCATCCAGACTTATCAAATCTGTTCGAACCGCGGGGCTAGTTTCTTCATTACCTCAGGCATGGTGGTATATTCCATCTCCTCCAGCGGGAGACGGTGCGGCTCGAAAGGACCCATGCGGCGCAAATAATCAGCTATAACATTTGCCTGATGGCGAGCCTCATCGAAAGCAGGGTCGTCAAAGAGGTCACGGGGTCCAATGAATTTACCATCGGCGAGCTGGAAACCAGCGGCTATCACTCGTGGTGGGCCATCAAAGCGAGAAGGATTGCTATCACGGACAGCTACTGGCATTAAGGGGCCATGATGAGAACCTCTCATCCATCCCTCTACTATGTAAGGGAAGGTAAATGGTTCCAGTATTTCCCCTACTGCGGGGAATTTTCCCTGAGAGCGAACAACGCAGACTGGGTCATCCTTACCTACATACCTGCCTGCCATCATAGATAACCTATCGGTAGAAGAGGCAGCAGCAATTTCCCCGGTATCTTTATGGTACACCGCTTTAATGGCGTAGCGGCCTGGTGCGCCGAGGAAAACTAGCATGTCATAGATTTCTTCAGGAGAACTGAGACGGATCTTCTTATGTTCCTTAACGTCATGGATTTCGAAGGTAAAGCCAGAATGCATGTTAGAGGCAATCACCAATCCAATGGTGTTAAAAGGGTCAGCAAACATTTTATATAACGGTAAATTCCAGGCACCGGAGGCTGTCTTATCTGCCATGAATATGATTATGGTTTCAGCTTGGCGCTCGGTAAATTGCATTTCAGCTACACCGGGACCCATCCCTCTGACATTGCCGGAGAAAGCATCGGCTAGCAGGTCCTGCCCTGCACCGTGAAGCTTCAGTTTCTTAGCTAAATTGGTGCATTCCACAAATGTATCCCAGGCTAACTTGTGGACTTTCTCGCTCTCTTCACCTTGCTGGTGAGTCATTATTAACTGCAGGTCATCGCCACATCGAGTAACATGGTAATCAATTAGCATGCCTTGCTTCTTGGCTTGTGCCAGCTCTTCTTCAGCTCTTTTCAATATATCTGGATGACTGGAAGAGTGTCCTACATATCCGCCGATATCCGCTTTGATAGCGCTCAAAGTTATTTCCATCACGCCCTCCTTCGCTAAATCTGCGTAAGTCTAGCAGGCAAAAAGCCGATGTGTCAAAGGAGGAACCCTTATTTATGGCTGAGCATCGTATTATTGCGGTGAGACGATTAACTGCTGGCCTCAGGGCTGATGCCAAAAGAACCGATAGCGCTGCCAAAATACTCAATAACCGCTACCTCTATAAACGTAGCTATTCAGGAGGGAACAAAGATTAACCCTTCTTCGCTACTGCCTAAAGCGTCCACCTTATTTTGACAGTAGAGAAAAGCGGTATACGCTGCTACGGCGGCATCACAGAGGTTATGGTCGAACCCGCCAAGGTATGGCTTGAGGCCGGGTAAGATATTTTCCAGTTGCGCCTTAAGGAAAGCAATTCCCTGGAGCGTGCTTTTTCTGGGTATGGCTTTGCCCAAAAGGCGAACTTTGCTGGCATAAGGATAAATTTCTATAGTCTGGAATCCCTGCTGGCAAAGCTTATCCCTAAGCTCCATACCGCGGTAGATTAAGCTTTTGATAAAAGTCCTTTTACTGGTGGGGTAACAAGGAATCCCCTGCTGCCTCAGTTCTTGGTCACATTGCCTGCTTCTCCTTCCCGATTTTGGCTGACAGCTGCAGCTTTCTTCAAGGCAGCATAATCCTAGCGGCAAGCTTAGAGGAGCATCGATGGCTATTACTCGAGGGGAATAAAGGTTTGCTATGGCGATAATATCGCTGTCTTCACCTGCAAAGCCAAGGTAAACAAGCTGTAATTTGTCATCCAACCCTAAGCAGGCGCTGGGTCTGGCCGCAGTTGAAGTCAAATCAATGCCAAAAAAACTGTAACCGCTCACCTCGCTACTATTCTAGACCCTCCACCCTGTCATTCTGAGCGTGTAAGCCAAAGCCCTGAGCCCTGACGATGGGAAGGAACCGAAGGAGAAGGACCTAATGCGGCTCAGGGTAAACTCTGCAACTGAAGAGCCTCAACATCCCCTTGTTCTATACCCTTCGCTCCGCTCAGGGCGACATAGGCCGGCTGAACGCTTACAAAATTAGCTTTTGCCCAACCGCTTCAATATCTCTCTGGCTACCACTACGCCCGAGATTGAAGCCTGTACTAAGCCCCGGCTCACACCAGCACCATCGCCAGCAGCAAACATATTGCTAATCTCGGTTTCTAAACGGGGAGTCAGTTTTAGCTGACTGGAGTAAAACTTAACCTCTATACCATAAAGCAGCGTGTGAGGTGAAGCAACGCCAGGGACCAGTTTATCCATAGCTTGAAGCATTTCAACTATTCCTTTTAGGTACCGGAAAGGGAGGGCGAAGCTCAAGTCTCCCGGGGTCGCCACCTTCAAGCTTGGTTCTACGAGGCTGTGTTCCAGGCGGGCTTGTGTAGAGCGGCGTCCACTCATCAAATCACCAAATCTTTGCACTAAAACACCACCACTGAGAATATTGGCTAGCCTTGCCAAATACTTACCATAGGCGATGGGTTCATGGAAGGGCTCGGTGAAGCTTGTGCCTACCAAAATAGCAAAATTAGTATTTTTTGTCTTTGGTTTAGTATAACCAATGCCATTGACCGTAGTCACAGGGTCAGAGCCTCCTGTCGATTCCATGATTACCTCGCCCCCGGGGCACATACAGAATGTTCTAACCCGGTCATTGAAACTTCTGGAATAGAATACGAGTTTTGATTCATAGAGCACTGAGGTTAGTTTTTCCATGATTACCATGGGTACTTCGACCCTGCAACCAACATCGACAGGGTTGGAATTGAGGCTGAGCTTGAGCTTTTGGGCCTCGTTACTCAACCACTCAGACCCTTCCCTGCCTGGGGCTAGAATCAAGTACTGACAGTGCAACCTTTCGCCGTTACTAGTTTCAACAGCCTTGACTTTACCATCTTCGACTACGATATCTTTAATCGTTGTTCCAAGTCTTATGTCTAATTTAGATGATAGGTAATCATACATGGCTTTCAATACTTCAGGGCAGTGTTCTGTTCCCAGGTGACGTAATCTCACAGGGATTAATTTGAGATCAGCCAGAGTAGCTTGACGTTCGAGTTCAGCTATTCCCTCCCCTGTGCCGTAAACTTTCTTGGGAGCGCCAAATTTAAGATAGATGGAGTCAACATACTCAACAAGCGCTTCCGCTTGGCCAAGGCCAATCAATTCCTGGAGTCGGCCACCCACTTCCGTGGATAAAGTCAGCTTGCCGTCACTGAGCGCGCCAGCGCCTCCAAAGCCACTTACCAGATAGCAAGGAGAGCAAAACACACAGTGTTTACTCCCTTTCTGAACTGGGCAGACACGAGCATCAATTTCTCCTCCTTTATCTAGAAGCAAGACATTGAGGCCAGCATCAGACAATTCTAAGCCAGCGAAAATGCCTGCTGGACCGGCACCGACTATGATAGCATCGTAGTTCCTGGTCATTGAGATTCTTTTTTGGACTAAAACACGCAAATTAAATTGAGCTGTTTATTGATAATCATCGAGATAACCAGCTAGCCAATCGTTCTCCTGACTTGAGGATTTCATCGGCCGCTGAGTAGGGGTCGATTTCCCCCCTTTCTATTTTCCCAATATAGCTACTCAACTGCTTGTCTTGCTCGATTGACTTAATCAATTCCTTGATGATTTTTCTCTCTACTGTTTTTATGAATTCGTCCTTACGCTGCTGTTGACGTCGCTGAGAAAGCCGACCTGTTTCACTGAGAGCCTGGTGGTGTCTTTGGATTTGCTGATAAAGCTCTCCGATGCCAACATCATTAACCGCCTCTGTGGCCACTACCGGTATATTCCACCAGCCCGCCCCATTGAGAGGCTGCAGCATCGTTTGTAGAGCAAGGATGGAGTGGGTTGCATCAGGGTGGTCAGCCTTGTTGACAACGAATATATCAGCGACCTCAAACAAACCTGCTTTCATAGCCTGTATGGCGTCTCCAGACTCGGGAGATAATGTCACGACTACGGTATCCGCGTTTTTCATGATATCCACCTCATTTTGTCCTACCCCCACCGTTTCTACCAGAATTATATCCTTACCAGAGGCATCGAGCACCTTAATCACGGAGCTGGCAGTTTGTGGTAGCCCTCCCATACTGCCGCGAGTCGCCATACTGCGTATAAAAACACCCTCATCAAGATAGTGCTGCTGCATCCTTATTCTGTCGCCCAATACAGCTCCACCGGTAAATGGACTCGAGGGGTCTACAGCAATTATTCCTACTTTTAAGCCTTCTCTCCTTATCAATACTGTCAATTTATCAACCAGGGTACTCTTGCCTGCCCCGGACGGCCCAGTTATCCCTATACAGTATGCCTTTCCGATATGAGGGGTGATGAGCCTCATTATTTCGGGTACTTCGCTGCTTTCATTCTCTACCAGGCTAATTACACGCGATAGAGATGCACTTTCCCCTTTAAGCATGTGTTCTACTAGCTCCACTTGCTGTGAACCCTCCTGAATTCAACTAACCATTTTATAACCTTAGCAACTATTCATCAACCAAGCCAGCGAAAGTAGCTTGCTCCCAATATACCTAATCCCCAATCGCATGGATAGTCTCTTGTTCAGGTGCACCCAAAGGGTACCCTTTTGCTGAAGGCGGGCAGAGGGTCGAATGATACCGTGAACACGCGCCCATCATATTGCTGGCAGTGTAATCGTAAGTGCAGGCTATCCCTCCAGAATTGACACAGGCGATTCAGAAACAACCCACGCAACTTTCATGGCCTTTGCAAGAGCGGGATTGGCGAGGTTGCCGGTATCTTATTTTGACTTCTTTCCGACCCTAGTCAAGTTATCTATAAGTCGGCTGGTTGAGGTTCATAATGCAAGCAATTGTGTGACGGTCTGAAGTTCTATAAGGCATCGCTGGATAGATTCATATGAATCGTCAATCTCTTTGTCGCTTCAAATGGCGAGCTATTCTTTCATAAATATCCCATTTTTCACGGACATGATTAACAAGGTACCCTTTAACTTCTATTTTCCAATAGCCGATGTCTGGACAAGTACCTACCTTTACATCATGTCGGAGTCTAACCAATTCTTGCTTAAGATATTGGTCTTCATTCAACCGCTCTATGATGTTTCCTCCTAAGTCTAAGTTCCCCTCCCAAACAACGTCCTTCACCTTTCCGATTACTGGATGCTCCCTTACTCGTTTGGAACGTGCTCTTAGATGTCCTTTATCGTGCACACTTGGATAATACACACTTGGGTCATGAACAAGATATAGTGAGGAATAATGTCTTCCGTATCGCGTTTGTATATAAATCACATGAACAAAGTTTATTGGGCTTTTGCTTATCTCTATTAAGCCAAGTGATCTAAACCAGCGTGGTATAGAAGCCCCTTCTTCTCTTATGCCTCTTTCTGCTAATTTAGCATCTACCCCTACTCTATTTAGATTTGCACAGACCTTGTCTCTTCTTTTGTCCCGCAAAGCCTCCCTTACTTCACCAAGGAACCCCATTATAGCCACCTCAATTTCAATGTGTATGTAGTCAGCAAAAGTGGGACAGATAGTGTCTTCTGAGTAATGGACACTTCAGAAGCTATGCTTCTGAACTCTGGTAATCCTATCATATAATATTTTTGCCTTTAACTGACATTTCCCATTTCAATTCGCCATGAGGCATCCTGACCTTCATTGCTCTTGCCATCAACAATACGTACATGGCACTTGGTTGTCAATAGCCGTCTATGAGCCCTGTAGAACTCAGAATCCTCAATCTATCCAGCGCCGGCCAAGCTCTCCGCCAGAAAGAAGGTGATACTTTCCCTGTCTTTTCACCTAACTACCTCCTTGCCCGCAGGTGTGCTCAGAATGCAGGCTACTACCCTCTTCTCTATCGAGAATTCAGCTAACCCTATCCACCCCAATAAAATACGACATCCTAAACCCCAAATTCTAAACAAATTCAGGGTTTTAAGCGGAAGATGCCCATTGGGTTAGCAGTTTCTCTAACTCTTGCTGCCGCTTGCTCTCCAGTCGCTTGGTATCTAATCTAACTTGCTTAGCGCCAAACTTGAGCGCATCTTGATACTCCGGCACAGGAGCTAAATTTATCATTGGTTTTGCCTGAGCAGAGTTTAGCACCAATTGTTTTCCTTGATTGAAGATAGGCCCCACTCCTAGCTGCTAGCAATTTGCCTCTTATTTCATATAAGAACAGTCCTTTAACTCTGATACTAAGAGCAGGACAGCTATGATATAATAACTGCTTTGGCCATTCTGGAAACTAGAAAGGAGAAAAAATGGGGGACAAAATTATAGAAAATCCCGGCCTAAGCAATCCTGCCGCCGTTGGTTTAGCAGGTTTCGGGGGCACTACACTGCTGCTTCAATTTCACAATCTTGGCCTAAGTGGCACCGGTTGTATCCTCTGGACAGCTTTGTTCTTTGGCGGCTTAATGCAGCTAATCGCCGGCTTAAAGGAATTCTCCACGGGAAATAATTTTGGATTCGCAGCCTTTTCAACTTATGGTGCCTTCTGGATGGCTTTGGGAGGCATTTACTTAGGGATGCACTTCGGCATCATGAATATCACCACAACCGATAT
>JAFGBN010000028.1 GCA_016933195.1 Dehalococcoidia bacterium | reverse complement strand
GCACCATAGTGGAATTGAAAGTTCTTCGTGACGGGCTTCTGCAACGACTAGCAAGCGGTTAGAATCGCACCATAGTGGAATTGAAAGATAAGTTACACTCCGCCTTCTTCGCAGGTTCCATCAGTTAGAATCGCACCATAGTGGAATTGAAAGGCATATTTGGAGCTCGATTGCCCCCACGAAACTCTAGTTAGAATCGCACCATAGTGGAATTGAAAGCTGTGTCGGCCTATTATAAGAACATCTCCCAGAGTGGTTAGAATCGCACCATAGTGGAATTGAAAGGTATTCCTTCTGGACCCTCAACATCTCAGCCTCAACGTTAGAATCGCACCATAGTGGAATTGAAAGGCGAGTGAGGGAACGGGTAGCTCCAACGCTACGATGGTTAGAATCGCACCATAGTGGAATTGAAAGTGCTGCTGCCTCTGCTTCTGCAAAGTCAGCCCAATAGTTAGAATCGCACCATAGTGGAATTGAAAGCACTGGACTATTACCTATTACCCGTAATGGCAAGGTGTTAGAATCGCACCATAGTGGAATTGAAAGGCAATCAAAAATGGCAAAATAGTGTAGCCCTGATTGCAGGGGCTTGGATTGAGACCATTCTAAGTATTCCAAGCATTTCACATTTTAGCGGCTGCTCAGTCCGGAATTGTGTGCTTTGTACGGATAGCATTTACCAAATTCCGGAGCTGTCATGAGGATGCTTGATTGACCAGAGGGCACTCGCAGCACCTTCCCTCCCGACAGTAGTTCCTGAAGATGTGGATTAAGCCTTGCTGGTGACAGGCGGTGAAACCAGCCGTGCCTTCAAGGGAAAGTTGTCCTGCCATGTGGCGTGTTATCCCATTCTCAGCTAGTTTGGGGTAATGCTTGTAAAGCTGTATAGCCTTCTCCTTCAGTCCCGGTTGACCGGTCATTTCTCCCGTTTTGGGCCAGTTTCTGATAGGCTTTATTCTTGGTCTCTACGTCTTTCATCCTGGGGTATATAGACTACTCACCAATATTTAAAATAGCAGCTGCTTTTTTTATGAACTTCTCCGCCGAAGCAATAACCGCTTTAGCTCCAGATCGAGAAAACTCAGCCTCATAATCGGCCGCTTCACGGAGATTCATGGCATTGAGGAAGTCACGAACTAACTGAGCTTCCATATTACCTTCATCTACAAATACTGCTCTCAAAGCTACAGCCAGGCAGTAGTGGCTCTTTTCGCGGTAGCCCTGGGAGTAAATAAGTGCTCTGGCAGCATGGAACATGGCGTAATAACCCTGGATAGTTGACCATTTGTAACGCTCATTCTCATAGCCTGCTTTTGCCTCCGATATGTCACTTTTGGCAACTGAGAGCTCCTTCTTAACCAGATTTTTGCCTCTGGCGAAGGGAACAACCTTTTTGCTTTCGAGGCACTGCTTAAACTCTTGCTCCACTAGCAACCTTTTCCCATAGTATTACGCCACGGTCAACTTCTTCTATGAAAGTCTGCTCTGACTCCCCTCCCTCCAATAGTTCAATCGGTGTTCTAATCACTAATTGAATATGAATATTTTCAAATCCCCTGGGGAATTTGAAATTGCTGATAACGGTTGACACGTCTTCCTGGCAGTTCGATACAACGAATAAGTCTATATCACTCTCAGAAGTATCTGTTCCGAGAGCACAACTGCCATATAATACTATACGGCTTGCAATCTTCTTTAGTTCTTCTACTAATGGTTCGACAAGCGTAAGATTTACCATTTTTTTGAACTCGGTGAGAGTGGCATTAGAGGAATCGATAGAATAGAAACACATTTTGCCCTCTCGTCGGCGTGATACAGCTCCAGAAGAGAATAACTCATTTAGCGCCCGGTTTGCTGAGCCGAAGGATATCCCAAGCTTACGAGCAACTTCTCGCTCATAAAATTCCTGGTCTGAGAATTTCGCAAGCAGGCTCAGAACTTTCTGGTTGACTGTGGCAATTAAATGTGGCTGTAGCATATTTTAATTGCTCCAAATAGTGAGCATGTGCTCATTATAATGAGCGACAGCAGGGAAGTCAATAGTCTGAAGCTGCCTGCTTTGCACTGATAGCACTTACCACATTCCGGAGTTATCATGAGGATGCTTGATTGACCAGGGGGCACTCGCAGCACCTTCCCTCTCGACAGTAATTCCTGAAGATATGGATTAGGCCTTGCTGGTGGCATGCGGTGAAACCAGCCGTGCCTTCAAGAGAAAGCTGTCCTGCCATGTGGCGTGTTATCTCGTTTTCAGCCAGTTTGGGGTAATGGTTGTAAAGCTGGATAGCCTTCTCCTTCAGTCCCGGTTCATTGTTCATTTCTCCCCAGGAGAAGGCGAATGGCAGTATCACGTTGACCACGATTTCGGACGCCTTACTTTTCCCCAGAAGAGCTGATGTTCTTGTTTTCGACCTGGTATCGAAATCGAAGTGGTCCTGCCAGTAGCCGTCACCGAAAACGGTCAGGCTGTCTTCCAGCCAGCGATGCCTGCCTCTCCCTCTGTCCTTCTCTATTGAGTGGGGAGGGATGGGTGAGCTTTCCTTTACCAGCTGTAACATCCCCCCCAGTAATCCCGTGTCAGAATACCTCTCCAGGAGGTAGCTCTGGGCTACAATACGGCGTATCGGGGAGTTGTTGGGATAGATATGCCAGAGGTTCCAATCAGTTTCCCTCATGGGAGTAGCTCCCCGGCCCACCGCCCGCCATACTAGCTCCAGTTCTCCTGGTCCATCATCCCGGGAAAATTCTCCCCGCGACCGCTGGGAGGGTAACAGGCCGGCTGTGCCTGCTAACCAGGCCTGCTTCAGTATCAGGGGTCTCACGGTCTCCATAAAACTGAGGGACGCCCTATGAGCGAGCTCTTCAAAAGGCTTCGTGTTTTTGGAGTAACCTAAAGCCCTCATCAGGTGTTTCCAGAGCACCTGCTTTGCCTGCTCTCGCTCCGATTCAGCTTGAAAATGCATCGCTTTCCGTTTAAATCTTTCTTCACCGGCGATACTTAATAACCCGGCCAAAATTTTGGGGCCTGCACGTCTCTCTATCTGGAAGCAGGGAAGCTCATGATAAGGCATCAAGTAGGCCTGGTGCTGCAGTGTGGTTGATAAACATAGCACCGGAATTGATTTGTCATCTTGCCTCAAGGTAACAGAGTTGCAGTCCCGCCACAGCACTACGTGAAGGATCACATTGTTGTATTCGGGATTGCTGTGATGGCCATGGTGGTACCAGTCGCTGGACCTGACATGGACTTCTACATCCCCCTTTATTAGATGGGACCCGTCCATGGCGATAATCGCTTCCCGGAAATCGGGGCCGCTATCACCACTGATTCTGCCAGGATAGACTCCCTTGACCCGTCCACCTTCTTCGGTAATCAGCTCTTTTCCCAGCAGTTGCTGCCACATCAGGACTACTGACCCCTCCGGGACGTTTACCCGTTTACGTGTAAACATGAGGTTAAAAAAATTTACTCCTTACTCTCCGTTAACTCTTTGAACCTCAGGGCATCATTGCCCCTGGTCATGTTCTCCTCCTCAGCCTGGTAGGTGAAACCGCTGCGCTCAGCGACTATGCTGAGCAAGGTAGCCGAAGTCCCGCGGGGCCGGTACATCCCTGTTTCCCATTCGCTGATTGTCTGTTGCCGTATACCTAATTCCTCGGCTAGCTTTGTCTGGGTTAGTCCTAAATGCCGCCTCAATGCGCGAATGTCTTCCTTTTTCCACTGCCTTCTCTTGCGTCGCTCCATTAATCCTAATTATACACGATTTAGTGTAAATTTTTGAAGCAAATCTTGAGGAAAATGTTATAAAAACCTGCAAAAAATTTTGACTTTAAAAATTCTGTGCTATAATAATTGGCAGTCTCAGAGTTAGAGTGCTAAAATATATAGGAAAGGAGGTAACATGGCAGCTAAGATTGAGCCTTTAGGAGACAGGGTGGTAATCAAACCCACCCCCAAAGAAGAAGTGAGCAAAGGAGGGATAGTCCTGCCGGACACGGTTAAGGAAAAACCTCAGGATGGGGAAATCCTTGCTGTAGGGCCAGGCAGGCTATCCGAAGATGGCAAGCGCATTGCTATGGAAGTGAAAGTCGGAGATAAGGTGCTTTATTCCAAATATGCTGGCACTGAGTTCAAGCTGGATGATGAAGAGCTGGTTATCATGCGCGAAAGCGACATTTTGGCCAAGAAAAGTTAATAAAAGGAGGAGAAGGAATGGCAAAACAGATTCTTTTTGGTGAAGAAGCCAGAAAATCATTAAAGAAAGGTGTAGATACTCTGAGCGAGGCTGTCAGGGTGACTCTGGGGCCCCGTGGACGCCCCGTAGCATTAGACAAGAAATATGGTGCCCCAACGGTTATCAATGATGGCGTCTCCATAGCTAAAGAAATAGAGCTACCCGACCCATTTGAAAACATGGGTGTGCAGCTGGTAAAGCAGGCGTCAATTAAAACCAATGACCAGTGCGGCGATGGTACCAGTACTGCCACCATCATGGCTCAAGGTATCATTGGCGAAGGCTTTAAAAACATCGCTGCTGGAGCTGATTCCATGGCTTTAAAACGTGGCGTCGATAAAGGGGTGGAAGCTGTAGTTGATGAGCTTAAGAAGATGTCCATACCCGTGGCTGGCAAGGAACAGGTAGCTCAAGTAGCTGCCATATCAGCCATCGATAAAGAAGTTGGCGATTTGATTGCCGATGTTATGGAAAAGGTGGGCAAAGATGGTGTTATCACGGTGGAGGAAGGTAAAGGGCTTAAATTTGAAACTGAGTATGTTGAGGGTATGAAGTTCGATCGCGGCTATATAAGTCCCTATTTCATCACCAACCCTGAACAGATGAGAGTGGAGATGGAAGACCCCTATATCCTTATCACCGATAAGAAGATCTCTGCCATAACCGATATTCTGCCTGCTTTGGAAAAAATGGTTCAAACTTCCAAGAATATCGTTATTATTGCTGAAGATGTAGATGGCGAGCCTTTAGCCACCCTGGTGGTCAATAAGCTGAGGGGCAGCTTAAGTCCATTGGCGGTTAAAGCGCCAGGCTTTGGCGACAGAAGAAAGGCAATGCTTCAGGATATAGCTATTATTACCGGAGGCACGGTTATCTCTGAGGAAGTTGGAAGAAAGTTAGACTCGGTAACTGTAGAGGACCTGGGGCGAGCCAGGAGGGTGGTTGCTGATAAGGACAATACCACTATTGTTGAAGGTAAGGGTAAGACTGGAGATATCGAGGGGCGAATTAAACAAATCAGGTCTGAGATTGATATAAGCACGTCGGACTATGATAAGGAGAAGCTGCAGGAAAGACTGGCCAAACTGGCTGGTGGCGTGGCGGTAATCAAGGTGGGCGCAGCTACAGAGCCGGAATTAAAGGAGAAAAAGCACCGTGTAGAAGATGCGCTCTCGGCTACTCGAGCCGCTGTGGAGGAAGGTATCTTGCCCGGTGGAGGCGTTGCCCTCATGAACTCCATCCCTGCTTTAGATAAGCTTGCTCTGAAGGGCGATGAAGCTACCGGTGTGGCTCTACTAAGGCGAGCCCTGGAAGAGCCTATGAGGTGCATAGCTGCCAACAGTGGCAGGGAAGGCTCGGTGGTAGTGAATAGGGTGAAAGAAAGCAAACCTGGAATAGGCTACGATGCTCTTAATGATGAATTAGATGTCAACATGGTAGATAGGGGCATAATTGACCCTCTCAAGGTCACCAGGTCCGCTTTACAGAATGGCGCTAGCATTGCCACTATGATTTTGACCACTGAAGCCCTTGTAACCGACATTCCTGAGAAAGAAAAAGGGCCAGCGATGCCACCAGGAGGAGGATATCCTGAGTACTAGGAAGCAGTAACAGAAAACTGAGATAAGGAGCACCGCCTGGCCAGGCGGTGCTCCTTTCTTATCACTTTAGATTCTAAGTGATTCCAGTAAAGCTTGCTCTTCTTTGACGGGACCTACTATAGCTAAGTTAAGGTGCTCGGTCTTCAGGAGTTCCTCAGCTACAGTGATTAGTTCATCGGCGCTAATAGCATCAATTATGGAAATAACCTCATCTACGCTAAGGATGTGTCGCCTCAGTATTTCCTGGCTGCCTAGCCACAAGGCCATATTTTGACTATCCTCAAGCCGCAGTTGTAGCCTCCCCTTCAATAATTCCTTAGCTCTGCTGAGCTCATCTGGCGTAATCCCCTTCTTGAGCTTGGAGACCTCATCGAGAATAGCAGCGACGGCAATTTGTAGTTTCTTGGGGTCAACGCCAGCATAGATAGTAAATGATCCTGAACTAAGAAAATGGTCCGTATAGCTGTGGATATCATAGGCTAATCCCTTATGCTCCCGGATCTCTGTAAATAGACGACTACTCATTCCTCCACCAAGGACTATGCTAAGTAAGTCCAGGGTAAAACGTTTTGGGTGGGAGTGGGGGAATCCCTGAACGGCGAGACAAAGATGCGCTTGCTCACTATCTCTGGGCTCAATACGCAACCGGGCTGCTGTCTGCTTATCATCGGTCGTGTAGCCAGTTACCAGTTCTCCAGCAGCCCATTTGTTGAACAGCGGCTCGATTTGAGCTATTGCCTCCTCGTGCTGTATATCGCCAGCGACACTAAGCACAGCGTTACCGGGCAGATAGCGGCGAGCAACATAATCCAACAACTGCTCCCTTGTTATCGAGGTTACAGCCTCTTTATCTCCAGCAACTTCACGCCCCAGGGGCTGCTCTGGCCATAATAGTTCATCTATGAGTATACTTACCCTTTGCTGGGGAATGTCCAGGTTCATACTAATTTCCTCTATGATAACCTTGCGTTCCTGCTCCATGTCCTTGCTATCGAAGCGAGAATGAAGCAGCAGGTCATGGAGCACATCCAGGGCTATAAGGAAGTTAGAGCTAGCCACCTTACACCAAAAGATGGTTACCTCCTTATCCGTGCTGGCGTTGATTATGCCGCCGACACCTTCAATATCCTGGCTTATTTCCTTAGCTGTTGGGCGCCGCTGTGTGCCTTTGAAATACAAATGCTCAGCGAAATGAGAGATGCCTGCTTCTCTTTGGCTTTCATAACAAGAGCCCGTGCCTACCAGGACGGCGAGACATACTGAGCGGCTGTGAGGCATGGGGCTGATGATAACCCGTAATCCATTATCAAGCACAGCCTTGCTATACATTGTTGGGAATTCTACTTTGATTTCCGCCTTCCGTCAATGAAGCTTTCTGCCTTGAGCAGTTGATTGAGACGCTGCCACGAGGCCTTCCAGGGCAGGGATGAATCTTGCACTCCTCCCTTGAGAAGATATCCAGCAGGGAATCCCTGTACATTGTGAGAGACGAAATTACTTTTTAGTCTCGGCTCTGGGCTGGAGCATCCCCGGCTGAGCCACAGGTAGATATATATGAAGGCTTATCTGAATGCTTTGCATAATTAACCGGTAAAAAAAGAGGTTACATACGTGTTGCGTCAAAATAAACAGTTACCGACATGGGAGTTGTTGCATCATAAATCATGTTACCGAAGCCTCATAAGTTGTCACTTC
>JAFGBN010000027.1 GCA_016933195.1 Dehalococcoidia bacterium | reverse complement strand
CCAGAAGAAGAAGCTATTGAGATGGAATATGCTGCCTTCGAGCCTGTGGCAAAGCTATTCAAGTGGTTTGAACGGGAATTCGGGAGTACCATTTGCCGTGAAATTCGCAAGTCTTTTATTGGTACGGAGCTAAGTGACGGCGTTCCCTGGCAGAAAGAGTGGATGGAACAGCTTGGTATTTCAGAGCACTGCGCTCAGATAGTGGGCAGGGCAGCCAGAAGAGCCGCCGCGATGCTTGAGAATCCAAATCTGAGCATCCTGGACAAAGTGTAGCTTAAAGACAGGCTTTCCCACTTCTGAAACCCACTGGCAATAGAGTAACTCCTGACTCCTGGAGTCAATTGGCATTTCTATTTTGGCCATAATGTACTTCCTGTGCCCGGCTATCTGTCCACTTGAAGAATTCTACCACCCTCTTGCTCATATACAAGAGTAGAGGCATAATAGTAGAGAGGAGAGCAACCCAACGCCATTCTCCTCATCTTTGGTTATATACATGGAACTGGCGGTTACTTGATTAACTTCCTTAACGTTCTCCTAGTAGCTTTACCGGCTGCTAAAACAACGTCCTACCCTGCTAACAGGACGCCAGGCCGTAAGATTAGGTGAAAGGTATTAAATATGCATACGTAAGTGATTGTAATAAAATAGTGATTAGGAAGTTATGGAAGACGATAAATCAGTCACAGAAAGACAGTACAGAGAACAAGTTGTGCAGTATGACACAAATACGATATTGGAGCTATGCAATCGGCTAAGCGTTAAGCTGTTGAGAGAAAGAAAAACTATCATTGATGGAACTTGGCCAGGCAGACTTGGCGGTTTCCCCTATCGTAAGTTTTTTCACATCACCCATCACAAAATAGCGTTACTAGCTATGATTGCTGTACAGAACTATAAATACGCACACGGGAAAACAGCAAGCGAGAGAGAGTTTATCCCTCTTGTGAATAATGTCTCGGCTATCCACAACCCGGTTGACGATATTGAGCCTTCAGACCCGAAGGAGAAATTGTTCAGTCTCATGATTCGTTTAGCCTACCTACAATTCCCCTTCCAAGAGGAAATGCATTATGTATTGCCGAGACATTTAATGTTATATCTGTATTCAAAAGTCAATGCTCCTGTTCTAGAACTTGATAGTGAGGCGTACAAACATTTTGGAATGCGCATTCAAGAATACCTGACAATAGGATTAGCATTTTTTGCAGCATCCCTAGAGCATTCTGCGTTTTCCCGCTCATTCGTTGAGAAAACCACTGTCCAGAGCATGCAAAAATATCTGACTGCCGAAAAGGTTGATAGGTTTTTGGAGAGGACTTCTGCTGACTTCAGCACTTTTCGAGACATGTGCATGCAGGAGATTGAGAATTACCCCGAGGGCGGCACCTATAGATTTAATCCACTCTTTGACCGTCCCATTATTATTAGAAAAGACGGGAGGTTTTGCATTCCTGTTCCAATGCTCGTTTTGTATGTAGTTACGAAAGGTCTTTACTACGATTTTCTGGAACTATTCAGAACTGATGGCGGAAATACTTTTGCTGAATGGTTTGGCCATGCATTTGAACACTATGGAGGCATACTGTTGAAACAAGCCTTTGGGAAACAAAATGTTTACCCAGAGCCTGTATATGGCAAAGCGAGCAAACGAGGGCCTGATTGGACTGTTCTTCAGAGAAATTCCGCAATGGTTTTAGAATTTCGCTCTGGCAGGCTAAACAAGAAATCAAAAGTGTATGGTGACTATTCGGACGTAGCAGCTTTGTTGAAACGGAATATCGTTGACCCTTTACTGAAACTACCGGGGAAAATAGAGGATATTAAATCTGGACTTACAAATATTCCTTCAAACGGAAACATGGAATTCTTTCCTTGCGTTGTGACATATGAGCCACTCCATTGGAATGAACTATTTCGCGACATAGTGCAGCGAGAGCTGAAGGCTGAAGGCGTTTCGGAATATGAATTTGAGTTGATGTCCATAGAAGACTTGGAATGGTTACTATCTTGGGGTACGCATGAAAGTCCTACCCATTTCTTACAGGCCAAAAGGGAGAATCCGCAATGGAAAGTTATAGGTGTAAAGCAGTTGGTAGGAATAAAGATGAAAGAAGAAGGAATAACTAATCTTGGGAACCCACTCTTAAACAAAGTATTTGACAAATTCTGGAGACAGACAGTTCCAGAGTTGTCCCAAGAGCCTGAAAAGGAATAAGACCAGAAAGAGGAGTTAGGCCGCCTTATTAGCCTGAGACATCACCCAGGAGTCGGTTCAGCCAGTAGAAAAATTCCTTTGTCTTGCCGTGGCTGGTATTTTGACGCTCCCGTCGTTGGTAGCCTTTGCGGCTAGCTGTATCCCATCGTAGTTTTGGGAAGCGGAGCGAACCACGCAATCATATCTGAACCTATGAGACGTCGTGTCTGGATCATCCTCCGAAGACCGGTGCTCTTGTCCGCTGAGCTATAGGCGCAAGAATAAACTGGGGTGAACGGTGGGATTCGAACCCACGATCTCCAGGGCCACAACCTTGAGAGTCCCTGTGGTCGTCAAATATAATAACGGATGCCTGGGCCACAGTCTTATATTTAGAGCTAGCCATCGAAGGAAGTGACTTACTATGTTGGAACTATTTTTCTTTGTCCTTGGAATTGCGAATAGTGCTCTCCTGATTTCCATCTTTATCATTCGAAAGAATAGATTAGCCCTCTTGCAGCGAATCGGGTGGGTGTATTTGCTCTTGGCGATTCCAGCTATTTATGGCATTTTCCTGGCCTTCCAGGAGCAGAAAGCGGTGCAATATAGTATCTTCCTGGGGATTTTATTGGCATTCTTAGCTCTAGAGTGGCTTCTTGATTACGTTTTAAAAATCAATTTTCGAGAAAACTGGAAGCAAAATTGGAAATGGCTACTACCCTATTTGGTCTTATACTATGCGATGAACTACGGATTTGTGGTAATGCCGTGGAAAACCTCTTTACCATGGGGACTCGTCATGCTCGGTCTTCTTATCATCCAGCTAATCACGAATTTAAGGAGTCACCCCAAAATAGGTGGTTAACAAACCTTTAAAAGAAAAGCTGTTTTCGTGAATTGTGCTATTGAGGTCTTACTCAGGCATAATAGTTGAAGCCTCTTTCCTACTCGGTCAATCGTAAATACAAGAAATCAGACATCCCGATGTTCGTGCAATAGTCCGGTTCCTGGCTAATTCCGGTATGTCTAGCTATTTTCAATGTGCCAAATTAGGGGGCGTTAGCTCTTCATGTTGACAAACTGCAGAGGAATGTTGTAATCCTGCTCCTTAAGCAGCCGCATGATTTCTTGAAGGTCATCGATCTTCTTACCAGTGATTCTGACCTGGCCGTCTTGAATAGCCGGCTGGATCTTGAGCTTAAGACTCTTGATGAGTTTGACGATTTTCTGGCCGGTCTCTTTGGGAATCCCCTCTTTGATAAAAATATCCATCTTTACTGTGCCATGGGAGGTGGATTCGATCTCCTTAATATCCAGACACTTGGAATCCACTTTAAGCCGAGTGCATTGACCAATGAGCATATCTGTAACTGCTTTAACCTTCCAATCGTCTCCAGTAACAATATGAACATACTTAGCTTTTCGGTCGAAAGTGATCTCAGACTTCACGTTTTTGAAATCGAATCGCGTGGAGATTTCACGCGTCACGTTGTTAATTGCATTGTCCAGCGCCTGCAGGTCCACTTTATTCACCACATCTACTGACGGCATCTTTACCTCCTTGGTAGTGACTATCCATCCGACTGATTTTACCACGAAAGTGACAATGACTCCGAATAATACGCGCCAGCATCTTCCGGGAATAATATTCACAGTCTCTTCCCCACTCGGCCACTCGTACGTACAAGAAATCAGACATCCCGATGTTTGTTCAGTGGTAAGGTAATTCTAATGGCGATTAATTAAGATCGATTTTAGCCGATTTATTCTTTTACCAGAGCCGTAGTAATGAATGTGGTTACCTCTGACTTGGTAGGCACCCGCCCGGAACACACCAGCTTTTCATCGATAACCAGTCCGGGTGTGGTCAGGATGGGGTATTCCATTATCCTTTTCATGTCCTTTATTTCTTCGACTTCAGCATCAATGCCAAGCTCTTTGACAACCTCTTTTGTTGTCCGTTCCAGCTGCTGGCACCGGGCGCAACCCGGCCCAAGAACTTTGATTTTCATCCTATTACCTCCTATTAAATTTACTGAGCTATTAACCCGAAAATATAACCGGTGATGGTGGCAAAGGCCACTACCAGACCTACGTAGGTGAGCATCTTCTTTGTCCCCATGATACTGCGGATAACCAGCATGTTAGGTAAGGACAATGCCGGTCCGGCCAGTAAGAGTGCCAGCGTCGGACCCTTCCCCATACCCAGGTTTATAAAGGCGCTGACGATGGGCACCTCGGTAAGCGTGGCAAAGTACATCAGCGCCCCAAGGAAGGAAGCGATGAAGCTGGCAAAGAGGCTATTACCCCCTACCCAGCTGGTGACAGCTTCCTGAGGGACAAAGGTGGTGATGATACCAGCTACAAACACGCCAGCCAGCAGCCAGGGCACGATGAGGCGGACAAAGCGCAGCGTCTCCTTCATCCACATACCGATTTCACCTCTGGTAAACCAGCGCCACAGGATTATTCCCAGGGCTGCCAGCAGTATGCCGGTTGCAATCCAATTCTGTGACGCGGCGAACACCAGGATACCCACCATCATGGCGAAAAAGACAACCTGCTGCCACCAGGGCTTGGCGAACGGGTCGGCCTCCAGGGCATCAAATGCGGCTGAATCCTTGAGCGACTCTTCCTTACGGTAGATAAATGCCATAATCAGGCCGATACAGGCAGCAAAGACGACGGCACCAACAGCCCTGGCTAAACCCAGGTCAAAGCCCAGGATACGGGCAGTGTAGACTATAGCCAGGACATTGATTGCCGGGCCGGAATAGAGGAATGCCACCGCAGGGCCAATGCCAGCACCTCGCTTATAGATACCGCCGAAAAGCGGCAGCACGGTGCAGGAGCAGACTGCCAGGATTGTACCTGAGACCGAAGCAACACTGTAAGACAAGAGCTTTTTAGCCTGGGGTCCGAAATATTTAATCACCGAGGCTTGTGAAATAAATACGGCAACAGCACCGGCGATAAAGAAGGCCGGTACGAGGCAGGTGAGCACATGCGCCGAGAGGTACGCTAGGAGCGCATCCCATCCACCTTGTAGTAAGCTCAGAACAATGGTCATGATAACCTTATCCTATAATGCGCATTAAAGCATATATTATAACTAAAAAAATTAGGCTGGAGCCCTTCCGGTTCTTATCCTGTCAGCATAGCTCGGGCCTACTCGCTCCGCTTTCTTAAGCCTCTCGCGGTCCAACTCAACCGCCTTATTCCCTTCCAGAGTATTGGTCACTGCGCGCACCATGTCGGTTAAGTACTCCTGCATACCATCCTTGTCAATGGAGTAGAGCGACCATAGGCCATCCTTTCTCAGCTTCAGGAAACCGGCATCGTACAGTGCCGCCAGATTACGTGAGGCTCTGGTCTGCGAGATGTCCAGTGCCTGCATTACCTCACAGACGCAACACTCCCGCTCCAAGAGAATATTAAGTATCCTGAGCCTGGTTTCATCGGAAAGGGCTTTAAACGCCTTAACTGCGTCTCTCATAGTCTATCTTACTTGCTACTATATGCGCTTCTAAGCATATAGTAGCAGATGGTTTGCTTCTTTGTCAACGGCTAGCTAAATGATGAATCATGGAGTTACAAAACGTCAAAATATGCAGTCATCAATAATTAAACACTTCATAGGCTCACACTCAAGCCGTGGCTGGTATTCTGACGCTCCCCGTTGGTAGTAGCCTTTGCGGCTAGCTGTGTCCCATCGCAGCTCTGGGGGTCAGAGCGGACAGCGTAACCGTATCAAACTATATGGGAAGTCGTGCCTGTCTCATCCTCCGGAGACCGGTGCTTTTGTCCGCCGAGCTATAGGCGCGCTATGGGCGCAAGAATAAATTGGGGTGAACGGTGGGATTCGAACCCACGATCTCCAGGGCCACAACCTGGCGCCTTGAACCACTAGGCTACGCTCACCACGACACAAAGATTATAATGGAAGTCGCCGCCACTTTCAATCTTGACTAAGAGGCACGATTTTCACTTTGCCCCAAAAACCCCTACTCTTTTCGCCTTTGATGATGTTGACTGGGTTCTTGGAACGTTCTGAGCCTCTGCTGGCTTGTTTCAACGACGCCGGCTCTTGCCAGACAACTTACCGTTGCAAGCCCCGTAATTTGACACCATACCCTTCGTCCACTAAAATAGTTCGTTATCCTATCTAGCGAAACTCCGGGGTTGCACTCATAGAGTGTCAGGAGCAATGGAGAACAAGTGTCAATGAAGTTTAGTCCACATGTGCGAACTAAATGGATATCAGGTCTGGCCATTCTGGTTACCGGTGCTTTTCTTCTTGGCGCTTGTGCCTGTGCTACCACTAACAACCCCCCGGTTATCAGCACCCTCGTGGCTGAGGAAGATGCGATTTTAACTTCACAAGATTGTAAGATTACCTGTATTGCTTCAGACTTAGATGGTGACAACCTGACTTATGAGTGGGCAGCCAACGGAGGCAACATATCCGGAGAAGGCCCTATGGTTACCTGGACTGCCCCGGACGAAGAGGGCACTTATACCATAACGGCTATGGTCACTGATGACCGGGATGGTGAAATCGAGGACTCATTGACTATCAATGTAATGCTTAATCATCCTCCGATTATTGAGGACCTGGTTATAACTCCAGAAGAAGCCAGAGATTTTGGACTCGAGAAATTGAGAGTCTATAGACATGCACGCTGTAAAATTGAATGCGTTGCTTCAGACACAGATAAGGATGAGCTGAGCTATGAATGGTCGGTTGAAGGCAAGGCAACTAACGGAGGTAAGATCGCCGGAAAAGGCCCTGTGATTACCTGGGCTGCGCCCAATGAAGCAGATACTGGAGTTACTATCACTGCAACAGTTTCTGATGGCCGGGGTGGTACAGATACTGAGAGCATGGTTTTCAGGGTTGTGACTTGCCGATGCAGCCTTGACTAAAGGTTAATGCCTGGCAATTTTAGCCGAGAGACACTATCCTCACTTTGCCCCAAGCGCCTATCTTATCGTCTTTGATGATGACTATGCCCAGTAGTCCTTCCATGCTTTGGGCTTTCTCCATTGCCTGAGGAATATCCTCCGCATCTTTGACTACATTGCCTATGGCTGTGGCTATGGCGTCAGCTAAGGGCGTAGAGGAGGAGAGCGCAATGACGGCATCGGCGGAGCCAAGGCTCAGGGAATGTCCTATTTTCCCCGAGGAGGTGCATATACCCAGGGGTGTTTCTCCGGGCTTAATTTCTAAGGCGATTTTCCCCGTAAAGGGGGATTCCCCAGCATAGATGCCCACCAGCCTTTTCTTCGATATTTTCAGGAAGATATCTCCGCCGTTCTCAACAACCACCTCCGCTGAGAAGGGAAGTAAATCCCTCCCTACAGCTTCGGCGATGGCGCCAGCTACTGCAGCCATAGGACCGATGCCGGCTATTTGTGACACCCTGGCCATTTCCTTGACTATGGCCGGGGCATCTTTTTCAGCCTGGTAAGGCTCCAATGTAGTGAGGAAAAGGGGGTGGTGCTCAATGTACTTCTCCAGGGGAGCACGATTCTTCAAGACTGACTTCAGAGCCTTATCCTTGAGGCTGCGCCGAGCTCGGATATATAAGTCTGTTTGCTTTGCTACTACATTGAAGGAAACTAAGTCGGCGTCCTTAATCCAGTGGCGATAGAATCGAGGCTCGTGCATAGATTCTTCGCTTCCCCTTCACTTCGTTCAGGGCTAAAGGCTCAGAAATACAATCTCATCGCTCGAGGAGGGCAAGCCTTAACACACAGCCCGCAGACGACACATTTGGCATGGTCGAAGAGCACCTTTCTCGTTTCTGGTTCTAAAGAGAAAGCTCCAGTGGGACAAAGGTTAATACACGCTCCACAGTGGGTACACCTGGCTTCATCACGGATTACATCCTGCGATAAGGATTGAATTCTTACTCCTGTCTCAATGAGATACCGGATTCCTTTATCATAATTCTCCTGCTCGCCGCTGAGTTCCAGGACCAGCAACCCTTCCTCTCCAGGTGAGACTGAAGCTTTGAGTAGGTTGAAGCTGAGGTCGAAATCTCTAGCCAGTCGGTAAACAACAGGCTGCCCTGTCACATGAGGAGGAAAGTGAAGCACTATTCTTCTGGATACATCCATTTTCTTACTCCACTATTGGCCTTTCCCTTAACGGTCTTAAGGTTATGCCTGATTCTGCTCCGGGCAGAGGAGCCACCATCTCGCTTAGCAAAAACTTGCCCCCTTGTATCCAATCTTTCAGAATATTAGCAATCTCTAGCGCTTTGGGGTAGCTGGATAAGGAAGCAGTAGGCACATCTTTTCCTCGAACCTCTATATGGCCGCTCTTAAGTCCAGCATAGCTGACTTCTCCTAGAATATCTGGTTTCATCTGGGGATAGGCTTCGGAATAGTCCATGATAGGAGCGAAGATTTCAGAGTCAGACACCAAAGTATAGCTCAGAACCTCCTCAGACAGTATTGGTATGGGAATGCCTATGCCTACGGTCAATGTACAGCCATAGCCAAGCATGCTTGTGCCTACTAACCATTCTGGCTTCATCAGTTTCAAATCACCAATAAGTGCTAATGTTCCAGCAGACTCTTTGGGAATGCCTTTGTCTGTGCGCAGGACATCGGGATTATGCTGCGTACCATGCCAGGCAACATAGCCAACTCCGCCACCAAGAAATACCTTGGTCCCTACTCCTATGGTCCTGTAATAGGGGTCGTTGAGCAGAGGTGAAATCTGCCCCGCAGTGCAGTAATTGGCATTGCCCAATTTAGGCTTTAGGACTCCCATGTAAGTATAAATCATTTTATCCGACAGATTTACGCCAACCTCATAGTTTTGAGAAGCGTTTCTGACATTAAATAAGATGGCATTGTTAATGTCTTTGAGATTAATCCAGGTTTCCAGCTTTTTTCTGGGATAGCAGTCCGTACCGTAAGCAGTAGCTACCAACCTGATATCTTCTCCCGCCACCAGTCCCTCAATAACATGCCCACCACCATAGTTAAATTCGCCGGGATAAAACTTATTTCTGGGGTCATCATCGGGAAGAGCATTCGCCCCAAGGAAGATATCTACCGCAGCCAGTCCGGCATAGGCAGTAACGTCGTTAAGGTAAACCTTACCACCGCCTAGCTTTATCCTTGGTTTGGAGTGTCCTACATTGAGAAAGACGCCTGAAGAACACATAGGGCTGAAGGTGCCGGTGGTAACTACGTCAATTTCCTCTGCTGCCTTGCTTATGCCCTTTCCCCTGGCAATATCAATCACCTCTTCAGCAGTCACTACCACTGCCTTTCCCCTTTTGACCTTCTCGTT
>JAFGBN010000026.1 GCA_016933195.1 Dehalococcoidia bacterium | reverse complement strand
TCATTCCGTTAAAAGTAGATGTTACATCCGAAGAAGATATAAAGAATATGGTAAGAAGGGCAGACGAAGCTTTTGGAAGAATAGATGTTATTGTAAATAATGCCGGGGTCCCAATGTTAACACCAGCTGTGAAAGTTGAACTTGAAGAGTGGAATAACGTAATAAATGTGAATCTTACTGGAGTTTTTCTCTGTGCAAGGGAAGCTGCAAAATACATGATGGGGAAGGGGATAAAGGGAAGTATTATAAACATTGCATCTGGATATGGTGAACTGGCAGATACAGCTCCATGTAGTGCATATTACGCTAGTAAAGCGGGTGTGATAAACCTTACCAGGGGTTTGGCAAATGAATGGGGGCATTTTGGCATAAGGGTAAATTCCCTATGTCCGGGTTGGTTTCCAACCGAAATGACGCAGCCTTTTTTCGAGAATAAGGAGTGGGTAAGACATATGAGCAGCAAAATAGCGCTTGGAAGGCTTGGAAAGCTAGACGATATGAAACCGCTGGTTATTTTTATGGCATCCGATGCGTCTGAGTATATATCCGGCCATGCGTTTGAAATGCTTGGTGGGCCTGCTGCCACGGCAGAGACTATCGATACCGGTATCAAATATCTGAAGGATTTCCTCGGTGAGGAATACTTAAAGCCTTTCAAGTTTATGCCATGAATTGAATTACAGTGCTCCCACAAGTGAATAAAAAGCAGCGAGTTCTTGTTTCTAGGTAAAGTCCCTATGTGTGTAGGCTGAGATACATGGGTAACACTCGCGGTATGATTAGTAATGATATTAACCTGCAGTGAGGAGTTACCAGGATGAGAAAGCCAGCAAGCACAAGGTATGGTCTCGTTCAGATAGATGAGAGACACATACATGGATTACGAAAGGGTGCTATAATAGCTGCATTATGAATGTTTATTGCACAGCGCCGGGATATAAACGCCTGGCGAGTACCCCCAAATTATCAAAACAAGCCAGGCAGAGCTCAAAGTGCTTTGATTATTACAGCTCTCATGGTCACAATGAGAGTTTCACCTGTTATCACTTCGACATCTCTCCTCAAACTTTCTATTGCTGGAAAGAGCGTCATAACCCCAGACACTTAGAGAGTCTGGAGAACCGCTCTCATCGCCTCTGGCATGTAAGGCAGCCCACTTATTCAGCAGAGTTGGCTAATGCTGGGCTTAGATTAAGAGAAGAATATCCCGATGGGGCAAAGATAAACTGGTGATTCTCCTGCGTCGTGAGGGACTCAATTGTTCCATCTCGGCAGTGGGTAGGATATTACACAAGCTAAAGGAGCGTGGTGTATTACAGGAGCCAGTATCGAATCATATATCGGCCAGGAAAAGACAATGGCAACGGCCTTATGCAGTAAGGAAGCCCAGGGGATATGTGGCTAAAGAACCGGGGGATATGGTAGAAATGGATACACTGGATGTAAGACCTTTACCTGAAGTGATACTCAAGCACTTTACTGCCAGGGATATCATTTGCAGGTGGTATGTTCTGAAAGTCCACATCCGGGTAAGCTCTCGCACTGCCTCTGGATTCATCGATATCCTGTTAGAGCGAATGTCTTTCCCCATCAAGGCTATTCAGGTGGATGGAGGGTCGGAGTTTCAAGATGCCTTTTGAGAGAGCATGTCAAAGAAGGAATATTAAGCTATTTGTCCTGCCACCGTGCCCTCCCAAACTCAACGGCCATGTAGAGAGAGCGCAAAGAACACACAGCGAGGAGTTCTATGAGGTAACGGATACCAGCTTTGAGCTGCCGGAGCTAAATCGAGCTCTGCTGAAGAGGGAAGTAGTCTATGATGCCATTCGTCCAAGCCAGGTATTGGGCTACCTCACTCCACTGGAATATCCAGAACAACATCGATAAAATAACAGAAAGGAGGAAGTGTCACCAATGACCTGAACGAGCACATAACCTAGGAGTTTGGGAAAAACTAAATTATTATACGAGGAGGTTTAAATGGATCGAGTAAAAGGTAAAGTGGCCTTAGTGACAGGTGGGGCTATGGGGTTCGGGAAAGCGGATGCTTTGATGCTGGCAAAGGAAGGAGCAAAAGTAGTAGTCACCGACGTTAATGAGACGGAGGGCAAGAAAGTCGTTGAAGAAATTAAGGCTAACGGCGGAGAAGCTATTTTTATTAAACAAGATGTCAGCAAAGAAGAGAGTTGGAAGGACGTAATGGGAAAGACATTGAAGACATTCGGGAAACTGGATGTTCTTGTGAACAATGCAGGGGTTATCGTAAAAGGGACTATTGAGGAGACTACGCTTGAACAAGCCAGGTGGGTCATGTCTGTCAATTGGGAAGGAGTTTTCCTGGGAACCAAATATGGCATAGAGACCATGAAAAAGAATGGAGCTCCTTGTTCCATTATCAATATGTGCTCCCAGGCAGGGATTATAGGTATACCGAATTTGGCAGTTTATTGTGCGTCTAAGGGCGCTGTGAAATTGCTTACCAAATGTGCGGCCCTTTCTTGCTGTGATGCGGGTTATAACATCAGGGTTAACAATATTTGCCCGGGTTATGCGTGGACACCTATGGTATATAATGAGCCGGGGGCTATGGGTCCAGACGATGAAGCTCGCAAAAAAGAGCTTGGTGCTATGCATCCAATCGGACGTGTCGCTGAGCCAGATGATATCGCTTACAACGTTATTTATCTTGCGTCTGACGAATCTACATTTATCACCGGTAGCGAAATATGCCCGGATGGAGGTTATACAGCGCGTTAATTCCAAGTTGAGTGTTCATAATGTGAGGGTGATTATCTGGGGAGTGTAGAGTTCCAGATAGAGTTTCCTTAGGCTGAGGTGAACCCTATTCTTAGGACACCATAGCTGCTAGAATATTGCAGGTTATATCTAACATTTCACATTTTCAGCCTTAAGGAGGCTTTGAGTATGTCAAATGGAGAAACGATAGCAAAAAAGGAGGTAGCGATGCCAATACTTGATAAATTCGGATTGAATGGGAAAGCAGGCATAGTAACTGGAGTTTCGAGCGGTCTTGGTGCTGCCTATGCAGAGGCTCTTGCTGAGGCAGGAGCTGATGTACTAATCGCTGCAAGAAGAATGGAAAGATTAGAGGAAGTGGCCGAGAAAATTTCAAAGTCTACGGGAAGGAAAATCATTCCGTTAAAAGTAGATGTTACATCCGAAGAAGATATAAAGAATATGGTAAGAAGGGCAGATGCAGCTTTTGGTAGAATAGACGTTGTTATAAATAATGCTGGGGTCGTATTTGTTAAACCAGCTGTAGAAGTTGAACTTGAAGAGTGGAATAAGGTAATAGATGTGAATCTTACTGGCGTCTTTCTCTGTGCAAGGGAAGCTGCAAAATACATGATGGGGAAGGGTATAAAGGGAAGTATTATAAACGTTGCATCCGGATATGGTTTACTGGCAGATACAATGCCGATTAGTTCGTATTACGCTAGTAAAGCGGGTGTGATAAACCTTACTAGTGGTTTGGCAAATGAATGGGGGCACTTTGGCATAAGGGTAAATTCCCTATGTCCGGGTTGGTTTCCAACTGAGATGACACAGGGTTTTTTCGAAAATGAAAAGTGGGTAAAGCATCTGAGCAGCAAAATAGCACTTGGAAGGGTTGGAAAGATGGATGATATTAAACCACTGGTTGTTTTTATGGCATCAGATGCGTCTGAGTATATATCCGGCCATGCTTTTGAAGCGCTTGGTGGGCCTCTTGCCTCGGCAGAGACTATCGGTACCGGTATAAAATATCTGAAAGGTGCCCTCGGTGAGGAATACTTAAAGCCTTTCAATCTTATTACATGAATTGAATTACGGTGCTCCCACAAGTGAATAAAAAGCAGCGAGTTCTTGTTTTTGTCAGGCTGGGCACTTATTGGGCAGGGATAGCCATTTTGTAGCTCACGAATTTGCCCTTGGATTTCTTTGTTTTCAAACAAATTCAATTTGGGTGCTAATTCATGCTAAATCTGCCCAACGTGCCGTGTTAAACCATTTAAGCAGGTAACCCAGCTTCGGGCGTTACTTATTGGAGATATAACCATATGAGGTATTGACTTTTCATAAGGGTTAAATTTCTGGTGTCTCCTTTTTTCGTCATGAGTTTGGCAAGGCTTATCTAAATTAGCCTCGATACCTAGTTTTACTCTAAAAGTGGAACAGCTATGAGGGGATGGAGCAAATAGTCAGTGTCTGGGGTAAGCTCGCTGCTCGTTCTGGTCTTTAACTGACCATTCATATGATTGGGCAACCCTATCCCTAACGACATATTATGAGAGCCACACGGCGATATGAATATGGAAGAATCTGATAGTACCTGACAGGGTCGGCTTTTTCAGGGATAACAAGGGACAGAACATAGACATAGCAGGTTATCCTAAGTTACAATTTGGTTCACGAGAGATGCCCAAGCATGCTAAGCTGCCTTCCGAGACCACTCCACTGGCCAATATATTTGATTTACCCACAATGAAGCTCAAGAAAATGGCCACGAAGCTGCGCTGTCATGTAATAACAATGACAGCGACAGCGGGTAGTGGGCATCCCGGTGGCTCTCTATCAGCAGCCGATGTCATCACAACACTTTATTTCAAAATATTACATCATGACCCGAAGAATCCCCAATGGCAAGACCGCGATCGGTTTATACTGAGTAAGGGACATGCGGCGCCAATTCTATACGCTGCCTTAGCTGAAAGTGGCTACTTCCCCGTGGCTGAGCTGGCGACATTAAGAAAGCTAGATAGCCGACTCCAGGGACACGCTGATAGGAACCTCACTCCTGGGGTGGAGATGTCGTCTGGCTCTTTGGGGCAAGGGTTGTCTTTCAGTATTGGTGTTGCTTTAGCTGCTAAGCTTGACCATCGTGATTACAAAACCTATGTCCTCCTCAGCGATGGAGAATGCGACGAGGGGCAAATCTGGGAGGCAGCTATAGCAGCCGCCCAGTTTAAGTTAGATAACTTAACGGCGATTGTTGACTGCAATAGGCTTCAACTCAGTGGCTGGACTCAAGATATAATGAGCCTCGAACCTTTCGCCCAAAAATGGCAGGCCTTTGGCTGGCATACTGTTGATATAGATGGCCATGACTTTGACCAAATCCTTGCTGCTTTCCAGGAAGCGAAAAAAACAAAAACTAAGCCCACCGTTATTATCGCCCGTACCACTAAAGGTAAAGGGGTTAGCTTTATGGAAAACAATGTGTCGTTCCATGGCAAAGCGCCTACCTCAGAAGAAGCCGAAAGAGCATTAAAGGAGCTAAAGCAGGCATGAATATGGAAGCCTCCACCAGGGAAACTTACGGCAAAACTCTGGTGGAACTGGGCAAGCAAAATAAAGATATCGTTGTCCTGGATGCCGATCTATCATCCTCAACGATGACTCATTTCTTTGCACGAGAGTTTCCTAATCGCTTCTTTGATTGTGGCTTGGAGGAACAGAATATGATAGGCATAGCCGCCGGGTTAGCTGCCTCTGGGAAAACAGTCTTCGCCAGCACTTTCGCTGTCTTCGCCTCCTGCCGCTGTTTTGACCAAGTGAGGATGTGCCTTTCTCAAACAAAATTAAATGTCAAAATCGTAGCTACCCATAGCGGCATTAGCGTTGGTGAGGATGGCAGCTCACATCATGCTATCGAGGATCTAGCCCTGTATTGCGCTCTCCCCGGCTTTACCGTTGTTGTTCCCGCCGATGCCATAGAAACCGCTGAGGCAATAAGGGTAGCCGCAAATACTTACGGACCTTTCTATATCAGGCTAAGCCGCCCCAAAACGCCACTTATCTACCCCGAGAGCTACCATTTTAAGGTAGGCAAAGCAGTGACCATGAGACAAGGCAGGGATGCTACCATTATAGCTATGGGCATCATGGTAGCCAAAGCTTTGGAGGCATCAGACATCTTGGCAAGGCAAGAGATAGACTGCAGGGTAATCAACATGCCCACTCTCAAACCCCTGGACGAACAAGCTATAGTCAAAGCAGCCTCAGAAACTCAGGCTATTGTCGTTGCTGAGGAGCACTTAGCCCATGGTGGCTTGGGCAGCCGAGTTGCCCAGGTAGTAGCCAGAGAAAAACCAGTGCCAATGGGATTCGTCAATCTTGGTGACAGCTACGCCATGTCAGGCAAAGCCAATGAGCTGCTGCAAAGATACGGACTAACCGCCAAAAATATTGAAGATGCGGTAAAGTCAGTGGTCAAGAGAAAGCCTTACCAATACTCGCAGGACGCTCGCTCAGGAGAATAGCGAAATCATTGCTATTCACATTTACAAATAAACTGAGTGGCACTTATAGCGCTGCATTACTAGCTAAAGAAGCTATGCAAAAAGACTGCCATATTGAAGTTGTGGGTTCTTAGTCGCTGTTGCAGCCCTAGTAGAATAGCATCACCTCAGACTATGCTCATACCACTTCTAAATGACATCCATCCTCAGGATTAAGAATATGAGACTTTGAAGAAAGCACACGATTGCACATCCCGCCATGTTGTTCAAGATTCCATGGCCCCCTCTCGTCCACACGGCAAATCAAGCGGTGGAAGGTGGTGACAGCGATAGTAGGCTGCGGGGATTATGCTCCAGGACAGCAGTCAGGTAGTTATCAAGCCCGAGAAGCAGTTGCAATGGTATAATATTGTACCAGACTGGCTGGGCAAAGGATGCAACAAAATGACGCCGCGAAAATCATCCAATGTAGAGCCCCGAATACTGGAGATGTCGCAGCAAAAGATGGCAGTGGTTCAGTCGAAGGGCACCCCAGATAAAGTCTTCCCTGAAGTCCTGCCAGCACTCTATGGTTCAGTCTACACGCTAAAGTTTGATCTCAAGAAGAAGGGAGCGCCTACTTTCAAAGTTAGCGGCCTTCGCGCCCGCTATCCTGATGCCAATCTTGTCCCAAAAGAGGCAGTGACTTACTTGATAGGCCTGCCCATTCCTGAAGATACCGCTCCCTACCCATATCAGATACCCAGTGAAGAAAACAAAGAAGGAGTAAGCCTGGATTTACCAGGGCAACTAATACAACATATTTCAGGCTGCTATCGAAAGTAGCAACTTGGGCAAGAAATCAAAGCAGGGGAATATCACGAATTAGGAGGTTAAGACCAATGGCAAAGGAGAAATTCACCGTAGAGGGGAGTCAACTGGTTGAGAAGGTCAAGCAACTAATACATCAAGGAAATATTAGAAGGGTTCGTTTACTGCATAAAGGTCACCCTTTGATAGACATCCCATTGACAGTAGGTGTTCCTGTAGCTGCAGCAGCGGTCCTGGCAGCCCCGGTTCTGGCTGCACTGGGAGCAATTGCCGCTCTAGTCACAGAATGCACTGTTGAAGTGGAAAGGGTGGGAGATACCCCAGAAGAGATGAACACCACGAAGGAAAAGACAAGAGAGGAGGAGGGAAAACAGTAAGGCATCACGTCAATGGCTGTAAAACGTGAGCGGGGTAGCTTTATAATAGCAAAACACTGGAATCACAAAGCTAGGTCATCATGATTTGCAGATAGGCATGCTCACAGTGTTTGTGGGCCGGTAACTAAGTAGCTGGATCAGGGTATTTACTGGGATACATAGCTCTCAATTGCTCTACAACCTTGCGTTCCTCAGTTAGGCTTTCTAATTGCTCAGGAGTCAGTCGCTGTCTGTATTTCTCGAGTTTATGAAGTAGCTCCTCCCTCTCAGCCACTGCTTTTGTCTCCTCGCGCCTGAATGTGGCATTTACCAGGGCTTGCTTGGCTTGTCCCCACAAGCTGGTAATCTCAGCGGATATTCGGATACCTTCTCTAGCGGGCTCTGCAACCAGCCTTTTGGGACTAACTATTCTCTCGCTGACTCCCCTGCTAACCTTGCTGTCGAACCCGAGAAATTCACGGAGAGGTCTACCTTGAGTCACCGCGCCTCGCAAGCTCCATAAGCTGTCAGTATAATGAGCGAGCCCAAATGATGCTACTCGCTCAATTTCAACTTGTTGTTTTTCTGATTCGCGGTCAACTTCAGAAATTCGCTCTACTCTAGGTATATCTAAGCTACCGAAAAAAACACCGGCTATCTCTTTGCTTCCAAGCTTTATGATAGGTGCACCATAAAGGCTATGCGGTACGGGTATGTCAAGCTCATATGAAGGGGTACGAACAAAGCCGGGTTGGCTATAGTAGTATGATCGGGTAACATACCCCTGCAAGAATCTAGCATTGAGATGAGACCTAACATGCTCGCTGTCTGTGAGTAGTCTATCCGTCAGGGGATACCCATACGTCATGACCTCATCACCGGGTGACAGTTCCTTTGCACTAAGGACGAGATTAAGTTTAGGGACCAAGTCCACTCGAGCTATGGCGAGGTCTAATCCTAACGGATGTTGCTCCCTGTTGATAAGGAAGTGAGCTGAATACTTACCGCGTTCTTCGACTACTGCGGCATACTGTTGTCCGCTCTCGAGGCTCCCACAAACACAGTGCCAGCAAGTGATCAAAATGTTTGGAGCTATCAGGAAACCTGTGCCTCTAAACAATGCAGGCGTCACAGTGCCTGGGTTCATTACCACGAAGATAGGAAGGATGTCATTTTCTACGTAAACTCCAGCAGGCATGGCTCCTCCTTATACTAAAGTTATTAATATTTAAAGCTGGTCTACTTACTCTTCGACAAAAGCACAACTATTTATCACCAACTTCTAAACTTGCTTACACAATACCATTTTAGTCCAATCACTCCGTGGCCACAAGCAATCGGCAAAAATGCTGACCAAGCAAACAAAACCTCGGAATATGCCAGTATTAGTCCTATACGCAAAGTGAGCTGTAGCTGACTGGTGCTCTAGTTCTCCAGAGGTGTTAATGGTGTATAATAAAGCCAAGTTAAGGGTACGGACTAGGATTACCTGAGAAAATATAAGGAGGACAACATGCAGGATAAACCAGTGCTATTTGTTGTAGGGTCTCAGTGCGCTCCTGAATTAGAGGAGAAATTCAACAATTGGTACAATGAAACACATATTCCTTTGCTGCTTAAATCCAAGTGGATTGGTGGGGTGACCCGTTATAGGGTATCACATGTCGTTGAAGGAGAGCATCCCAAGTATCTGAGCATTCTTGAGTTTAAGGATCGGCAAGCCTTCCAAGCGTGGGATTCCAGCCCAGAAACACGCGCTGCCCGTGACGAGATGAAAGAGACCTGGGGAGGTGAAGGCTTTGAGATAAAGTGGAGAGCGGTATATGAACCTATTAGAGCTTGGAGCAGGTAGTTTCAATTACAGGCTTTATCTATGCTAATTGTGTTTTGCTTCAGTGGGAGTCGGACACCTGGCTTTGGCGAAAAATAGTCTATTCTAATTGAATAATGAGCCTGAACAAAAGGATTTCAGGCAACCCGGTCAACAAATCTTGAGATTTGTTGAAAGAGATTGGAACGAGCATTCAGCATCCTTTCTGCAAATTGATTATCGCTCGTTTGATTGGCGATTTCCCCCAGTCCTTCGAGGATAGTTCCGAGGCGTAAGTAACCCTCAGCCTGGGGCAAGGATTTCAGCACTGTTTGCGCACCACGGAGCCATTTTGGGACTCAAGG
>JAFGBN010000025.1 GCA_016933195.1 Dehalococcoidia bacterium | reverse complement strand
GTGATACAGTCGCTGGTGAAAGGGAATAGAGGCAACGCGTCCTTGCACCAGTTTATTGGTGTCCTTCATCTCTCCAAAAGTCCAGTTTCTGCTTGTTGGCTTCGCCTCGCTTTTAGCTATTATACCCTGTTCTGTCAGTATTTTTAACAGGAGCATCTGCTCGAAGCCTGCGGACATCGCGCCTATCTAGACTCTTTGCCGTGAAGTTGGATGGTGCTGAGCGAAAGCACATCGTTCCAATCCAATTCGGTGGCCCAAGTAATTTACTGTGAGCGAATTCCAGGGACACCATACCAATTAGGCCTACTACAAATCAGGTATTATGTCCCCAGAATACACTCCCTCAGAATGACAGGGAGTGAACCATCGTTATTCGGGTGGTTCTGGCTGTACCTCTGCCTGAGTTCTAACCGGCAGTCCCCAGATATGGATGAAGCCAGGGGAGGCGCTCTGGTCAAAAACGTCGCCCTTATCATAAGTGGCCAGGCTGTAATCATATAGGGAATAGGGCGACTTTCTGCCCACTATCTGGCAATTGCCTTTGAAGAGCTTCACCCTTACGGTGCCGGTGACGTATCTCTGCGTGCTTTCCACGTAGGCGGCTAAGTCCTGTCGCATACTTGTAAACCATAGCCCGTTATAGGTAAGGTCAGCATATTCAGCAGCAACTTTTGCTTTGAAGCGGAGCTGTTCCTTCGCCAGCACCAAGTCCTCCAAGGCCTGGTGGGCTTCAAGCAGAACCACAGCCGCTGGCGCCTCATAAACCTCTCTCGATTTTATGCCCACCAGCCTGTTTTCAATATGGTCAACCCTGCCTACGCCATGCTGCCCAGCCAGATCATGAATCCTTTGAACAAGCGTAACACCATCTAATTTCTCGCCATCAAGGCTTATCGGTATCCCTTTATCAAAGCCAATCTCCAGATAAGCAGGCTGAGCCGGAGTTTCTTCAAGGGACTTTGTCCATAAGAAAGCATCCTTGGGAGGCTCATTCCAGGGGTCCTCCAGCACACCACATTCAATGGCCCTCCCCCACAGACTTTCATCAATAGAATACGGGCTGGCCGTAGTAATAGGAATAGGGATATTATGCGATTGAGCATAGGCAATTGTCTCTTCCCTGGTCATATTCCATTCTCGAGCCGGGGCTATTATCTTTAGTCCGGGGGCTAAAGCTGCCACGCTGACGTCAAGTCTCACCTGGTCATTGCCCTTGCCGGTGCAGCCATGAGCTACCGCTATGGCTCCTTCCTTTTTAGCTGTCTCCACCAGGAGTTGAGCGATAAGAGGCCGCCCCAGGGCTGTGGCTAAAGGATATTGACCTTCATAAACGGCATCAGCTTGAAGAGCGGGGAAAACAAACGACTTAATAAAAGATTCCCTAGAATCAATCACCAACGCTTTTATAGCTCCCATATCAAGCGCCTTTCGTCTAATGGCCTCAAGGTCAGCCACATTACCTACATCTACTGTAAGGGCGATGACATCCAGGTCATATCGCTCTTTAAGCCATTTTATGGCTACTGAAGTATCTAGACCGCCGCTATATGCTAATACTACTTTATCTGACATACTTAGCTCCTTACTTTCTCAGCCAAAACATCTTGTAAAATACTAATCGCCTTGTCTACCTCTTTCTCCGTAATAATAAGGGGAGGCATGAAGCGAATCGTGGCTGGCTTCACTTTATTAACTAACAAGCCTTTATCAATGCAAGCTCTGACCATCTCGTCGGCAATTTCCCTATCAAATTCCAAAGCTATTAGCAATCCCCGACCTCTCACTTGAGTAATAAACTCAAATTTCTGCTTTAGGTTTTCCAGCTTGGTCATAAAATACTCGCCCACCTGCCTAACCCTTGCTGGTATGCCGTTATCGATAATGTATTTCACAGCGGCATGAGCAGCGGCACAAACTAATGGATTGCCACCGAAGGTAGAACCATGATCACCTGGGGAAAAAAGGGAAAATTCTTCTTTGGCTAAAAGGGCGCCAATGGGCACGCCACTGCCTAGTCCCTTGGCCAGGGTCATTATATCTGGTTCGACATTATATTGCTCATAGGCGAAAAGTGTTCCCGTTCTACCTATTCCTGTCTGTATTTCATCCAAAATGAAGAGGATTCCCTTCTCGCGACACCAACTCTGTATTTTCCCCAGGTAGTCGTCATAAGGTACGTTAACTCCCCCTTCTCCCTGGATTGGCTCCAGTATCACCCCGCAAGTTTGCTCATCGGTCGCCTGTTTAATCGCCTCAACACTATTGTAATCAACGTTAACAAAGCCATCAGGTAGAGGTATATAAGGCTCCTGGAACTTACTTTGCCCTGTGGCAGCAGTCATAGCCAGAGTTCTCCCATGGAAAGAACTATAAGTAGTTATGACCTTGTAAGCGCCATTGAGGCGGAGTTTGCCATACCTACGGGCCAATTTCACCGCTCCTTCGTTAGCCTCAGCGCCACTGTTACAGAAGTAAACCCTATCAAGGCAACTGTTTTCCACCAAAAGTCGTGCTAGCTCTATCTGTGGAATGGTATAGAATTGATTTGATGCCTGGATTAAGGTTTTAGCTTGCTTTTCCAGGGCCTCGACTACCACAGGAGGACAATGTCCCAGACTATTTACCGCCCAACCACCAACGAAGTCAAGGTATTCTCTGTTATGGTCATCCCAGGCCAAAGCACCTTTCCCACGAACCAGAGTAACGGGGACTCTGGTTCCCGTCCTCAGAAACAATTTTTGCTCCAACTCTTGCCAATTATCCCGGTACAATGCTTGTCCCTCCTAATTGAGATCGCTCCGACTCACCCGCAATGACGCTGGGCAAAGCATGAGACATTCTGCCATCTATGATGTGCACGGTGGACACTGTCGCCAGAGCTTTGATGCTAGCTTCTATTTTAGGAACCATGCCACCCGTAGCTACCTCAGACCTCAGTAGCGCCCTTGCCTCAGTGATATTAAGTCTAGAAATTACCCTGCCGGACGCATCACGGACGCCATCAACGTCGGTAAGGAATATAAGCTTATCAGCAGTTAACGCAGCCGCAATTTCCCCGGCAGCAGCGTCTCCATTAACATTAAGCAACATTACCCTGCCTTCGACCGAGCCGAAACTTATTGGCGCCACCATTGGCATATAGCTTTCCTTTAGCAATAGCTTCAATGGAGCGGGGTCAACAGTTACAATTTCCCCAACATAGCCCAGCTCTGGATTTTTCATGATTGTCCAAAGCAAATTGCCATCACAGCCACTCAACCCTACTGCTCTCCCCCCAAGAGCTTGTATAGCCACTACCAATTCTTTATTAACCAAGCCGCTCAGGACTGCAGTTACCACCTTTAAGCTCTCTGCATCGGTAACCCTCAAGCCATCCACAAAGCTTGTGGGGATGCTAAGCCGAGCGAGCCAGTCAGAAGCCACCTGGGCGCCACCATGAACCACCACTAGGGAATTCCCCTGTTTTTGAAGCTCTACCAGGTCCACTAAAGTGGTGTCATGCTTGCCCAGCGTACTGCCACCAATTTTAACTACTATAATCTTCTTTGGCAAAATTGCGCCTTGTGTTATGTCGTATACTCGCTATTTATAGTAACATACTCCTCGGATAGGTCGCAGCCCCAGGCGCTGGCTTTGCCATTTCCCAAATTAAGACATACCCTGATAAGCACACTATCACTGTTGCCTAAAACCATTCTCATTTCTTCTTCGTTGAAAGCGGCGGGACGACCTTGCTTCATGACACAAGTATCGTTCAAATAGATATCCAGTTTATCTTCTATTACTTCTGCCCCGCTTCGTCCTAGAGCGGTGACGATACGCCCCCAATTGGGGTCACTGCCGTGTATAGCTGCCTTTACCAGTGGTGAACTGGCAATGGTTCGGGCTGCCAGGCAAGCTTCAGCTTGCTTCAATGCTCCCTCGACGCTAATCTCGATGAGCTTAGTCGCCCCCTCGCCATCCTGGGCTATAGACTTAGCCAGGTGGATACAAATCTCGTTTAAAGCTTCTTGGAAGGCTTCACCATTATCGAAGCTAATCGATGAGTTACCAGCCAAACCATTAGCTAATAAAAATATGCAATCGCTAGGGCTAGTTTCACCATCAATGCTAATCCTGTTAAAGGAAATATCCGCTGCTTTCTTAAGTGACGATTGGAGAAACTGCGCATCTACTAAAGCATCAGTAACTATGAAGCAAAGCATTGTAGCCAAGTCGGGATGTATCATACCAGCTCCTTTAGCTACTCCAGCGATAGAGAATTTAACTCCCTTCTCATCAACCTGAACTGCCCCCTCTTTAGGTTTAGTATCTGTGGTCATCATTGCCTTGGCTAAGCTATGGCCTTCCCTCTGGCTAAGCTCTATTTTTTTAATTCCAGCTCTTACGCGATCCATGGGTAGTGACACCCCAATCACGCCAGTGCTGGCTACAAGAACTTCCTCAGGAGATATGCCTAGCTTCGTTGCTGCTAGGCTTGCCATTTCCGAAGCATCTGCTAAGCCTTGCTCGCCCACGCAAGCATTAGCACAACCTGAATTTACCACAATTGCTTGCGCTCGCTTCTTGGCTAAATGTCCCTGGGATAGAATAACCGGGGCTGACTTAATCCGATTGGTGGTAAAAACACCAGCGGCAGTGCAAGGCACTTCACAGTAGAGAATGGCTAGGTCAAGCTCATATTTGGTTTTCATACCAACGTTAATTGCCCCAGCTAGAAATCCTTGGACTGAAGTGACAGCGCTTAAAGGAATTAACTTAAACATAAAGACTCAATATAGCAAGAAATTAAACCAGCGTCTATTTATCTTTACCTTTGGGGTTCGCAATGTTAGAATTGTTTAAAGGATAGTATGTCAGGGCATTCTAAGTGGTCGCAGATTAAACGGCAAAAAGGTGTAACTGATGCCAGGCGGGGGCAATTGTTTACCAAACTTGCCAGGGAAATCATAGTGGCAGTGAAGCAGGGTGGACCTAACATGGAAAGCAACTTCCAGTTAAGGTTGGCGGTGGAGAAAGCCCACGATAATAACATGCCATCAGAGAACATTCAAAGAGCCATAAAGCGTGCCAGCAGTGGTACTGAAGTATCTGATTTGACCGAGATGACACTTGAAGGATACGGGCCAAACGGAGTAGCAGTTTTGGTACAGGCCCTGACTGATAACCGTAACCGCACCATTCAAGATGTGCGTCGTCTTTTCTCCCGCCATGGTGGTAACTTAGGTGAGAATGGCTGTGTGGCATGGCTGTTTGAAAGTAGAGGAGTGGTCACCATAGAAAGCAGTGGTTCGGATACCGAGGAGCTAGCTTTACAAGCCATTGATGCTGGCGCGGAAGATGTTAAGGCGGAAAAAGGCTATCTTGAAATCTATACCCAACCACATAATATGGAAAGCATAAGGGAGAGAATCGGGAAAGGAAGGCATGTAATCTCGGCAGAGCTTTCTCTAGTGCCTAAGACTACAGTGCTGCTAGATGAGAATAAAGCAATTCAGACCTTGGGTTTTCTTGACCGGATAGAAGAGATTGATGATGTGCAACATGTCTTCTCCAACATTGATTTCTCTGAGGCTACTTTAGATAGACTAAGTAGTCAGACATGATAGGATGCGCATTCTAGGCATCGACCCTGGAACCATAAATTTAGGCTACGGGATAGTGGATGGGGAAGAGCAAGTGCGCCTGGTGCATTATGGGGTATTAAGCTTCCCCCCTAAAACTCCCATTGAGGAAAGGTTGCACTGCCTGTACACCAAATTAAGCGAGATTATCGCCAAGCACAAGCCAGACGAAGTAGCCATTGAGGAGCCTTTTGTGGGCCATAATATTCGTTCGGCGCTAGCCATCGGTAGAGCACAGGCAGTAGCTATCCTGGCAGCGGCAAACCAAGGATTACCTGTCTACTATTACTCCCCAGCCGAGGTAAAGCAGCGGGTAACCAATTATGGGGGGAGCGATAAAGGGCAAATACAGGAAATGGTAAGAATTCAGCTTGGGCTTTCCCAGCCCCCTCCACCCAGCGATGCTGCCGATGCTTTGGCTGTAGCCCTTTGCCATAATCAGCAAAGTCGTTTTAACCAATGGATTGCTGATAGAAGTTAACATGATAGCCGCTATAGAGGGAATTTTAGAATACTCTGGTGTCGATTCAATTATCGTCAAGGTGAGTGGGATTGGTATCCAAATATATGTTCCCAGTTCGTCTTTAAGCAAATTAGGGGCTGCTGGCGATAATGTCTATCTTTATACTCATCTCCACTTGAGAGAAGATAATGTCTCTCTTTATGGCTTTACTTCTAGCGAGGAATTGGCTTTATTCAAAAACCTTATTTCTGTCTCAGGAGTTGGCCCCAAAGTAGCCTTGGCATTGCTTTCCAGTCTAGCCATCGAGCAACTAGCCATGGCGATTACCAGCGGCAATGCCGAGCTCATAAGCCAGGCGCCTGGCATTGGCAAAAAGGTGGCTAGCCGCATTGTCATTGAGCTCCGGGGCAAGTTAGAAAAGGAATGGAAAGAGGCTGCCTTGCCTTTAGCTCCAGAGGATGCTGATGCCATAGCTGCCCTGACCAGCCTGGGCTACTCCCTGAGGGAAGCCACACAGGCTATCTCCAGCCTGCCCAATTCTTCGGAGCTAGGCCTAGAGGACAAGGTTAAACTGGCTCTGCAACAGCTGGCAGGGAGGTAAGGTATTATCTTTGTTTATTCCGAGACGGGATTTCTAAGGGACTTGCCCTCTAGACTCTTAGCTTTAGCACCACTGAGGTCTCAATTTGCCTGTCGGGAATGCTCCAGTATGTCCGCAGGAGGCTATCTTTTTCTCGGGGCGGTGCGAGCTTGAAGCCATGTCTCTGGTAAAATCGGATAGCCCAAGTTGCATCAGCCCAGGTTCCCACCAATACTTCAGGGGTCTCAGCTAAGCTTATCAGATGTTCAAGTAACCTGCTGCCAATTCGCTTCCTCCGATATTCTGTAACCACATAGGTGTGCCTGATCAGTGTGGTATCTTTGATGGGTTGAATTCCCCCGACTCCAACTAGATTATCATCTTCTTCCCAGCCGAAGAACTTAACGCCGGCTTCAATTTCCTGCTTTAGCTCCTCGGCTGACATGTATGGCTCTTTCCATCTGTCATCTGGGATTACACCTTTGTATGCCTGTGCAGCATCATTTATGACTCTCAGTATGGAAGTAAAGTCCGAAGGCACCAGGTTGCGAATTATCTCCAAGCCCCTCTCACCAGCAAAATATTGTCCACCACGGTAGCTGCTGCCCGATTATCTCTCCCGTGGCAGCGTCTACCTGTGCCTTAACCTCTATCTCCACGCGTACTAATCCCAACAGTTTCTGGTAACTTATACCTCTGAATTCATATACTGTTTTGCCATCAACGTACTTGAGTTCCAGATACTCTGGCTCCGCTCTGAGCTTGCTAACTACCTGATCTGGCATCACTCCCACTAGTAACAGGCGCCCGGCATCCAGAAAGAGTTGAGAGTCCTCAATTATCATCCCGCAGCTTGGAGATATTTCGACTATTGCAGCCACATCATTGACCTCAACCATTGCCTCTCCACCAACTTCATTAAATTGCAGGTAGGATGTGTAGAGCTTCGCATCGTCTCCCTTCAGCTCCGCTTTAACAATTGCATTTAGACTCAGCGTTTCTGTGCCGGATTCGCTTTCAACATAAATAGTAAATTCCCCTCCAGACGCTTGCAGTTTCAGAGTAGCTTTAGTAGGAAGCTCAACGCATGGGATTATGCTTGAGGGAGGAGAAAAGACGCTTGAAATAGGCAAAAAGACCTTTTCCTGGCTGATAGCCTGGTTCTGGTATTGAATGATGACATCATAGGTTCCGGGAGCCAGCCCCATTATCTCGGCTTGGAAGGGTACTTCTCCTAGGCATTCAACACAAAAGTCCGGCTTCTCCTGTGCAATAATGTCTAAATTTATAGTTGGTGGATAGGCAAAGCCAGGTGGAATATCCAGCCTCGCCTCAAGTTCATGACAGGGAGTGGAGGTAACAACCATTCCATAAGCAACTATCTTGCTGCCAGCTACCCCTATGATAGCCTGAGATTTTTGCTGTGAAGTGCACCTACCTTGATAACTATCAAAGGCAAGCTTTGGGGCTGGAGACATCCCGCCTATCCGTAAATCCTTGGTCAAACCGGATAAATCGCCATGATAGCTCATAGCGGTAAGCCAGGCGTTTTCCCCCAGCAAGCCAGCTATATCCTCACCTATAGAAGCTAGCTCCTCTTGAGTTACCTCAAACTGGATAGGCTGAGTTGTGTTCCCGACGTAGAACTTGCCAATCTCCATACCCTGTGGTAGTTCATTTCCTTGAGGTAGCCAATGTAAATCTACTGGCTGTGGCGTGAGCAAAAACAAGTTTATATCTGTCCAGCCCTCAGCCAGGGTGGAAATCTTAAGAGGATAGTAAAGAGAATTGGTATCGAACCGATATATTATGGGTTCAATGCTCTTAGGCTCTGAAGTTACTTCGATTAGGTCGAAAACGAAGTAGTCTATGCCCCGGCCTATGTAATCCTCGACTAGTGACTCAAGCTTGGACGAGGAAACCTTATGCCCGATGCCAACTCTCTCAAGAAAACCCTGCGCCCATTGGACAAGCTCAGCGGAATCAGCGGCCTTCACCGCAGTTATATCATGAGCACCAATCTTTTCATGGAAGACTATCTCTACTCCTTCTCCTTGAGTCAGCTTGACCTTTCCAGACCGATCCCACTGTGGACCAGGTGAATGCTTCTGGATCAATTTGTCAACTTGCTCAAAGGAAGCGAAATCGCCCTTTTCTATTTGGGGTTCGGAAGGCAAAGGCAAGAGCTCCAGAATCTGACTATCCCCACTAGCCCTAACATCGGTAGATAGAATCATTATCTCCTCTTTCCCATCCCAGGAAATGATTGCCTTCTGCCCTGGACCATAAACCGACACATCGCTAATGGGTACCATACCCCTATCTGCCATAGCCACAGGTGCCAAAGGCACTGTGACTAAACCAAAAGAGATAACCAGCAGCAAAACTCGAAGTAATCGCCTCATCCTTTCCCCTCTTAAATACGATAACGAGAAGTGATGTAAAAGAGTTTAGATCTCGCCCTCCAGTATTTCCTCTAGAGTTTTAGCCTGTTCTATCTGGTAAGGCCCGACCTTTGTGCGGCGGACTTCTAACACCGTAGCTCCAACCCCCAATTTCTCTCCAATATCATGAATCAGGCTTCTCACATAGAAACCTGAGGATACGTCGCAAGTCAGAGTGAAATAAGGAAATTGGAACTCTTTAAGTTCCAAGGAATAGACGCTCACCTTTTGGGGAGATAAATCTACAGTTATGCCTCTTCTGGCCAATTGGTAAGCCTTCCGCCCTTCCAATTTCTTGGCAGAAAATGAAGGAGGAACTTGCCAAATATCGCCGCGAAGTTCGTCTAACACCTTTCCCAATTCTTCCTTGGTTACTTCCCTATTACTTTGCCGCAAAATTTTGCCTTCAGCGTCAAAGGTATCGGTCTCCACACCTAGAATGGCTTTAACCTCGTAAGCTTTGTCCAATTTAAGGAATAGAGAAGCTTCTTTAGTACGTTTGCCAGTAAGGATGATTAGCAATCCTGTGGCTAACGGGTCTAACGTTCCCGTATGACCAGTCTTCACCTTAAGCTTTCCCCTTATCAACTCCACTACCCGGGATGAAGTAATCCCTTTGGGCTTGTCCACAAATAAGATATTATCCATCCCTATAAGTATAACGGAAATTAGGAAATAAGATTAGGCAGTATCATTCGTTTACACTAGAATATTTACTGCAAGGCGGAGTCCTGAGCCATCAACTACGTTCGAGCTGGGGGGATACGCTGAATACCACTTTAGATAGCAAAATCACCAATCAACTTTCATCTTTACTAAGGCAGCCCTGCTAACATCAGCACCAAACCCACAGTTAGCATTATCACGCCTAAAGCCAGTAGGCCGATTAAGAGCTTCTGATTCATTCCACTATCCTTTCGAGATAAGCATCTTCTTAAAATACTAAAACGAGAAATCAAGGAAAAGGATTAGGTTACCTTCAAAGAATTAGCAGCCCAGCAATGTTAAAGTTACCTCCCTTCTATAAGGACATAGCATGCCAGCTCCATTAGTTATGACGTTAGCCTTTTTGGTAATTGGACTAACTCTTTGGTTTCAGGATGACTATATCATGGTCAACCACAAGCAAGCAGAACCAAGGAATAATATGAATGGTAAAATAAGATTGTGTCAATAAAATTGATAGACAAGAAGGGGTCAACTTTCCACGATTTCCCTTACTCCAGCCCGGAGCGCAAATGCATCCACTGCTGGATTATCAATGTTACACCACCAGGACCAAACCAATGCATACATAATTGCATCTACTGCTACGCTAGGGAGGCTATTTACTCTAATCATTCCCAGGACACTCTAATTTACAATAACCTGCCTGAATTAGTGGGGAGGGACTTGAAAAAGTTAACTCTATGCCCACCAATCTCCTTATCCAATGTCTCCGACCCTTGCCAGGGTATACCTGAGCTGCAAGAGGAGGTTAAAAGGCTGGTAGGACTTCTGATGAGCTATGGCGTCTCCTTTTTCATCACCACCAAAGGCAACCCATCATTTCTTTTAGAATTACCAGGTTTTATCGAGTACAAGCCTAAACTCATAGCCACAACCATTGAAGGGACTCCTGAGATACTTGAGCTTCTGTCACCAGGGGCGCCATCATTCAATGCTAGAGTGGCTACTGTCCGCAAGCTATCTAGCATAGGTATAGATACTGTTATTCGCCTCGACCCTATTTTCATCCACCTCTTCCAAGCTCTCTACGGCGATTCCTGGTTCGACCAAATAAGCAAGTTAATCGATGTCTATACTTCCACCGGAGCCAAACATATTATCGGCAGCACAGGCAGATTATCTAAAAGGCAATCCCCTGATAGTAAGGACACGAGCATATGGCAGCGGATATATGAAGTCATCCGTAATCAATCACCACTAGCAGCCAGGAAACTTGAACAGGAATATATATATGAAGTGAATTGGTCAGGACATGGTTATCTACTGCGTAAGGACTTGAGACTTAGTCTTCACCATAAACTGAGGGAGCTTGCTGAAGCTAAAGGAATGACCTATGCTACCTGCCAGGAGCTTTCTGCCCAAGAAAGCGATTCCAGCCACATTCCCCACTGTGAAGGACTACCTTTGCCCTTCGCCAAAAAGCAGGCTGATGGCAAATTCAAGCCTATTACCGGCTGCACCGCTAATTGCCATGTTTCCTGCCGAGTAACAACTATTCCACCCTGCGGGCATCCAGAATTGGTAACATACAAGCCGTTAAAGCCGAGCAAGCTATGTTTTGAACCCACCCTAATCTCCCTACCAAACGACTAGTAGATTATCTACCATCCAAGTCTTTTGTCTCTACGAGGCACATAAGACTCAAAAAGCAAGTCTATGGTGCGCTTGCGAAGGTCCAGTTCATGTTCTTTCAGCAGGCCTTTCGTGGCACAAATTCGCTGACAAACCGTCTCCAGCTCTTTCTCACTTAGCTCAGCTTGCTCTGCAAGCTCCAGCATCTGCCTTAAATCACGAACTCGCTGACAAAGGAGCTCTCGTTCTTCCTTTATCACATCAATTTGAGCGCTGCTGGATTTTTCATACCCCGTGACTTGTTTCATCGTTTTACGAATGATTTTCTTGTGTTTTTCTAAATAAGATATTTGTTTTTTGAGGATTAGCCGTCTCTCTTTGTTTCCCCTTAATTGTCTTGCCAGGCTTCTAAGTTCCCCTTGATACCTATCAGCCTTATCGAACCGGTCATTAAGAATCTCCAACTTCCTGCGGTATTTCCCTTCAACAAGGCTTTCCAACCTCGCTAGCCGATCAAGCCGACTGCCACAGAACTCCACATCCCTACGTATTTCTTCAATCTCGCTGGGTAGTTCCCTCTGCTTGGTGGAAATTTGCTCCTGTCCTATTATCCTTTCGACCATCTTTATTCCCTGCTTCCCCAACAAGTGTCAAGGTGAACTCATTATAAGGCCCCGAATCGAGAATAATCAACGGCTAACCCCGGCTGCTTCGGTAGAACATTGCCAGATTTTAACGAATTGTTGGGAAACTGGTTAATGAAAGTTGGTGTTTTTATACAAAGCTGTGCTCAGAATAGCAACCGGAGAGATATGGTTGAATCACTAAGGACGGGATATATCCGATTGCAGCCTTTTTCTACTCAGTTGGCTCCATTGCTTTAGCCTCAAGTACCGTGATGTGCTGGCGCTGGGCAAAGCGGCTGGCTTCCCGAGTTAAGCCGGGGACGGCAATTAAAACCTTATCCGGGATACGGCTATCGTACGCTTTGTCATCAAAATCGAATACCCTATCCAGCTTTATGGGATTGTCGGATACTTCAATACCGACGGCGATGTTGTACACTACAATCCCATCATCCCTAGTGGCCAGGAGATCAAAGGTATGCTCCATTCCTGATCTGCCCTTTACCTTGACATTTTCCTTCACCTCATAGCCGCGGCTCTGGAGATAATTAATTAGCTCCAATTTTGATTTGAAATGGAAAGGGGGCTTTTCCACCTCAGCTTCAGTTTCTCGAGCAAGGGGAGGGAAAATGTTGTGGACTAAGAACGCCTCCAAATCTGATGGTTCTAGTATTTTTATCCTTTGTCGAGAGGCAAATCGGCTTGCCTCTTTGGTGATTCCAGGGATGACAATTAACACCTTATGGTGAATGCCGCTATCATAAGCTTTGTCATCAAAATCGAATACCTTGTCCAATCCTACCTCTTTGGGTGATATTTCGATGCCAATGGCTATCTGGTGGACAAGCACGCCAGCATCCCTGCTTGCCAGCAGATCAAAGGTATGCTTCGCTCCCGAGCCACCTATCGCTGTGGCATTTTCCCTTACCTCGTAACCCCGTTCCTGAAGAAATTTTACCAATCGGGACTTAGGCCCAAGCTCAAATCCTAGCCAGTTCCTTTTTTCTTCATTTAGGGAATAAGAATATGCATTCACTTCAGTGATTTTGTCCGCAGGGGTGATTGAGGAACATTTGATGCATCTCCATCTTATTGCTGGTTGGTTAAATATCTCAGTACAATCGTAGCATTTATATAACACCCCCAGGCTGCGATAATCAGCGCCTAAGGTATGCAATTCCTGCTTGCATTTGGGACATACCAGCTTGCCTCTAAGAAGAAATTCATCCTCAGTACCGACATACTTGCATACCAAGTGCTCCAGGACTCTACCACGAGCTATATCTCCTGAGCCACAATTGGGGCAGTGATATACTGGCCTGAGATTCATGGAATGGCACTGAGGGCAATAGAGAAATTTGTCAAACAATTTCTTCTCTAATATGCCTTCAGCAGCAAGCGATTCCAGCCAGGCAGCTGTCTCCTTGTCTGTGGTATGGATGAGCTGGCTTACGAAGGGAAAGGAAAAACCTAACTCCGACTGTGGATCAAGCTGAGGCGATGCTTCAGGGACGCTTCCCTGAAGCATCGCCTCCAGCAACTTAGCCACCTTTTCGTTGCGCCATGGCTTGAGATGCTCTGCCATTTCCTACCTATGAGAAAGTGTAGCCTTTCCCCACGAATAGTGTCAACAGGGGCTATTGACAATCAGTGACTAAATAACCACAATGAGTAGCCATGCAAGCCGCATATATATCTCTCTTTGCTGTCCTAGGGTTGGCGATAGGCAGCTTTCTTAACGTATGCATTGACAGGTTGCCCCGGAAGGAATCTATCTTAAATCCGCCATCCTATTGTGAGGCTTGCCACCATCGTCTCGCTGCCAAGGACCTCATCCCTATATTGAGCTACCTTCGGCTAAGGGGACGCTGCAGGTACTGCCAAGCACCTGTACCAAGAAGATTACTCTGGGTGGAGCTTGCAACTAGTGGTGCGTTTGCCCTCCTCTACTGGCAATTTGGCTTAACCTCACGACTAGGCACTATGCTCTTCTACGCCTGCCTCTTCATTATAATTTTTTTTGTAGACCTGAACCATAAGCTTATCTTAAACAAGGTAGTCTATCCTGGGATGCTGGCGGCATTGCTCTTTGCTGTGTTTCTACCTCAGCCATGGCTCACCCAATGGGTGGTTCACGATGTTGCCAATTTTGCCCTAGGTGCAGGCATTGGTTTTGGTATATTCCTATTGCTGGCCATTGTCTCTCGTGGAGGAATGGGGTGGGGAGATGTCAAGTTGGCAGCTTTAATCGGGCTGGCTACTGGCTTCCCTCTGGTTTTCGTTGCCTTGATTACAGGGGCTATCCTTGGCGGTCTGGTAGCTATAGTTTTGCTGATAAGTAAAAAAAGGGGGCGAAAGGAGATGATTGCTTTTGGTCCCTTCCTATCCCTGACAGCCATGATTACACTTGCTGGGGGAAGCAACATTCTCAACTGGTATTTGGGACTCTAGCTCTTGTTTAATGTAGCCAGGCTTGATTTGTCCACCCTTCGCTGAGTACTTGATTAATGAGCCCTAACGTAATTTGGTTTCTTGACGCTATTTTCTTCGTACCTAGAGTAAAGTAGAATAAGTGCCACATCAGCATCGCAACATGGTCGAAGCAGCGATAATAGGACAACTTGATAAGAAACTAGTCGAGCCCGACAAAGTCATTATAGTTATTAAGAGAGAGGGAAAGATGATTGGCAAGACCCTATCCAGCTTTGCCAGCGGCGCTTGCCTAATTATGCCTTACCAAGTCAGGAGGTCAGAGGTTCAAATCCTCTACCACCCATTTTAAAGCTCACATAAAAGCCAGATTTCTATGCTTTTAAGGTTAAAGGAGGTAGGCAATAATTGCTATTATTCCTGCTATAATCAGATAAATACCCACCAAGTAATTGAGAATCTTGGGGAAAATCATCACTACGATGCCAAAGATTAAACTAGCTATCCCTATAATTAGACCTACGTTACCATGTATGATAGACATAAACTATCACCTCCTATGATTCAATTGTGGTATTGTGCCACGAAAATAAATATTTGTTCAACAGTTCCGAACCGTTCATAAGTTGACTCACTTAGCTTCTACTGGTAACATCGCTAGGTAGGCCGTGCTAGGTGGGGAGCCAGCGGTGCCCTGTACCCGAAAACCGCTATAGCGGGACTGAATCCCTGCTTGAGGTTGCTGGCTTATTAGGTTACTTTGGTTAAGCGGTGTTGATGGTTGGGTTCTATACAATTGGGGACTATGAACCCCGTTAGGTCCGGAAGGAAGCAGCGGTAAATAGTATCCCTAATGTGATATGGAGTTGCCTGGCTGGAGCTAGCTGGCCGGAGTGTCTTTTGAGTTTAGGGATCGAGAGCAGGTGCACGGCCTCATTAGAGATAGCGTATTAAGTATTTGGGCAATAAACTTCACTCTCTCATATAGACATCTTTGTATTGGCCTCTTATTACTTTCTTATCAAACTTCCCCACGCTCGTTTTTGGAATTATATCAACAAACTTTACCTCATCGGGAAGTTGCCACTTGGCAAACCTTTTGCCAAGGTGGTCAATGATATCTTCCTTGGTGACTTTCCCCTTGGATTCCTCTCTCAAAACCACTAAAGGCAATGGCCTTTCCTCCCATTTAGGATGAGGTACTCCAACTACAGTAGCTTCTAGTACTCCAGGATGCCCCATTATTTCATTTTCCATGTCTACAGAAGAAATCCATTCCCCACCACTCTTTATCACATCTTTAACCCTGTCAGTGAGTTTCAGATATCCCTCAGTGTCAAGAGTTCCGATATCACCACTCCTCCAATAACCATCCACCGAGAATTGTGATTCCGTTCCCGGAGCATTATAGTAACTAGCAGTAACCCAGGGTCCTCTTACCAACACTTCTCCTGCTGATTTGCCATCCTGAGGAAGTTCCTTACCTTTTGGGTCAACTAACTTGACATCAAGACCCGTCAGCGTAAGGCCCTGTTTCCTATTTAAGTCCCATTTTTCTTCTTGGGACAATTTGTCCTCTAGCCAAGGTTTCGCTCTGTTTACTGTGATGAGTGGCGTAGTCTCTGTTGCCCCGTAGGAGTGAACAATTTCAGCTCCAGTTAACTCATGGAATCCCTTCATCATGGCTATTGGCGGTTCGCTGGCACCACAGATAAGCTGTACTCCTTTTAGATTCGGCTTCTCCTTTACACCTCTGATATGCTCCAGCATTGGCATCCAGATAGCAGGAGCCCCATCACTAGCTGTCACCTTCTCTTGAATCATCAGAGCAATAATCGGCCCCATGTCTTGTGCTGTGTATCTTCCAGGAAGGAGAAGTTTTGCTCCAGCCAGGGTAGCTGCCTGAGGGGTTCCCCAGCCCATGGCGTGAAACATGGGGGTCATCTGCAAGAAACAATCTCTCTGTGTTAGCTCAAATGCTATTGTAATTTGCATAGTATGCATATAAACATCTCTGTGGGAGTAATACACTCCCTTGGGCTTTCCGGTGGTTCCTGTGGTATAACAAGCGGCATAAACAGACCTTTCGTCAAGCATGGACCAATTATATTCAGGTTTTGCCTTCTCCAGGAGGTCTTCATAGCTATAAACTGGGCTTAACTTTGTCTCGATGTCACTCAGCTTCTTATCCGTCACAATAATATAGCCTTTAACAGTCTTGAGCTCAGGCGCCACAGCTTCGGCAACTGGTATAAGTGTTTCATCTACGAAGATTAGCTGCGCTTCAGCGTGATTGATAATGTAAATCAAATCTGAAGGTGCTAGCCTTAAGTTTAGCTGTAGAAGAACAGCTCCAGTCCCCGGAATTCCAAAGAATAGCTCATAGTGTCTATAGGTGTTCCACTCAAGTACTCCCACCCTGTCTCCAGCTTTGATTTCCAGCCCCTCTAAAGTGTTAGCAAGTCTCTTTATTCTTTCATAAGCATCTTCGTAGGTGTAGCGGAAAAGTCTGTCTGGCATCTTGGTGACAATTTCCTGACCGCCAAAGTTTCTAGCAGCATGCCTTATCAAGGTAGTTATGTTAAGCTGATAATCATCTTGTGAAGTCGATGGGAGTCCCTTTACGATTTTCATAGTCACTCTCTCCTTAACAAGGGTATGTTATCATTTATCACTTAGTAGGCAAAAGTTGCCTAGCCTTAGGACAGTAATGGCACAATACGCTAGCTTGTTAGTAAAACAAGGTTATGTTATAGTCTTGCCAGAAATTTTGGAGGTGATGAATATGGCAATTAAGAAAGTATGCGTTGTAGGCTCAGGAGTAATGGGTGGTGGGATAGCACAGGTATCAGCACAGGCAGGCTATGATGTGATTATGGTTGATACGAAACAGGAGTTCGTTGACCGTGGGCTGGGCGCGATAAAAAACAGCCTTGGTAGATTTGTGAAAAAGGGCACGATGAGTCAAGCAGATGTGGACAAAATCTTGGCTAAGATTCAGACCTCGACAGATCTGAAAGATGCTGCTAAGGATGCTGACTGTGTTATAGAGGCAGTGTTTGAGAGAGTGGAGGTGAAATTGCCGATATTCCAACAGCTTGAGGAGGTGTGTCCCGAGAAGACTATTTTAGCTTCCAACACTTCGGGAATACCAATAAGCATGCTTGCCTCTGCAACCAAGCGTCTGGACAAGGTTGTAGGCGTGCATTTCATGAATCCTGTACCCATGATGAAGGGCGTAGAAGTGATAAAGTCCTTACTTACCTCAGAGGAAACTCTGGAGGCGAGCGTTGATTTTGTTAAATCTCTGGGCAAGGAGCCGGTTGTAGTCGCGGACTCCCCTGGATTCGTAGTCAATAGAATAGGAGCAGTAATGTGGAATGAGGCAGCGAAGGCGTTGGGGGAGAACCTTGCCACTATAGAAGATATAGATAAAATAACGGAGTTATCATTTGGCTGGCCATTGGGCCCATTTAAACTACTGGACTTGCTTGGCATAGATGTCGTGACGGACTTTCTAGAGGGGGTTTACCAACAGACTGGATGGGAGAGATACAAGCCTGCTCCGGTATTAAAGAGGATGGTAGAAATTGGATACTTTGGAAGGAAAGTAGGGAAGGGTTTCTATGAAGTGTTTGGTAAGAAATAAACCTTATCCCTGACGGAGTTAAAATGGCACAGAAAGATTACGCAAATATTATATATGCAAAAAGTGAGAGGGTTGCTACCATAACACTCAATAGACCCAAGGTGCTGAATGCGCTGAATACTGCATTGTTGGCAGAGCTACGTGACGCACTGGGAGATGCAGAGAATGATGAGAATATCGACGTGGTGGTTATAACTGGCGCAGGCGATAGAGCCTTCTGTGCAGGCGCAGATATTTCTGAAATACAGAACCTGAGTGCTATAGGGGGAAGGAATCTGTCTTTACTAGGGCAGGAATGTACCAGGGATATAGAGAGAATCAGGAAACCGATGATAGCCAAGGTAAATGGATTTTGTTTAGGAGGAGGGCAGGAAATCGCTATGTCTTGCGACTTTAGAATTGCCTCTGACAAGGCGAGATTTGGCCAGCCTGAAGTAAATCTTGGCATTATTCCTGGCTACGGAGGAACTCAGAGGTTAACAAGGCTCGTAGGTAAAACCAAAGCCATGGAGATTGACATGCTGGGCGAGCCAATTGATGCCAGCGAGGCATACAGGCTGGGACTGGTAAACAAAGTTGTTCCTGCTGAGGAATTGGATAAGGCGGTGGATGGATTTGTGCAAAAGCTTTTGTCAAAGAGTCCTGCAGTTCTTGGGATAATAAAGTTAGCAATAAATAAGGGAATAGAAATGGATTTGGACCGCGCATTGTATTATGAAGCTGAGTGTTTCGGCACAGCGCGAGCATGTGAAGATTCCGAAGAAGGATTGCAAGCATTTCTGGAGAAGAGGAAGCCTGAATTCAAGGGAAGATAATAAGGTTCCGATTCTTGTACCGGAAAAGTGTAATATTCATTAACTGGAGTATTTTTGTCGGATCTTTGAGATGGAGGGGTAACGGCATTTTAGCTCAGTTGCTTCTTCTCGGGGGCAGGGATAGTCCATCAGTTTAGCTTCAAAGCGAAAAAAAGATTAGGGCAGCATTTCCTTGCGGATGAACATGTGCTGGACTGCATTCTCTCTGCTGCTGAGCTTAGCCAGGATGACATTGTAATTGAGATAGGTCCAGGCTTAGGTATACTAACCAAGAGCTTGGTTGAGCGAGCCGGCAAAGTTATTGCCATAGAGCTTGACTCTAGATTGGTTAGCATATTAAAGAAGAGATTATCTTCTTCCTCCAATATCAAAATTGTCCATGCTGATATACTCAAAGTCACCCCGGAGCAACTTCTGGGGAATGACTTAGCTACTTTCAAACTTGTCCGAGGCTATAAGGTTGTAGCTAATCTTCCTTATTACATTACTTCGCCGGTGCTACGTCATTTTCTGGAGGCTTCGCTTAAGCCATCAATGATGGTGATAATGGTGCAGAGTGAAGTTGGTGAAGCCATAGCTGCTATTCCCGGTAAGATGAGCTTGCTTAGTGTTAGGACTCAGCTTTACAGCAAACCAACCATTGTAGCCCGTGTGCCAGCAAAAAGTTTCTATCCTCCGCCAAAGGTGAATTCCCTTGTTTTACGCCTAGATGTCTATTCCCATCTGCCTATTGGAATATCTGATGTCACCGATTTCCTTGATACAGTTAGCTGTGGTTTTAGCTCACCCCGTAAGCAGCTTCGCAACTCCCTGGCTCAAGCTTTGGGGATGCCCCCTGATCAGGTTGCTCTGCTATTGGGAAGGGCGGGAGTGGAAGCCAGGCGGCGCGCTGAAACTCTGAGTCTTGAGGAGTGGAGCAAGGTATGGAAAGTTTTTGCTCCACTTAGAAAGGAATCGCGATGTTAACCTTTTATGCACCAGCCAAAGTAAATCTTATCTTGGAAGTCCTGGGTAAGCATGGTAATTACCATCGGATTTCCAGCATTGTGCAGGCGGTAAGCCTATACGATGTTCTCAATTTTGAGCCAAGCGAGGACATATGCCTCGAATGTAACGAGCTGGGATTGGAACGCGATAACTTGGTAACAGAAACTGCCATGCTCCTCAAGAAAGCCACAGGGTATAGCAAGGGGGCACGGATTGAGCTTTATAAACATATACCTTGGGGAGCGGGATTAGGAGGGGGTAGCAGCGATGCCGCTGCTACCCTTCTGGCTCTTAACGAGCTTTGGGAATTGAGGCTCTCGCTTTCTGAGTTAGCTCATTTAGCATCTAAACTAGGCTCAGATGTTCCCTTCTTTATCTATAAAGGCATAGCTTTAGTAGAGGGGAAAGGGGAAAAGGTTACTCCGTTACCATCTCTACCCTCAACCTGGTTTGTTTTACTGGTGCCGCCACTACCTAGAATCTCAGGCAAGACGGCGCAGATGTACGGTAAATTAAACACTGGTCATTTCACTGAAGGTCAATTTGTTCGTGCAGCTTTACCATCTTTAATGCAAAGAAAAATGTTTGACTCATCCCTAATGGTCAATGTTTTTGAAGAAGTGGAGGTTGACATCTTTCCCCAGATTAAAAAATACAGGAAGGCTTTTGAGGAAGCTGGAGCCTCGGGCATTCATTTATCTGGCTCCGGGCCGTGTCTTTTCACCTTTTTCTCAGAGGAAGAAAAAGCTAATGAACTGTTCTTACGCTTGGGAGAGCAGAGATTAGAATGCTATGCAGCAGTTAGTCTTTAGGGGATAGCCAGGTAACCAACTTAATTGCAGTGGAAAAACTGAAGCAGCAAAAATGGTTTAAGTTAGTGCTTTACCTCGTTTCCCTTATTTCCCTTCAGCCTATTTTACCGGTTGACATAGCTGCACTTACCGCTGGAGCTTCAAGAATACCACTATGGAAGTTCCTCTTGCCTTGCTGGGTAGGAAAATTTTAAGTATATTCTGTTTTGTTATTTTGGCTTTGGACCTCTTAATCTTCTTCCTTTATAGCTCTGATTGATAGGGCTAGTTTTTCCTCATCTCCTTTATCCTTAATCTCTCCATCCAATTTTGCCTTATGCAATATTTGGAGGGTCTTTCCCATCTCAGGTCCGCTGGAGATGCCTAACCTTTTTAGCTCCTCGCCGTTAAGGAGGGTTTTCACATAGCGCAGTTTTGTGAGAAATAGCTGGAGGTGGCTCTGTACTGTTGAAGATTCTGAGGCTATGGCGTTTGCCTGTATGGCCAATGGGTCATATTCGTGGAGCAGGTAGTAAATCTCGCTAGCTTTAATACAGGGCTTGTCCAATAAGGAGAGCCTGGCCTTGAGATGAAGCGTATCATGCAGCGCTTGGGACAACTTTTTCGGTACGTTGAGATGACGGATAAATTGCTCATTTTCCCGTTCACTGAGTTGGTAAATAAGGAGGCAGAAATAAAGCGGGGGCAATTGATTGGGCTTATTTAAGCAGCGTGCTCTATCAAATTTCTCAGCTATCCAGCCATTGCCCTTGAAGGAAGGACTCAGCCTTTGCAGCGCTCTTAGCTCACCAAGTCGCTTGATAGCATGTTCTGGATGTTTCTCTCTGAAGATTAATTCCAGCTCATGTCTTATTCGGTCACCGCTTATAGTGTCTAACCTGGGAATGTCCTGTTTAAGTAGCCGGGCAGTCTGTGTTTCAAGCCCAAATTGCAGCCTCTGTTCGTAGCGAATGGCTCGTAGAATTCTGGTAGCGTCATCGCTGAAACTTTTGGGGTGTAAAATGCGAATGAGACGCTGCTCCAAGTCGCTTCTACCTTGATAGGGGTCAATCAATTCCCCATAGTTGCCTGGAGCCAGAGATATAGCCATGGCATTGATAGAGAAGTCTCTGCGAGAAAGGTCATTGTTGAGGGTACCAGGAGCAACTGTTGGCAGTGCTCCAGATTTGGCATAGCTTTCACTACGCGCAGTAGCCATGTCCAGGATGAAGTTGCCGTAGCTGAGCTTGGCGGTGCCAAAGCGTGGATGTACGACCAACTTTGATTGACCAATTCCAGCAATTTGTTGAGCTAGCTTCACAGCATCCCCCTCGACCACTAAATCCAGGTCGAAATTGGGATAGCCCAGGAGCAAGTCGCGTACCACGCCGCCGACAAGGTATAGTTTACCTCCGAGCTTATCAGCCTGCTTGCTGGTAGTTTTGACTAACTCCAGAACCTGCTCAGGTAAATATTGCTCAATTCGCTGGGCAAGATTCATTGGACCAATTTTAGCTAATTTAAACTGTGAGGTGGTTATCTTCTCCATCACCTTCTATCGATTATTATACAATCTTGGATTACCCTGGTAACAGGGCAATTTATTTAGAACTTGTGGTGCGTTTCAATTAATGATAAGTGGTGTGCCATGTGGCCTTGAGTAGGGGCAAAATTTTGGTTCTGGGCGGTTTCTTTCAGGATTATGTACTTGATGCAAAGGAGATGTCAACCTTATATGAAACGTGGTGGAGTGGTAGAATGGGAGCATGGTTTTCAATACCTCCCCTGCTGTGTGGGAATGGGTTGCACTTATTCTTGGAGGGGTGGCACTTGTAATGGCTGTTCCTTCTTTACTTCAAATGAAATATGGCAAACATAAGATTGTCATTGAATTTGACTGTGATGAGATTGATGGGAAATATTATCTTAGTTGCTTGTTCTATAATGAGCCTATCATTAAAGGTCCACTCAAGTTTTTTGGAGTAAGACGAGAAGCAGTTCAAGATATAGTTGCAGCTTTTGAAATATATGAACAAGGAACGGGTAAGCTAAATTGCCCTAGAACGGATGTAAAAATAAGAACGCAGCAACATATGTTGTTGGAGAGAGCGTCATTACCTGCTTCATTGATACCAGCAAGGATTGCTATTGCTTGCTATGGCAGGGATATGAATATAGTTCGTGTATTTAAAACTCCCGAACAAATTTTGCCAGTGGGTGGTTATGTGGCAAAAGTTGAATTGATAGCAGGAGACCATTTAGAAAAAGCAGAAAAAGGGGTTATTGTTCGTGATAATTATCCTTTTGCTAAATGGGTTAATTCTTGATATTGTGTCAAGTATATAAGCTCGGTTTCTTTAGTCTTCTTCGGCTTACTACTAGTTTTCCGGCAGCGCATGCCATTTCTGAGAAAGCTCCCCGGTGACATACTCTTGGAGAGGGGGAGATCTCAGCTTTTCTTTCCCATTGTGGCTTGTCTTGCAATTAGCATCTTATTTACCATTGTCGTGAGCCTTATCATCCGCCTGTCTGGTTAATTGCTGAAATACTGGCGCTGTTTTTACATAGGGTGTTAGCGCACCATGCTCTACCAAAAAAGGAGCTTTAGCACTTAAAGCTCCCTTCCAATATCTCTATTCAATTGTCTAACTACCCTTACTCCTCCCTTCAGTTTTAGACTGACTGACTATCACCCTAATTTCTATGGGCCTTGCATTATCAACGAAGAGCTCAGGGTTTTGGGGAGCTCCCCGCCAACGCATCTTGACTTAGTCATCAGGCTCCGCGCCTACTTACGCCAGCGGAGAGCCCGCACTGGGAAAAACCATTGGCATAACCAAGCTTGCTTCTGTGTCATGCCCACCCCCTTCACAAATATTGTAGCAGCAATAGGGGCAAAAATCAAGTTCGTGTGCTGGCTGACCACATAGGTAACAGTGGACTATGGATTTTAGCAAGTTCCTTTTCAATATACTCTACGGGAGCAAGATAGG
>JAFGBN010000024.1 GCA_016933195.1 Dehalococcoidia bacterium | reverse complement strand
CACTATGGTGCGATTCTAACCGCTTGCTAGTCGTTGCAGAAGCCCGTCACGAAGAACTTTCAATTCCACTATGGTGCGATTCTAACCTGCCGAGGCTATGGTCGCTAGTATAGCTTGTTTCTCTTTCAATTCCACTATGGTGCGATTCTAACGACACCGACTCCGAGAAATTAGCATACACGATAGCTCTTTCAATTCCACTATGGTGCGATTCTAACGCAAGCGCAAGGAAAGGAAAGGGGCGTCCGCGAAGCTTTCAATTCCACTATGGTGCGATTCTAACGTAAAAACCAAAGGCTGGCTGTCTGTCATAGCCTGCTTTCAATTCCACTATGGTGCGATTCTAACTGCCCACTGAATAGCCACAGTTACCGCTTCTAAATCACTTTCAATTCCACTATGGTGCGATTCTAACTGATAGGGGAATGTTGCCCCGAGCATGGGCAGATGGCTTTCAATTCCACTATGGTGCGATTCTAACTTTCCTATCGGGGGCATTGCGTAGCGGTCTTTGAGAACTTTCAATTCCACTATGGTGCGATTCTAACCTATTGGCCTTATATGAGCATACATCTGAGTAGTTGCCTTTCAATTCCACTATGGTGCGATTCTAACGCCTCACGATGTTTGCGGCACCAGGACCAAGGAACTCCTTTCAATTCCACTATGGTGCGATTCTAACCGGCACACGCCAGGCGAGCACAAAGCGGAGATGCAGCTTTCAATTCCACTATGGTGCGATTCTAACAGCCAAGCTATCCTTTAGCCAGTCGAAGTTAATCACCTTTCAATTCCACTATGGTGCGATTCTAACTGGCTTCTGCTTCGGCTATCCTAACCTGTTCAGTGCTTTCAATTCCACTATGGTGCGATTCTAACTTGGTAATGCTTTGTTTTTGTGTTTATTTCCTCAACTTTCAATTCCACTATGGTGCGATTCTAACATCGACGAAATAATTAAGAAATTGGAGGTAAAGTAACGCTTTCAATTCCACTATGGTGCGATTCTAACCCCGCCGATTTTGAAGCTAATTTTAACATATTTTGCGCCATTTTTGCAGTGAACTGCCGGTTCTCTCCCTCCAAAGCTAAGGTCGACGGCAAGCCGAAATCAGAGAATAGAGTCCATGAGGTTCTTGTCCTGCCCCAAAACCTCTTTCTTAAGCCACTTTTTATCGCGAGCTACATAGAAATATATCGAGTCCTCCTCAGTCTCAATGATGTCACCGAGCCCGGCCTTTATCCTCTCCATTTGTCCTGCACTGAGTTCCCCTTCGAAAGCTGAATTCTGCACCCAGTTAAGAAAACGCCTCAGGTATTTGCACACCCGGCTGACTCTCTCCTCACCCACATCGTAAACAATGATAGCGTACATTCGCTCACCACCAGGCTCGCAAGCCCCTATAAGACTCCATGCCGAGCAGATGCCGTACCAGCCTGTAGCACTCCAACCTCAAAAGCGTCCTGTAGGAAACATTCCTGCCCAGTTTGCGGTGCTTCACTGTGGTCTCCAGCTTACTATCGAACTCCCGGACAAAGACCTTCCTGCCCTTCTCAGTGAGGTAAGCATAGCCCAGGCCTTCGTCAAAGTCCTTCTCGTCCAGCATCCTGGTATTCAGCAGCTTAAAGATGAGCTTATCCACCAGGACAGGTTTGAAGATTTCGGATATATCCAGAGATAGAGAGAACCGCCTGGTGCTGGGCTCGTGCAGATAGCTTATGGTCGGGTTCAGTTGAGTTACGTATATCTCGCTCAGTGTAGCGGTGTAGGTGAGGGCGTTGCCAAAAGAGATAAGGGCGTTCACCATATTGTCGGGAGGCCTTTTCACCCTTTTGGTGAACTCAAAATCGAGGTCCAAAATCTGGTTGAAGGCCTGGTAGTAATGGGCTCTTACCCTTCCTTCAGCCCCCATAAGCTCATCAATCCGCGATGCCTTCTCTACCCTGGGCTCCTCCGCTTCGATAGCCGCGATGGAATCCTCCACATTCTTGCCACGGTTCTTATAATAGAGGAGGTTTCTTCTCAGGTTGTGAAGGGCCGCGCCGACCAGCTCCCTGGCTATGAAAAGTCTCTTCCCCTTGTCCCGGTAATGCTCTACCTGCCTGAGCAAGAGGAATCCGGAGACATTCTTCTCACGGGGATAGAAGGAACCGCTGTAGTGTCCGTAATAATTGAAGATGTGCGCATTCTTGCCCTGTTGCCCCAGGAAGTTCAGTAACTTTGTATTCAGGTCAATCTCACCGAAGAAGTAAAGGTCATCCACGTCCTCGATGGGGATAGGCCTGGTGGACTCATCTTCGCCCTCGAAGTAAAGGGTATTCTCCTTCCTCCTTACTCTCCCTGATTTAAAAACGTAGTAGCTTCTAGCCATTTCTCTACCCCCAGCACAATTCAGCATAGCTGCACTTCTTGCACATGCGGGAAAAGGATGCCTCCGGCGGCTCTGGTAGATTCTCTATCTGCTTAATCTCCCTTAGTATCTGCGGTATCTTAGCTTCGGCTTCGTTATCTAATGTCACCTCCTCCTTTCGCCTCAGCTTGGGGTAGTTGATTTCCCCTTCGAGGCCGTCAATCCCAAGCTGCTTGAGGTAATAAAGGTAATAGAGAATCTGCCACCTGTGGGCGTCTTCCATCTTCCGGGAGTACTTCACCTCATGAATCACGCTGCCCTCAAGCGAATCAATCCTTATCATATTATCTACCATAATTTCTCTCTTGGGCAGGTAGCGGTAGGCCCGGTCATGGAGGAGCCTGCCCAGAGTTACCTGGTCTGAGCCAGATTCCATGGTCAGGTTCTTGGAGTAGAGCCACAGCTTACGCTGGCAGATGAAGAAATAGTTCACCTTAACGCCGTTAGTCCTTAGAGCTTCGAAGCCTGCCTCGGGTAAGTCTGGTTTTGTTTCAGCTTCTTGAGCCATTGTTGGGTTTCCTTCTCCACAATATCCCCAAGCAGATGCTTAAGCTTACGCCAGAGCTCCTTTATGGATGTGTTCTCTCCTTAGCACTTCGCTAGTATCAATTAGTAGAGTCTACCTCTTGGAAGCGTTTGTGAAGGTTTAGTCAACAATTTCCCCTCTAGGGTGTTCTCCGATTCTGTGCTCTTCAAAGCCTATTTTGGAGTCGTAGGGGAGAAAACAAAGAAGATAAGTTCTTTTGCCTTTTTCCACCGGTTTGAAGAGACCAAGATCATCTCGATTGGATTTCCTTATCCACCATGCAGGAGCAGGTGTAAGATAAATAGGATCTAAAGCCTCATCACCCAATTCTTTGAAAACGTCGTTCGGAATCACATCTATAGTAGGACTCTCTATCTTCCTAGGCGTAAAAATTCTTCCTTCGTCTTCATCAAACCTGATCTCTTCGAAGCTGTAGCCAAAGAGAGAACATCTTTCAAAAAGCTCAGCAAGCTGAGGGGCCCTATAAAGCTCAGCATCTTTATAAACCTCGTCGGTCGTGGCCTCTATCCATTCATAGGAAGAAGGGCCTTCCTTTATCAAATCCCATGTTCTCTTAAATTGAGGAAGGGCCTCGGTCGCTTTTATATAGGGATATGGCTTTGAAGGTTGGAAAATAATGAGACAATGTTCATTAGGAGAAGGAGAGCCACGATTTAATCTTCCCACTCTCTGCCCTAGAGCATCCATAGGAGCAAGCTCGGTAAACATTCGCTCAGAAGAGATGTCCAAACTCACCTCTATTACCTGAGTAGAAATCAACAAGAAGGGTCGCTTCCTGTCTTCCTTTAAAGTCTTTATCACCTTTCTTTCCTTATCTCGTCGGTGGGCATAACAGAAACGAGAGTGAAGAAGTTCTATTTCGTCTTCGGGAATTCGATCTTTCATCGCTTTATAAACAGCCTGAGACTTTTTAACTGTATTAAGGATGATGAATTGAACCATTCCTTCACTGTGTCCCTTACGCACTTCCTCAATAAAATCATCCTTTAAACTCATCCCTTCCTCAATTACCAGGGGCTCCTCTCGCTTATTAAAATGAAATGGCATGAAATGGAAACCTTCTTCATCCCTTATGTGCTTGTAGCTTTCAATTCCAGCTTCTTTAGTGAAGAAAGACGGGAGAGTTCCACTCATAAGCAAGTGGGGAATTTGCATCTTTTTAAGGATTTTAAAAAGTTGGGAAAGCTCAGAAAGCATTTTCTCATCATAATAGTGGACTTCGTCGAAAACTATGGCAGCTGTTTGAAGGTTTCCTAGAGCATAATCAGCTTGCCGGAAGCCATGAACGAAACTGTAGAGCACATGGTCGACCGTACTAATGGTTATAGGTCTTATCATAACCTCGCCCCAAAAGTTCTCTGCCTTCAAAATTTCCATCTCGACTTCTGGATCAAGTTCTTCTTCCTCATGTTTTTTACCTTCTAATTTCGCCACTTCTCTTCTTTCAAGAAGGCTTTTCCCGTGATAAAGGCCGACGCATTCTTCGCCAAAAAGCTCGGGATTTGCAAGCCTCTCCCTCATAGTGTTTGAGGTTATTTGGGTAGGCATGGCAAAGACAAGCCTATCAACTTTTCCCTCTTTTCTTAGATGCAAAAACCAAAGCAAAGCCCCTTCTGTTTTCCCTCTTCCGCAAGGTGCTTTAACAATAACAAAAGCAGAGGTACACTCTGCTAGCTCACGTTGAAAGCGGAAGGGCGAATTCCTAAGTTTCTTCCAAACCCTTTCCTCTGAATCTTTGGGAAGGTCAGGAAGGGGAAAGTCAGAAAGCAAAGAGTGTAGAGTTCCTCCATTTTGGGCTTTGTCAACGAAGTTCTTGCTAGCAAGATAATCTGAGGTCTTGAGAAGGGAAAGAAGGAGGGTATAGGTAGCTTTTAGCTTCACCTTATCAGATGTTTTCCCCGCTCGGTCTTCTAATTCTCTCAATCCATTTTCTACAATTTTTCCCAATGTGAGTTTTTGAATTGGTTCCCAGTGTATTTTGGGCGTGGCAAGAGAGAATAAGAATCTCTGATTTGCAAATTCGAAAGCCGCCTTGAGAAATCCATCTGCCTCCTCACGAAGGAAACCGGGTTGCTTATACTGAGAGCGATAAAGGATATAATCATAGATACCGCTATGAAGCTGAGAGTGATGGGAAACGACAACGAGTGCCTCAAGAAAAGGTTCTTCTCCCCATAGACTTTCGAAATTGTTGTTTTGCCAAACTTGATAGAGAATAGGAAGGGAGAGGAGAGCATGCGGAAAATCCGGGCGATGACTATCCGAACGTATAGCTTGTTGGAAAATCTTTGTGGATTTTCCAACATCATGCAGAATAGAAATAAGCACCATATTTCGAATTATCCTCTCCTTCTCAATTCCCCACCTCCTGCTAAACTTTTCGAAGCTGGAGCGATCTACAAGTCCTTTAAGGACGATAAGGACGTCCTTTGTATGCCCCTCTAAGGTTTGGAAGCTATTTTCTTTCTTCTTTGCCAGCAACATCTTTTAATCCCAAAAGTTCTACACCTTCTCCGTTAAAGATAGAGAGCCTTTTCTGTGGAATAGGAAAGGGAAAGCAGGAAGGTAAGGAAAGTGGCGATAGGTAATATATTTTCCCACCTTCCACAGCGAAAGGAATCCGCAGGAGTTCGCACCCCTCATATTTCCCTTGTAAGAGTCCAAAGGTCTCCTCCTTTTTCTCCTCTCTAACCTCTCCTTCCCAAGTCACATCTACAACTACCATATCATCGGATTGTCCTAGGTAAAGAGGTCTTCTTGGGGACCTTAAAGCTTGAGCTATTTCTTCCGTTTCTTCCCCTCCAATATAAATTCGATAATTGGGGTGGATAAGAAAATATCTGTAAACAGGCGAGGAAGGAAAAGAGGATGGTCTGGAAGGTCTCTCCCCTCTCTCAATGAGCTTTAATAGCTTGGCGGCTTCTCTTACAGGGCGTTCCTTCGGACAGTGAAGAGGACGTAGGTTAAGGGCTAGATTAGCCATAAGCTTTCTGACTTCCTCTTCATATTCCTCTCTTCTCACACCTAAAGCATTGATCAGGAGTCCAAAAACAGTAGAAAAGGGAGGGAGAGGATAGCTAAGGACAAGGCTTGTAGAGGCAGGTCTTCTGAAAGCCCCGAAGTAAGGAACTTCAAGATCAACAATGAGACCTTTCACTATACTATTCCTATTTCAGACTTGACCTTTCCTATCATTTCTCTAGGTGTAGTTATTTCAACTTTGAACTTTTTCAGGGTTTCATGAATTTCCTTTGTATTCTCTAAAACTCCGTCTAAAATCCCAGCAAAGAACTTTTCGCCAATCATTTCACGAAGGACTTGATCCAGCCGAGGAATGGAAAGCTTTAGGCCATCCCTTTCTAGCTCTAAAGCTTTTTGTAGCCTGTGGGAATATTCCCTTTGCAAGCAAGCAATAATTACATCAGGCGTGAAGTCAGTGAGAAGGCGAGCTTGCTTCGAGTAATCGGAAAATTCCTTCACTGCGTCGAGCAAAAGCCCGATTCTTCTTTCCCTTTCTTTCTCATCTATAATGTCGTCAAATTTAAGGGAGCGGATAAGCCTTGGCGTCTCAGCGAACGTCTCAAACGCCTCTTCCCTTCCCACTCTTAGAAGATCAAGGCAAATCCCAACTTTGTAGATATTCGTGGAAAGCTCTACATTCACAATATCCCCTTCAAGTCTTCCCGCTTCCTCTGCTCTATGCCTGCGAGTAAGGAAGTCGGTGACCAGCGTTCCATCCAAGGGTTTAAGCCCCATTGCTGGGGAGACCTTTGTTGGCGAAAGGCGAATCTTCGCCCCCCGTGGGTGCATAAATCCAAAAAGATCGCAGAGAATACATTTATCAGGTTCTCCACAAGCCTCACCTTGAGGGTCTGGAACACAAGCTTCTCTTGTCCCAGGGTCGAGTTTCCTTCGGATCGCCTCCTTAAGATAGAACCTCATAGCTTGACCGCTAACATAGGGGTATTCTTTTCTCTCCCATTTGTATTTCTTTACATCTATGAGGTTAAATCCTCCCTCCCCGGAGTTCAAGTTAGTGAGCCCCGTTCTTGAGAGCCATGCCATGCTTATCGCTTTATATTCCTGCTTCATTTTTTACCCCCTTTCCTTTTTCTTACTTCCTCCATTTTTTTTCTTGCGTAATCAAAGCCGGAGAATATAACCAAAGTATTTTTCAAGTCACGAAACTCTGCCTCATCCATCGCTTGTAGCGCCTCTGTAATCTTTTCCAGGGAATCAATAGAAATATATTTGAGGTTCTCTTTTTCCCAATTCTCCTGCCATTCCTCTTCACCTAAACTTGCTACCCTATGGGAAATTCCTGTAAGGAAGTCAAGCATGTCCGAAGGTGTGCGGGTTCTCTCCAAGGCATAAAAGATGACTGGCTGCTTTTTCTGGGCTGCCAAAATGGCAAGGGTTCTTCCTCCTTTCCTTACAGTTTCAAAAAGTTCCTCTTTCATGTCCCACCTCCAAATCTTTATGAATTCTATTAGCTTCTCTTCGAAACCCTTTTGCCAAGGGAAATCAAGGAACACTCGTGGTCTGGGTGTAAAATGGCGGGCAAAAAGCTCCATTCTATTAAGAAGAAGAGCTTCTGCCATCTCCTCTTTCATTTCGCGTATCATCTCATAAATGTCTTTCACTTGTTTGCCTTCAGGAGTATGAAGCCCAAAGTGATTTATAATATCTCGATAAGCGCAAATTCCCCTCTCCACCCAAGTTTTAAGCCTTAGTATAAGTTCATCTTCAAGTGAAAGGCCATGAAAATCTATGTCTTTCATTTTTCCCTGGGGAACGCGAAGGATAGTCCATCCCCTTGGTATATGGCGTTTGACTTCTTCAAAGCTAAGCGAAGAGGCCTCTTCTTTCTCTGAGACGAAGCCCCAGAGAACTTTTTCGAGGAAAGAAAGAAGGAGGGAATAAAGAGCCGGCGGATTTTCATCAGCAGGTCTTGCAGTTTGAACCTTAACATTGGAAAATCCTGCTTTTGTATCAAGACCTATTCTTCTTATGCCTTCCTTCAGTTCGTGAAGTTGTCGTAAATCTGGAACATAGGGAAGGCAAACTACCGAAAAGAGCTTTTGTTGCTCTTGAGGGCGTTTCCTCCTTCTTCCTATTGAGGTGCGATAGAGGTAAGCTTCGTCAGTCCACTCAAATGCCCCGAGGAAATAGCAGCGAGAGCAACATTTGTTATAATCGCCAGTCCCCTTACACTTTCCGTCTTCAAACCTTATCCTGCCTGAAAGAGCCAAGGTCTTGGTGGAAAGAGGGTAGACTCCCTGAAGTAGCTTTTCCTTGGGGAAAGGTTCTCCACAAAGAGGGCAAGTGCTTTCCTTCGGCTTCTCCCTTTCTTTCAAGAAGGCATCCTTTAGAAGGGAAGAGAGCTTGTCGCCGCCTCGGTAAATTCTGGGGCGATATTGAGGCGGTTGGGTAGCGAAAATAATGCAATCCTTTATCCTTTCAAAAGTTCCCCCGGCTTTCCTTGGCGCTTCATAATTGAGATTCCCGCTTCTCTGTCCAACCATGTCTTGCAAGGTTTTGAGAAAACGCCGCTCATCTTTAATCCTGAGGGTGAGACTGTGCCCCTGTAATTCAACTTCAAGAATGTCAGGACTCTGATGTCTTAAAGTAGAGTATAGACTTTCAAGAGCATTATCCATCCAGGGGTCAAGGAACATACTAAACTCTATCGTTCTCATTTCACTAATATTGTAATAATTTTACTATAGTAGTTCATTAGCATCTTCGTTTAAAGCTATGAAAAGTAGCAAACCTAGCCAGCCGAAGGAGATTTTCGAGCTTTTGTATTTCTATTTCCCTCTCCAATGCCTCCTTTGCAATCTCTAGCCTACCTAAGATAGAAAGTAACGCTTTAAGGGGAAACTGTGGAATTGTTCTGTGTATGCCGCCATCCTCCAACGCCTCAGGGGTTCTTGCCCCTTTACCTAGCATACATAATCATACGGGCAAAGTAAAGGGTTTTTAGGAGAATAACAATGCTACAGTTACGCAAGCAATCGTCCCTATACCCATGCCGTTAATCACCTATCAACCTGGTTCACTCGTAGTTCTTTGAAGTATGCTTTATAGAATCCTCTATCCCTGGTAAGTAATGTTTCGGCCAAAGATAGGGCGTGTCCGCCTATGAGAAAGTCGCTTATGATGTGCTGCCGACTGGAAATGATTTCGCCACACTCCTGGCATTTTATTACACTCCTGTGTCCACATACAGGGCATTCCAGTTCATCTCCTCTACCCCTGGTATAGTGCAGCCAAGCCCTGCTTGCTCTCCATAGTGCTGTTTGATCAGAGCTTTGGATTGTTATGCCAAGATCACCTAGAAAGGCATCAAGGTCACCTTTATCACTGAACTGAGCGCAGAGTTCTGCATATACGACTTCACTTATTATTACCTTTCCCTTTAACATGGCGTGTTCTAGCAGATCTCTAGAGAAATCAAAGAACTTTGGGTCAGGTAAAAGGATATCCAGCAAAATGTTGGTATCTACTGAGCTTATCATTTTGCTTTCCCTCGGAGTTGCTCAATTATCTCGTCAGAGGTCCTTTTGCTTCGGAGAAAGCCTGCCCACCTGGCGATAACCCCGGACTTTAGATTTTTCTCTAAGATGTAAGCTCCTCCTTCCATCCGGAAATCGACTTCACTCCCGGGGTTCAGCCCCAGGTGCTCTCTTACTTTCTTAGGTATGGTTACCTGCCCTTTACGAGTTATCCTTGGCATGTTTTGCCCTCCCAATTTTGTAATACTTTATGGTAATACCTATATTTTACTACATAAACCACTCGATTTCTATTTTGTGTACTTGTTGATGCAAACCGCGCCATATGGTTTGCTGCCTGGTTATTGTGAAGAGCGTTTCCTTTAGTTTGTGACTCTCATTTTAATCCCCTCCCGTCAAGGGAGGGGAGATGGGGCATGCTTCTACCATGCCGAAGCCGGCGGAGTTTTCTTCACCGAAGCCGGCCTCGTAGCCAATTCTGATAAGGGCAGGGCTGCCTTCAGCTATGAAGTGCATGAACCAGCCGCGGACTTTTGTTCCCTTGTAGTCCAGGAGCTTGGACTGAGGCGTTCGCAGCAGCTCCAGGGAGATTCTCTCAGTGGAGGGTTCTTCCCCATAGCAGGCCTTGTGTTTTCTTCTCAGGTTTGTCTCAAAAACCCTGGTGAATTCGGGCTCCTCAGGGCTGAGATATTTCTTGTGGAACTTGCCGTTGCTGTTTAACTCCCCGGTGGATATGACTATAGGAGACAGAGTCCTGAAAGACATACGGGACTCGAAGGACGGCTGGCTCAGGACCTCAACCTGCTCCACGATGAGCCGCTGATGAACCAAGGAGAGGAAGCCCTGCTGCAAAACACCCTGTGCCAGCCCGGAGACGAACTCTTCCCTGGGTGAAGAGATGAACCAGTGTACCTGGCCCTGTAACAGCAGGCCATTTTTTACTGCTTTGCGCTGTGAGCAGAAAAGCGGGGAGAAGGTGAATAGCTTGAATGCCTTGCCATCGTCATAAAAGCCTTCGTCATGGAGGAAATCGGAGAAGGAAGCATCGCCCCTGCCCAGGAAGGAATAAATTGCCGAAGCCAGGGGATAGTTGTAGTTGTAGGGCAGCTCGAACCTCGCCTTCTCAGGATGAAGGGAAATCTTGAACCTCACCAAATTAAATTATAACATGGCTATCTTTTACCGCAGCGCGGAGCAGAGTGTTCATGTTTCGGACGCTGGTCCATAGTTTCGTCTAAGACAGAACGAATCCACCCAAAACGTCACAAAGTGCAATACGACAGGCTCAACGCACGACCAGCTTTGCCCGGAGAGTAGGCGGATACTAAATGCTTGCTTATATTCAGCCGGCATCCCTACCGGGCATAGCATAGTCTCTTACGGTGACTTTGAAAAGGGCCGTGAAAACCGCGAGGCCTGCTCTGTACCAGCCATTACCGGGCAAGGAGCATACCCTCCGGCCAGCCAGGGCACAGTTATCTCGGTTTGAACATGCAGGTGTTTTCGCCTTCAGCGACAGCCTCATCATTCTGGTTTCTTACAATCCACTTGTAGCTACATATCCAGTTTGCACTCTTAGTTTGCTTTTTAGAGAGTATCTCCGCTTCCACCTTGATGGAATCATAGGGATAGGTTGGGGCATTGAATTTAACCTTGTCCGTACCCAGAAAGGCTATAACATCGTTTATAAATCCCGATTGTATCAGCAGCCCCACAGCGATAGAAAAGGTCAATAGCCCCGGTACTAACTGCGTCCTCCAGCCAGCGCTTTTGGCATGCTCCTCACTGAGAAACATAGGGTGAGTGTCCCCGGTACTGATAGCATAAAGCTCCAGGTCCGTCCTGGTGATCACCCGAGACTTGGTTATAAACTTATCACCTATCTCCATGCTCTGAATATGTTGCTGATTCTCTTCTTCAATGTATGGTTGAACCATCATTACCTCCTTCGCCTATAATAGTAAGCATCGAATCTGGAATTAGCATATCAGAAAATGACCAAACAGTGTTTGTAATCTCTATCCCTGCCGGGAAAGACCTTCAAATTTTACCTTGATTAGCCTGAGCTCAGCCCAGGCTAAGGCTGGGGACTACATCCAGTGCATAATCGCTTATCCGGTCAGCTTCAAAATGGTAATAGCCACAAGCAGCGACCATGGCAGCGTTATCAGTGCACAGGTGGGGAGGAGGAATAAGAACCGGGACTGGCGAGGAGTTAAGAAAATGCTCTGTTAATAGCTTATTCGCTGCCACGCCGCCGCTAAGCAAGATTTGCCCCACCTTCAATTGCTTTGCCGCCTCGATTGTTTTGGCGACCAGAACATCGATTACTGCCAGCTGGAAGCTCGCTGCTGCGTCAGCTACTGAAATCCCCCCCTTTTCAGCAAGGTGCCACAAAGCCGTCTTCAAGCCACTGAAACTGAAATCACGGCTGCCCTTGAGCCAGGCCCGGGGAAGAGACAAGCAGGGAGTCCCATCGATGGCCGCCTGTTCAATAGCCGGCCCTCCGGGATAGCCCAATCCCAGAATTCGAGCTGCCTTATCGAAAGCTTCACCCGCGGCGTCATCACGGGTGCGCCCCAGTTTTTCAAACTGTCCGTGCCCCTGCATCAATACCAAATCGCTGTGCCCTCCGGAGACGATAAGGCAAAGACAGGGGAAGCTCACGTCCCGGGGCAGATTAAGCGGAGCAGGGGACGAAGAAGGGCCCAGCCAGTTAGCATAGATATGCGCCTCAAGATGGTTGACCCCGGTAATGGGCAATTGTCTGGCCAGGGCAATCGACTTGGCTACATTGACTCCCACTAACAGGGAGCCCGCCAGGCCGGGACCGTAAGTCACGGCAATGCCATCAATATCCTGCCAGGAGACCTCCGCTTCAGATATTGCTCTATCAATAACAGGGATAATAGTGAGGAGATGCTGCCTGGAGGCCACCTCCGGGACCACGCCACCATAGCGAGCATGAATGTCTATTTGTGAGGCGACCACATTCGAGATAATTCTGCTGCCGTTTTCAACCACCGCGGCAGCGGTTTCATCACAGGAGGTCTCAACGCCCAGGACTTTCATGACAATCGGATTCCTCCTACCAGCTTCTCTGCCTCCAGCTCATAAGTCTGGATAAAGCTACTGACCTCATCAGGCTCGCCTCAGGGAAGAATACAGGACAATCAGCAATCATTGCCTGCTTCCACAGGGCCCACAAAAAGGGAGGCAGTCATCACTTTTATGCTCGTCAGGTTGATTATAGAGAGTAAATGATTTGTAGGCAAATGAGAGCCAGATATGGTATAATATCCGTGATGTTCTTATCTGCTAACCGAGGGAGGGCTTTTTAATCATTTCGCACCAATACCTGCAACCCCCACTCTAGCAAAATGCATGAGGAAAATACACTAAACGAATACACTGCCGAAGATATCCAGATCCTAGACGAAATCGAAGCTGTACGTCTACGCCCCGGGATGTATATCGGAGGCACTGACAAGCTAGGACTGCACCAGCTCCTCTATGAGATAGTATATAACAGCATAGATGAGGCCCTGGCTGGCTTCTGTGACCAGATTAAGGTAACAATTCACGCGGATAGCTGTGTCACCGTGATCGATAATGGACGGGGTATCCCTACCGATATTATCCCGGGACAGGACCTTACGGCTCTGCAAGCAGTAATGACTCGATTGCATGCCGGAGCCAAGTTCGGAGGGCAGGTCTATAACATATCCAGCGGCTTACATGGCGTTGGTGCTTCAGTAGTAAATGCCTTATCCTCTCAGCTTGAAGTTGAGGTTAGACGCCAGGGCAAGCTTTGCCGCCAACTATACCAGCGCGGCCTTCCCCAGGGGGACATAGAAATTACCGGTGACACTGAAGATACAGGCACTGCAATTACCTTTCTTGCCGACAGCGAAATCTTCGAAGACCTTAACTACGATTTTGATACAGTCTGCCAGCGAGCAAGGGAGCTGACTTACTTGAATAAAGGAATAGAAATAGCTCTCAAAGATGAGAGGAGTAATCAAGAGAGAACTTTCTTCTTCGAGGGAGGCATAGCTAGTTTTGTTCGCCGCCTGAATAGAAATAGGACAGTCCTCCACCCTCATCCCATCTTCCTCTCAACTATGATAAACAGCACCGTAATCGAAGTAGCCCTGCAATATAACGGCAGCTTCACAGAATCCACTTTCTCCTTCGCCAATTGCGTCAATACCAGAGACGGTGGTAGCCATGTTACCGGCTTCCGCTCAGCGCTAACCCGTGCTCTCAACGATTACGCCCGGAATAACAAACTGCTAAAGGACATTGAACCTAACCTGACCGGTGACGATGTGCGCGAAGGACTGGTCTCCGTCATAAGCGTAAAACTGCCCAATCCCCAATTTGAAGGGCAAACTAAGGCAAAGCTCGGCAATCCTGAAGTAAAAAGCCAGGTTGAGTCTGCAGTGGCAAACGGTTTGTCCCTCTATCTTGAGCAACACCCGGACGAAGCGAAGACAATCATAGATAAAAGCCTTGTCGCATCCAAAGCCAGAGAGGCAGCACGTAAGGCTCGCGACCTTGTCCTTAAAAAGGCTAGCTTTGATATATCACCTCTCCCCGGGAAATTAGCCGATTGTTCCGAGAGAGACCCGGCATTATGCGAATTATTCTTGGTCGAAGGGCCCTCAGCCGGCGGCTCAGCTAAACAAGGAAGAGACCGCGGCTTCCAGGCTATTCTCCCTCTGAAAGGTAAAATACTTAATGTGGAGAAGGCCAGCAGGGATAAAATTATAGAACATGAAGAAATAAGAGCTATTATCACGGCATTAAAGACAAATTCCGACGAACAATTTGACCTTTCCAAACTTCGCTACCACAAAATAGTAATCATGACCGACGCTGATGTCGATGGCTCGCATATTCGTACTCTGCTTCTTACCTTCTTCTATCGCCACATGGCAGAGCTAATTAACCAGGGCTATCTCTTTATCGCCCAGCCGCCTCTTTACCGCATCAAGTCCGGTAAACAGCAATTCTGGATTTACTCCGAACAGGGGAAGGAAAAGGTAATTAATGAGCTGGGAGGAAACAAGTTCGAGGTTCAAAGATATAAAGGGCTAGGGGAGATGAGCCCCGAACAACTATGGGAGACAACCATGAATCCCGCTAACAGGACATTGCTTAGAGTAGAAGTGCAAGATGACATGGGTGCAGACCAGACATTCCATATGTTAATGGGCAGCGAAGTCCCACCGCGTAAGATATTCATCCAGACCCACGCTCAAAATGTGAGAAATCTGGACATTTAAGTGATAGCTATCAGCTGTCAGATGCCGGATATATCTTTTGCGTAATTATATACTCCGCCACCCCGTCAGGCACCAGGTACCGGACTGACAGTCCCCGAGCTAACCTCCGGCGTATTTCTGAAGAGCTAATATCAATTACAGGCATATCAAGCTCGATAACACTATCCAGCACCCCCGGTATGGCGGATTCCAGAGAATTTAAATCTGATAAGCTTGAGCTTAGTCTTGAGGCAACCACTAACTTACATATTTGAACCAGCTTCCCCGGTTCCTTCCATAAAGGCAAGTCACCCAAAGCATCCCGCCCGAGAAGGAAGAAAAAACTTGCTTCAGCACCTAGCTGCTCTCGAAGCATCGCTATGGTATCCACAGTATAAGAAGGGCCAGAATGCTCCAACTCAAGAGTACAGAGTTCAAAGTAAGGATTAGAGGCAATAGCCCGACGTACCATCTCCAGCCGGTGCTCCTGTGCCGCAATAACGTGCTCCGCTTTGAGCCAAGGATGCCCCGCAGGCACAAAAAGGACCTTGCTGAGCCCTAGCTTTATCCTCGCCTCCTCAGCTAAAATGAGGTGTCCCACATGGACAGGATCAAAAGTACCACCAAGAACGCCTATGTTCACTGCCTTATTTTTTCGGCCTGGGACGAAATACCTTTATTCGGGGCGGTAAAGCTATTTCCTCCCCCTGGCCCTCCCGCTCAACTATTTCCATAGCTCTGCTGGTCAATTCTAACACGCCCTGGCCACTTGCCGCGGAAACATAAAAGAGCGGGGCTTTACACTCAGCAAAGTTTTGCCTGATACCGGGCAAATGAGTTTGAACCTGGGGCAAGTCCACCTTATTTACTACCACAATTTCTGGCTTTCGTAGTAAATTAGCTTTGTATAAGGCCAGTTCCTTACGCAGGCTTTTTAAGTCATCAGCAATGGTTGCCGAACTGCCATCCAGCAAGTAAAGCAACAGCCTGGTTCTCTCTGCGTGGCGTAGAAAATCATTCCCCAATCCTTTCCCATCATGGGCACCCTCCACAAGCCCAGGCATCTCAGTAACAATGAAATCCCTTTTGCTACCCTGGATAACTCCCAGAATCGGCTGGCGGGTAGTAAACGGGTAGTCAGCTATTTGGGGTCTAGCTCTCGATATAGTGGCTAACAAGGTGGACTTACCTGAGTTAGGATAGCCAATAATGCATATATCGCTGGGGAGTTTTAACTCCAGGATGATATGCTGCTCCTCGCCTGGTTCTCCCTTTCCGGCTGTTTCAGGAACTTGAGTTACCGCTGTGGCAAAATGAGCATTACCCAGTCCTCCATGCCCGCCCCTGGCTAACAAAACTTGCTCGCCAGCGGTAGTCAAATCAGCCAGAAGCACCTCATCCCCCAAATCACTCTTACGAAAAACAATTGTCCCCATCGGCACCAAAATCGTCAAGTCCTTTCCCCTCTTGCCATGTTTCTGCCAGCTACCACCTTGAGTACCATCTCCCGCGGCAAATTTCTTTCTCCCTTTCAGCAAGCCCAAATCATTCTCCTCAGGGTCAGCTACAACAAATACATCACCACCCGCACCACCATCCCCCCCATCCGGACCTCCAAAAGGAACAAACTTCTCATGATGGAAGCTAACCAAACCAGCCCCTCCTTCCCCCCCCCGGACTAGCACTTCTACTCTACTCAGCATAACTTACCTGCCATATTCATATAGTTTATCTATAAGTATAATAGTTTTTAGGGTAGTAATCATAATACTAATAGGGTTAGAGATGATGAGAGGCTTTGGCGAGCTTAGAAACTGGGGACTGGTGTTATAAGAATGAGTCCATGAACTAACAATTTATCCACATATGAGCGCTGATTATTCACCGCTTAAGGCACCTGACTGGAGGATTTGTGCAGATTAATTTTGTCTTTAATCTCTGAGATTTGGGTGCGCAGGTTATGGTCAATACTCATTTCCCTGGCTATTTTTTCATGGCCATGAAGCACTGTTGCGTGGTTTCTGTCGCCTAATTCCTTGCCAATTTCGGCGAAAGAGCAGCTGCTTTCTTCTCTCATGAGATACATGGTGATTTGGCGGGCCAGGACAGCCCTTCTGTCCCTCTTTTTGCCGGTTAGCTCTTCTATGGGGAGGTCGAAATAGTCAGCCACCGCCGTTGCTATTAATCTTGTATCGGGGTTATGGCTTGTGCCTGTTAATAACTTGTTGATTGTTTCTGGAGTGATGTTGACCCCGGTTAATTTAGCCCGGGCAGTCAGGTAGGCTAAAGCGCCTTCAAGCTGGCGAACATTATCGTGTAGTCTCTCCGCTATAATTCGTAGTGCTTCCTCTAGCCCTGGTGTCATCATGTCCGTTGCTTTAGCTTGCAGGATGGCCAGGCGGGTTTCAAAATCGGGTGGTTGGATGTCAGCGACGAGACCCCATTGAAGGCGCGATCTTAGCTTATTGTTAAACGAAGCTATATGCTCGGGAGAGCGGTCAGCGGCAATGACAATCTGGCGATTATTGTTATGCAACTCACAGAAGATGTGGAGGAAGCATTCCAGAGTCTGCTTTTTGTTGGCCAGGAATTGGACATCGTCGAATAGGAGGACATGAATATCTCTGAACTTGCTGCGGAAATCTTCCACTCGCTTTTGCCTCACAGCAAGTACAAACTCATTGGTGAATCGCTCAGAGGTAGTGTAGGCTGCCTGGAGTCCATTCTTTGCTGCTACATGTCCAATAGCATGTAGCAGGTGAGTCTTACCTTGCCCGGTGGTGCTGTGGAGGAAAAGAGGATTATAAGCACATCCTGGTTTTTCCGCTACTTCTACAGAAGCAGCGTAGGCTAAACGATTGAGATTACCGACAACGAAATTATCGAAAGTGTATTTGGGGTTAAACCTGTACTGTGTGGCTTTGCTACTTGTTCCTCCGTCAGGCTGACTGGCGGGGGCCAGAGGACCAGTTTGTAGTGTGCCCTGGCTGGGAACGGTAAACCGGATGTCAATATCTCTCCCCATGATGTTGGTTAAAGTTTGTTTTACCAGAGGATAGAGGCGTGTGGACAGCCATTCAGCGACGAACGTGTTAGGGATACCAACTATAAAGATATTGTCTTGGCAGCTTATGCCTTGACTACTGCTAAGCCAGGTGCTGTAATTTGCTTTGCTGACGTGAATTTGAAGTTCACCCAGTGCTTTCTCCCAAACCTCTTTCGCTGACTCCAATTTATCACTCAATCGGGTTATGATACTTAGCCTAGAAGATGGTGCGCCAGATTAAATTAATGGGGGAATGAAAGCACAGAAACATATTATCAATTTTGTTTGAAGCTTCTCTAGGCGGTCTTTGACATAATGAAAGAAATTGTTGAAAATATCTTTAGTATGGTAGGGCAAACTATCTTTATGGGAACTCCACAGTTTGCTGCGGTTATATTGGAGTCTTTGCTCCATAGTCAATACCAGGTAGCTGCTGTATATACTCAGCCTGATAGGCCTATGGGCAGAAGCCGGCAAGTTGCCTGGTCTCCGGTAAAGAGGCTAGCTATTGAGCATAAGATACCAGTCATTCAACCAGAATCTCTGAAATCGACGGAAGCGGTGGAGGAGCTGGCTGGTTTCAAACCAGAGCTAATCATAGTGGCAGCCTTTGGCCATATTATATCTCAAGAAGTTTTATCCTTGCCCAAATCTGGTTGTGTCAATGTTCATCCTTCATTGTTACCTCAACATCGAGGGCCGTCGCCGATATCCAGTGCCCTTCTCCATGGAGACCAGCTTACCGGCGTTACCATTATGTTAATGGATGAGGGAATGGATAGCGGCCCGATTCTGGCTCAGCGGGAAGTGAAGATTTCTTTGGAGGATACCACGGGCTCACTGACGCAAAAATTGGCTGAGGTAGGGGCTGAGCTTTTGCTGGATGCCTTGCCCGGGTGGCTTGATGGGAAGCTCAAGCCACGAGCTCAAGACGAGAGTCAGGCTACTTATAGTAAGTTGATAACCAGTAAAGACGGCAAGATAGATTGGCAGCTTCCAGCGGTGGAGCTTTGGCGTCAGGTAAGGGCTCTCAATCCCTGGCCGGGCTGTTATACCTGGTGGCGAGGTAAACGGCTCAAAATCCATGAGGCTGTCCCTCTTAACAAGGCAGGAAATGGCGAAGCAGGAAGCGTGATAGCCTTGCAGCAGCCGGTTAGTGTTGGGGTGGTGACTGGAAAGGATATTCTGGGGCTTCGGCAGATTCAGCTGGAAGGAAAACGCCAGATGGGGGGGGAAGAATTCGTTCGAGGGCAAAGGAGCTTTATTGGTTCTATCTTGGGATAGAAATCGTGGAAGACTTTTAGGAAGCTACCGTTGCCTTAAGGGGGAAGAGAGGACCTCGCTTTCAAAAAAGGCAAAAATAGTCCTTGAAACGTAACCTCACTGGCTAATGCTGTGGATGACCGCACTTCGCGTGCATATGCTGCCTGGGTGGTGATGCCACGCATCAATTGCCCCATTTAATTCGCGTTGCTCGACTGGTGTTGCAGCAGAGCAGGGGCAGGATTCTGCGTACCCCAGTTAATGATGCGTGATTTGCCTGCTGCTTCCAGATGGCATGCTGAGAAATGCCTGGCAGAGGCGAAAGCACAAGGAACAGGGAGGGCCAGGCCCGGCAATGTTTATCTTTTGAGTTACGAATACCAGGGAGGAGGAGCAAAAGCCTCTGGGTTTTCACCACTTTACGGAAGTGCGCTACGGAGTTGGCGCATGTTGATGTATAGATGATTTCCCTATAAACTCTGATTCATGAATTGTTTTCAAGGAGATGAGAAATGGATTTCGGATTAAGTGAAGAACAGACAATGATAATAAGCGTGGCACGACAGCTAGCTGACGATTTTGAAGAGGAAGAAAAAAGGCTGGAAGAAGAAGGGCTAGAGCAGTCTGATTCTTTGAAAAAGAAGCTTGCGCAGCTGAATTTCACTGGAATGACTCTATCAAGTGAATATGGTGGCCAGGGATATGGAAACCTGGAAGCAGTTTTAGTCCTGGAACAGTTAGCGCGAAAATGTCCCAGCCTGGCTGGGATATTCCATGAAACGAACTTTGGTCCCGTAAGGCAGATTGACTTTTGGGGGTCTGATTATCTTAAAGGGAAATATATCCCGCCAGTCTGTAATGGAGACACGCTAATTTCTATTGGTATGACTGAGCCCGAGGCTGGCTCCGCATTAACAGACTTGAAGACAAAAGCCGAATTAAGGGGGGATTATTACATACTTAACGGGCAGAAGAGATTTGTTAGCGCAGTTGGAGTATCTGATAGCTACATGGTTTTTGTCAGATTAACAGAAGAAAGGGGTGCGAGAGGTATCGGGACAATCATAGTAGATAAAGATACCACAGGGTTTAAGTTTGGCCGACGAGAGAGAATGATGGGGCATAATACAATGGCTCAGCGGGACCTAATCTTTGAGGATGCATTTGTGCCAAAAGGGAATTTAGTGTTGGAGGCAGGAGGATTTGCCAAAGCGATGCTATGTTTTGATGTTGAGAGGGTTGGAAATGGGACTATATCTCTGGGAATTGGTCAAGGGGCGCTAGAAAGCTCCATAGAATATTCACAGCAGAGATATCAATTTGGTAAACCTATTTGTGAATTTCAGGCTGTTCAGTTTATGCTAGCGGATATGACTATGATGGTTGAGGCAGCAAGACTACTGCTTTATAAAGCTGCATCAAATTCGGGAAAGGGCTTTCCTAGCAGATTGGAAAGCTCCGTTGCGAAGTGCTACTCAAATGAAATGGCTAAAAAAGTAACGGACCTCGCATTGGAGTTATTTGGAGGTTATGGTTACTCCAAGGATTATCCAATAGAGATACTTCTAAGGGATTCAAGAGGTTGGGCTATAGCTGCAGGAACTCCTCAAATGCAGAGAATAGGTATAGCCTCGGACCTGTTGAAGAGACGTTTTGATCAGAGGCGATAAAAGCATTGGCTTGACTATCCTCCGAACTTCATAGCTGGGGACTGTGCCGAGCCACGGAAAATACGCGAGGCTATTGCCGAGGGGTATCGGGCTGGCTTGAAGATATAGAGTATCAGGAATCGAAAAAGCCGTGCAGGGTTTTAACCTTATAAGCCTATTTTGTCAGCTACTTCGCGCATCCCCATAATTGTGTCGCTTATCAGCTCTCTTAGCTCCATCCCCAACATCGCCGCTCCCTTTTCAATAACTGAGCGGTTCACGCCGGCAGCAAATGACTTATCTTTCCATTTCTTCATCACCGACTTTGCCTCCAGGTCTGACACGCTCTTTGATGGCCGGACCAGTGCTGCCGCTGTGATAAGACCTGTTAACTCGTCAACGGCATACAATGTCTTCTCCATGTTACTCTGTGGCTCAACGTCGCTGCACAGGCCCCAGCCATGAGACACGACCGCACGTATATATTCCTCTGGCCAAGCTCGCTCCTCCAATATCTCTCGTGCCTTCTTACAATGCTGCTCCGGGAAACGTTCATAGTCCAGGTCATGCATTAGTCCGACGATGCCCCACTTCTCCTCATCCTGGCCTGTCTTGCGTGACATGTAGCGCATCACTCCCTCAACGGAGTAGGCGTGTTTCAGCAGGCTCTCGCTCTGGTTGAATTCCTGAAAAAGTGAAAGCGCTTCGTCGTATGTCGGTGTGTGGTCTTGCATTTAGCTACCCCCTTGCGCATGCTACTGTATGTTCAAGTCTGTACAAACTCACCTGGACCTGGATAGCCTCCAGGTATGACCAGGCGGAATTTGGCCACCTTGTTGCTCCGAGACTATAAACCGTTGGGTTCCAAATGGCAAGTGGCCGGGGAGGAATGTCCGTCTTCTAAACGAGGGTTGAGAGCCTCAGGCTGCTATCAAGTAGATGGCTACTGCCACAGCTCCTATTGGCAGGAGAGGCGGCAGGATGTACCTGTATACCTTTGCTAATCTGGCCTTGAAGTACTCTGCCGAGAGTATAAGGCACAGATGGACGGGCGAGAGAAGAACCCCTGCCTCTCCACTTGTGTAGGCCAGCAACAGGGCGTAGCTGTTGGTTCCTGGGTCTGAGGCTATGAAAGGAACCAGTAGCGGAAAGGCAATGCCGACAAACGCAATAGAAGCCCCTGTTGCAAAGCCTATTAGAAAGGGCAGTGCTGCCAAGATGGCTAGTGCTGGCAGCCCGATGATTTGCATGTCTGAAAAGAGTGCGGAAGCGGTGCCTGAGCCTTCTATTATTGTCTTATATAGCATCACGGCATATAGAAAAAACAGAATTTTAGGGCCAAGTCCATACTTCAATGCCTCTTTTAACTCAGCCCGTTTGGCTCTTTGCTGCAAAGCTAGAAGGGCAAGGGTGGCAGGAAAGGCTATCACCGCATCTATGCCCAGCAAGATTAACGGGACGAGCAACAGGACTGGCCAGGAAGCTCTGAGAAGACTGTACCCTATGTTCCCCGAGCTTTTCTCTCCCGTCTGCTGAGCTTTCTTCAGCTTCAGAATCCTGTAGCTGGAAGCAGCTCCAATTGCAGTAGCTAAGGCTGTCATAGGCAAGAGCGTTGTTACCACAGAAGAAAGTTGAACAGACAGTACTACGCTGACCATTATGATGGCTGGATATACCGGCAAGGAGAATTCCCATATATGTCTGAACCAGTAGTTTATAAATGTGGCGCGCTCCGGGGTCAAGCCCATTCTTTTGACCAAGTCCTGTAGAGCAGTACCCGAAACCAAGGCTCCAGCCGGCATCGGGACCAGGCCTATTACCGCAGGAGTTAAGTGCATAGCGAGCTTTGGGCCTATCCTCTCCATCGAGGCTGCCAGCTCTGTAAGCATACCTTTTACCTCCATCAGGCGGCTCAAGGTCAGGGCGCTTGCAATTATCGCCAGTAGTCTAAGAGTCTGGTAGTCCAACAAAGTCTGCAGCATAAAACCCGGCGTGAAACGTGGTGGCAGGACCAATAACGAAATGATTAAACTTCCTGCAAAAATGGCCAGGCCCGGATGGGCTCTCAATCTCAGGAGGATTAGAATCCCGGCGATGGATGCCAGCAAAGCCAGAGAAGGGTTTAGCACTTCAACACGACCTTGTGTGAATCTAGATAGTGTTTGCTGGTGCGTGGGCAGTGCATCTGTGTTTCAAATCTTAGCCCTGTGAACATTTAGCTGCTGTAATATAATAACGATAACCGAGCATGTTTGGACCTGGCTGTTAAATGGTAATCGATTCAGATTTAGCGACCAGGTTGATGCCAGATTATAAACTGTTGCATTCTTAATGGCAAAGCGCTGGAGATAGGGACAGAGGCCTGCTTACCCCCCGGTCGCAGCGCCAATGAGTGTCTGACTCAATTTCCCTTGGGGGCGGGTAAGGCTTGCCCTGGGCGAAGCCAAGGAACTAACGTGGAGGCGGAATCTGAGTTGGATTTTGCCAAGGCGGCTATCGCAAAAAATGTAGCTGTTGTCGCTGGGCTTTCTCCGTTGCCATTGTGAGGCGTAGTTGAAACAATCTCAAGAAGTAGCAAGTTCCCTGTTTAGGCTATTCCAGCGTATATAGGCAACACACTATATTGTTCTGGTCAATGACTCCGATGAATTGGGGCTACACTGTTTTGTGTGAAAAAAGGTAATTGAAAGCACTCGCTGACCTCTGTAGCCTAAAGCTTGAATATGGTATCATCTAATCACATGGTTATGCCGGGCGATTCTATGAATAACGACATGGCACCGGAGCTTTATATCATATGGGCTGAAGCTAAAGACCATATAGAACGGGGCAATTACAACAAAGCCATCGAAATATACAGGTATGTTCTGATAAGGTATGGAGACGACGAAATTGCCGCTGAGTATGCAAATGCCTATCTTGGCGACATTTTCCTTACACTCAAACAGCCTGATCTGGCAGAGAATCATATCAAGAAGGCAATCGGCTATAAGCCGGAGAATCCTGCTTACCACTACCAGCTCGGATTCGCCTATTCCATAAAGCGCCAATGGGAAATGGCCATTCGGGAGTTTGAGATAGCTGTTGATAAGGAACCGAATAATGATGAATATGTACGTGGATTAGGATGGGCGATATACAGTAATGGAGATAAAGTAAGAGGCTTAGTATACCTCCATAAGGCAATTGAGCTTGCGCCAACTAATGTGAATGTCCTGACCGATCTGGCAGTTGCTTACCTGTCTATGGCTGACATCAGCAAGGCTAAAGAGTTTGCTGGTAGGGCGGTTGGGGTTGAGCCCCAAAATGCACTGGCCCAAGAGGTTCTAGAAACCGTCCACAGCTTCCAGAAGAGGTTTGAACGTCATCTGGATAAGTCAATGATTGAAGCTAGCAGAAAGAGCCAGGCTGGTTCTAATATCACTAGGATTTACCAGTTTAAAGTCTCTCTTAAAGATAGGCCAAACATATGGCGTATCATTGAGATCGGGGGGAACCAGATGTTGTCTAGCCTGCATAAAGCAACCTTCAGCGCGTTTGACCGTTTTGATGAGCGCTTGTATAGCTTCTTCATGAGTAATAAGCCTTACGATAAAGACAGTGAATATGCCTTGCCTGACCCTGATGAACCTGAAGCAGGTAAACATGCCAATCGTGTGAGGATAGACAGTCTGCATCTGCAACTTGGCCGGAAGTTCCTCTATTTGTTTGACTATGGAGACGAGTGCTGGCACGAAGTTGAATTGATAGGGCTAAGAGATGAGGTTTCCTGGAGAAAATATCCCAGAGTCACCCAAAAGCGTGGTAAGTCACCCTCGCAATATACCGATGAGCGTGAGGAATAAATAACGCGGATGGCCAACATATATAATACTAATTCAAATTGTGTAACAGAGCGCAAGCTTTGGAGGTGGGTATTCGGCCGTGGAAACGCCGGTAGCTTAAGCAGCTCTGCCGACCGATCCGGGCTCAAGTCAAAGTGTTAAACAGGGCGATTCAGTATTAAATCGGCTAACCTTACTCTCACAATTTGTTATTGGTTACTTTTTCCTTAATCTGCGGGCTGTGGTTGTGCTACCAACTGCGGTGGTATTAGCTCTCCTGATTTTATGGTCAGGCTAGGTGATATCAACTTGCTCACCTGCATGATTTCCTGCTCGGTATCCTCCAGGTTCCAGGCGCCGGATAAGATTTCCAGTATGGAAATATCTGCGTCCCTCCCCGGTTTGAGGCTTCCCTTACTGTCCTCAATGCTGAGGGCGCGTGCCGGGTTGGTGGTGGTCATCTGGATTAGCTGCTCGAGGCTCAGCCCCAGCGCCATGAGTTTAGACATGGTCACTGTCAGGCCATATGTTCGGGTGGTGAGTGATGGGATGGTGAGGTCGCTGCTCACTGTTGCAGGTAAAACCCCCTGGTCCAGACACCCTCTGGCTGTCTCAAAGCTGAAGTTTAACCAGCCATGGGCGACATCCAGGACTACCCCTCTCTCTGAGGCCTCTTTTAGCTCGGGTAACACGGTGCCGTCGGAGCGCAGGATGCCACCGTGCTTGGCGGTAAAAACATGGCTCAGTATATCGCCCGACTCCAGTAAAGGGAGAATTTCCTGAGTTAATGTTGGCGATACCCGTTTCTGCACATCGCCGATATGTATCATGATAGGCAGGTCAAATTTCCCGGCTATCTTCTTGGCCATTTTCACCACTTTAACCCCGGCGCTTTCCATTATATTACCCACCAGGCGTAATTTTACTCCCTTGATTACATCCCGATTGGAGTCGATGGTAGCTGCGGTAGCATCAAGGTCGATCTCCTCCCAATCCCTCAGCTCAGGCATGATGCTGAGCCCTTGAGAGCCCAGGTGGAGGAAGCAAAAGACTGTGGTATGAGATGAGGGGATGACATATTTGGGGAATCCGCCGAAGATTGCCTGGCCGGTACTTCCTCCGTCTGCCACAGTGGTCACTCCTTGCTTTACCCCTGCGGTATCGGGCTCGACACATATATTAATGAGGCCGCCGCAGGCATGGCAGTGCATATCGATAAGGCCCGGGGTGACTATCTTGTCTCTGGCATCGATTACCTGCCGGCTTTCTTGCGCCGGGATGTCCTTAGCTACTTTGCTAATCTTGCCCCCGCTGATGGCTATGTCCAGCTTATCATCTATGTTCTGTGACGGGTCTATCGCTCTGCCTTCCTTAATCAACAGGTCATACATAAAAAACCTCCCCTGGTAAGCTACAATGCGGTCTTATTATACTGCGTAAGCCCTCTTTCGTTACAGGTCTGCCTGCCGAGGTTACAGCTAATCCGCTACTGGTTTGACTGACGGTAAGAGCTGATTGCACTTTTTAGCGGCTTGTGCAAGGCCGGAGACTCTGACCTAAGCAAAAGCGAACACCACCTTGAAAATCATGTTGAGAGTTCTATCTATTGAACAACATGGCCCCTCTTTAGTCTTTTCACCCATTGGGCTCCTCCATGCAGACCCCTTGCCGCGTAGCTAACCATAGGGGCTTTTGAAGCCATTTTACTATGGCAACAGAACTAAGTCTCGGTTTGATATGGGAAATGCGGGTTTAAAGCTTTCCAAGAGAAACGCACACCGAAGTTTAACCAGTGGCTGGCCCACAAGTAGTCGTTACTTGCCCCAAAAAAGCATGCCACTTGTTTAGCTGGTATCACGCCGAACGGAGTCTCTGAAGCAGGCAGCCGCCTATAACTATTGTCAACTATAGAAAGACTGCGCAAACTGTAGAGTCGTGATGAAAGGTATCGGTGGTGACCGTCTTCTTCAGCCTGACCTACTTTTCGCCATAATACTTGCACTGTTTCTGTCTGAGGCAGACGTTACATCGCTTACACCAATTGATTTCTTCGAACAGGCCGTTCCTAAGTTTCTCAGGTGTCAACGGATCGGCAATGGCCTGTCGCCCGAAGCCCACGAAATCCGGGGCCAATCTTGATTGAAGGGCGTGTCTCATTTTCTCAACAGGGTTTCCTTTCTTGGCCAGATAAGATGTGAAGGCGGCTTGAATGACGGCTGCTTGGGGCTCCATCATCTTCACCGCTTGGGTAAGAACGGAAATGGCATCGGCGTTGAAAACGTCTGGGTAGTGGGAAACGCTTATGAAGTCCAGACCAAGACCTCTATCTAGCACCTCAACAATATCCCTCAAGTTGGCCAAGCTGGGCTCGGAAACCCGAGCACCGATGACGAAACCTTCTTTTCTCTTGTGGGCAAGTCCCTCCCTGATACCTTGCACAGCTTCTATGGTAAACCGGGCCCTCTGTCTGAGGGTTTCGCCGCCCCATTCATCCTGTCTCTTGTTAGCCTCACTCAAGAGCTGAAACGTAAGATGTCCGTGGCAGAGCTTAAGATCCATCCCATCGAAACCGGCTTCAGCTGCCAGGACGCCGCCTTTTATCATGTTTGCCAGCGAACGGCTAATCACCGAGGAGGACAAACTCATGAAGTTTTCATTCCCT
>JAFGBN010000023.1 GCA_016933195.1 Dehalococcoidia bacterium | reverse complement strand
TGAGAAAGTCTACCAGGACCCCAATTCACCTGTCTGGCAGGAACTGGTGGCAAAGGTCATGGAGACCGAGCCGGATGTGGTCGGCATTGGTTGTTACACCATGTTCATGACCGGTGTAAAGATTCTATGCGACAGCATCAAGCAAAGGAGACCCGATATCTGGATTGTTCTGGGAGGCCCACATGCCACCCTCTTGCCCCAGGACACCTTAGAGCAAGTCCCCAGCGCTGACGTTTGTGTAATTGGAGATGGCTGGTACACCCTGCTGGACTTGGTGGAAGGATTAAAAGGGACTAGCCTGGACCTGTCTCGAATACCCGGACTTGCCTACCGCCAAAACGGTTCAGTAAACTTGTCCCCACCCCGACCTCTCTTCATGAATCTCGACGAAATCCCTTTCGCCGACAGGTCTCTGGGCAACCCTGATGACTACTACTATGGACAATGGATCTATACCAGTATCGGCTGTCCCTGGCACTGTGGAATGTGCGCCGCCAACAAGCTTGGAGGCGGCAAGCTCCGATTTCGGTCCCCAGACAATGTGGTTGCTGAACTGAGTTACCTCAACGGTTTAGGGGTCAAGGTCTTTCGCTTCTGTGATGAAGCTTTCACTATCTCAAAGAAAAAGGTGCTGGAGTTCTGCCACAAGGTTAAGGATGCTGGACTAAAAGACCTGCTGTTCTTGATAAATGCCAGAATAGATACACTGGACCAGGAGATTATTGATGCGCTACAGGAGATTGGAACATGCGAGCTTGTCCTGGGGGTAGAAAGCGGAAGCCCCAGGATATTGGAAGTCATGAATAAGGGCATAACCAGAGAGCAGACCATTGCTGCCTTCAAGCTACTGACCAGGTCAGGGTTAATGACTTACGCCAGCTTTATGATTGGCAATCCGACAGAGACTGCTGAAGACGTTCACTCCACAGTAGAACTATATGAGGAGATAAAGCCAACCAGGGCATTTGTGTGTGTAGCTACACCCTATCCGGGAACTCCGTACTGGCTTCATGCCAGTGAAAAGGGGCTTCATTATGATATGAACAATTTCCATAAGTTACACACGCATCTAACCACCGGAAATAACCTGTCAGCTATGAGCGATGAGGAACTTGCCAGGGAATACGAGCATTTCTTGAAGAAGACAGAACATAGAGAGCGAGCATACCGCTTCAGAAGGGGGATTCAGCTTCTCAAAAGACACCCCAAAAAGTTTCCCAAGATCGCATATCGGACCTTACTCGGCACAAGAATATGAGCAGAAGTGACTTTATCCGAAATGAAGAATAGAGACAGGGATGAGGCTGAAAGAGCAAGTCAAATGATAAGGCAAAACATAGTCAGACTACCATCTTTCATCGGAAAAGGGTTAGGCCATCATATAGCGGGCTCTCTTCATACCCCTAAACCCAGCCGCCTAGGTCTCAGGGTAACAAGCAGATGCAATGCAAAATGTATCATGTGCCCATTCTGGAGAACAGAGAAGAGCGCGAAAGAGCTAACCCCAGGTGAAATCAGAGAGGTTCTTAGTAGCCCGCTTTTTGGTTCCCTCGAGGGTGTCATTCTTACCGGTGGCGAACCAACGCTGAGAGAAGACCTGGCTGAGATTGCCGAAGCCATCCTGGATTCCAGGCCGAAAATTGAAAAATTCGCCATAAACACCAATGGCATGGAGCCATCCCTGGTGACGCGGCAAGTAAAGGACATCTCAAGTCTCTGCCATAGCAGGGCTGCTGAATTTACGGTGTGTATTTCTCTCGACGGATGTGGGACTACCCACGAAAAGATAAGAAGGATTCCCCATGCCTTTGAAAGGGTAAACGAGACTATCCGGTTGCTGAAGGAACTCAGGATGCAGCTACCTTTCAGCATACACCTTAACTGTGTAGTACAACCTTTAAATATTAACGAACTACCGCAACTATCCAAATTCGCCCAAGAAATAGAGTTGCCAATACAATTCTTCCCTGTTTACGCATTTGACTCCCTCAGCGATAATGACAAACAGCAACTGAGGACAAGCTCTGAGCAAGTGGAAGAGCTCAAGATTTTTCTGGGGAGCCCGCAATATGACTTAACACCGATGTGGGCTGCTTTCTGGCAAGACTACTTTCGTGTACTTCAGGGTGAAAGAAGAAGGTTTCCCTGTGCATTGCTTTACCACAATGTGTCTCTGCATGCAGATGGGACATTGATTGTATGTGAGAGGGATAAATCACTGGTATATGGCAACGTGCGAGACGCCCCTATCGACAAGATATGGTATTCAGCCAAGGCAAAGATGATGAGAGAACGAGTCAAAAGGAATTACTGCCCTGACTGTACTGTAGCCTGCGACTTATCCTTTTCCCTGGGTCAGGAATTCTTCTACTTTGCCAGGTTTCTGATGAGAGAGGAAGCCCAAAAACTGCTGCGAAGGTGCCGCCGCAGACCCTCATCTTGACGGGAGTTTCCGAGACACGTGAAAATGGGCAAAACAACGATGGAGCATGGTCAAACGATATCGCCTTATGGTGATAGCTCGGTTGATTTTCATTTCTATGGCCTGGGTCTCCGGCTACAAAGCAGTGATACTGCAGTGGTGGAGAGTATACGCCGCGAATTCTCCTACTTTGAGACTGGTTCTGGCGTACCTCAAATGAAGATTGAAGTGTTTGATATGAAGCCTCCATATGACCCTCTCCCCGATTTGCCAGCTTCTATCTATACCCCCCGCAATGTCTGCTACCAGGGAAAGGAAGGCACATTCATTGACTACTCCGGCCAGGCTCTGGAAATCTTTAATCACAAAACAAAAAACTGTCGAATCTTTTCTCAAAACCCTGATTTAAGACGAGAGATTGGCTATCTATCAATCCTTTCCATCGTCAGCCAATACCTGGATTCTCGGCATATCCACCGAGTTCATGCTCTAGGAATAAGCCGAAATGGCAAAGCGGTCTTGATTCTCTCTCCCAAAGGGGGTGGCAAAAGTACTCTGGCGCTTCAGTTGCTTGAATCGGGGCAGGTCAAGTTGCTATCTGAGGATTCGCCTTTGATTAGCCGAGGCGGAGATATCCTGCCCTTTCCCCTGGCTATAGGGGTCCGCCCGGGGACAGGACTCAATATATCTGCAGAATATCTCCAAGAGGTAAACCAGTGGGACTCGGACAGAAAGCTCCTAGTCGACATCAAGTATTTTGCTGACAGAATCAGCCCACCTTGCAAGCCAAGAATCATCCTGCTGGGACGAAGAAACCTGGGCCCCGAGTCGAAGATTGAGCCAGCAAGCAAACTGGCTGCCACGAAAGCTTTCATCAGGGACTCAGTTGTAGGTTTAGGCCTTTTCGAAGGAGCAGAGTATGTTCTCCAAAGAAGCGCCTGGGAAGTTCTGGGGAAAACCGGCGTAGTCCTTTCTCGCCTCAACAATAGCTTGAGAGTGATTGCACGTTCGAGAGTCTATACGTACACGATTGGCCGTGATCGCAACAGAAACCGCGACGTTCTCTTGGACTTTCTCAAGCAACTGAACCTGTAGCTTGACTCCCTAACGTGTTCTAGCAAGCCTCAGCCGCCTCACCAGAGCGCCTGTGAAATACTGGCTAATGCCGATGACGAGTCCAACGCCACTGTAAAGATAAGATAGATAGTTCATAAAGACGGACTTCATTGCGAACAGTGCACCTCTCTCTTTGAGGATGAACCGGTAGAAGGGCAGATTGAGCACAAGAAAGCCAATACACGAGAGGGTAAACAGGTATATCGAATACCAGAAAATACCTATTGATGCCAAAGCAAATAAGGCGAGGAATGCTGCTATGGTGCTCAGGACACTGCTGCTCTTCGTGCTTAAATCATTCCTGAACACCCTTTCCCTTAGCATAAGTTTGGTCCAAGGTATTGCTCTATCCCTAACATCTGACCTTATGAGACTGAAAAATGTGTATTCCTTACTGTGGGTTACCTGAATCTGCTTGTTAAGAAGAATGCGGTGTCCTCGCTTAAAAAGCCTGTACCCCAGCTCTATGTCTTCAAGAGTCCTACAACCCTCGTCAAAACCACCCATTTCATCGAAGACCGCTTTCCTTATTGCCCCACACCCGGTCCAGAAAGTGGAGGCCTCTTCGCGGGCTGTCTGGTGACCGTAATGGTGAACAAGGTTCTTATAGACAGAAAAGAAGCCGTAGCAAGCGCCATGCTTGTCATATGAACCAAAAACAGCGCTTAAGTCTGGTTTGCTTTCGAATTCTCTGGCTACCATTTCCATGGTATCTTCATGTAAGCATACGTCGGAATCGGTAAAGAGGAGTATCTCCCCCCTGGCATTCTCTGCTCCTCTGTTCCTGGCATAAGCAGGCCCCATGTTCTCGCGGAGCCTGATTAACTGGCAAGGAAACTGGGCTACTATGTCACTACATTGATCACTTGAGCAATCATCAATTACAATCACTTCCATATAATGGTACTTCGTACCATAAACTGACTCGAGGCACTGCCGAAAGGTTCTTCCTTGATTGTAGACGGGAATTATCACGGAGATGTAAGTATCACAAGGTGTCATCGCAGCTCCACAGCCAAGATTGTAGCATCTACAGCGTCTTCGCTGAAGACGCCGTCCCGCATCTGCACGCCATCGTCATAAATCATGGGACGACTGTCCTTTCCTTACTCACGCTGACTTCATAGAGATAAAGTCTCCCTTTCAATCATCCATAAAACGAATAGAAGTCAGCAGAAACCAGGCCAGAGCCTACCAAAACCTGCCAACACCACTTTTTCAAGGCCTTAGGAAAGAAGGCTTAATCAGAGCTTTTAATGTAATCTCGGTAGAACTTTTGAACTGGCTTTCAGACTTACCACTTGGTTCGGCCACGGCTGATGATTACGGCAATAGACTGCGTGATATGCAGGCAACAGGTAACAAAATGGACTAATGTGTAGACTTTTCACACAGTCTAACGGATGCACTCGCTGTTCCGGCCTCGAAGAAATTTATCAGGGTAACCTGCGAGCTTCACCATCTGGCGTAACACTAAAGATTCAGGTAAGTTCAGCAACTAAGTCATTGATAATCTGTTCTTTAATGTGAATGTGTAGCGTTTTTGCGTTTGGCTTCAACATCGAAATTGGTCCAGTATCCCTGCATCAAGTATATAAGCCCGAATCCTTTCATTCCGCCTATGTTCTATGCCTTCCCCAGCGCCTTGAGGACTCTCTCCGGAGTGGCAGGCAATTCGTCAACCCACTTCACTATGGCATTGTAAATAGCAGGACTAAGCAGTCCAGGCGTAACAGTGGCAATATCTTCAGCAATCCCAATCAGCCCATAAGGACCATAGCCCATCCCTGTCTCGACAAGGATTGTGTCTATGGGGCCAACATCATTCATAGTAGCAAATCTGTAGTTCGCAAGATTGCCGTTAAGCATTACTCCACTCAAAGGGTCATAGACAACCTCCTCACTATGGCCTCTTCCTATCCCCATGTAGCTGCCACCATACTGTTGTCCTTCACACCCTCCCCAATCAACCACCTTGCCAACATCGTTAACGTTAACCACTCTGGTTACTTCTACCTCACCGGTCTCGGTATCGACCTCTACCTCTATGAAATGTGCCTGTCTGGTGAAGCGAGGACGGGGATTGGATAAACGGAATTGGGGTGCTTCATCTATGTAACATCCTGTCTGGGTATGCCAGCCATAAGCATAGAGCGGCCCCGTGAAATTAGTTCTAGCTCCTGCAATGAACTCAAAGTCAGACAGCGGGCCTATGGATCCAGAAGGTCCAACGAATTCTGCTAGTGTCATCCTTGTCGACGGGTCTGCTTTTACATAGATTACACTATCCTTGATGTCCAGGTCCTCAGGCTTCAAGCCTGGAAAACTGGCGGGGTAGCTACCCCGCTGCGAAACTGCCCTGGGGCTCGTAGCCGCTTCGAGAATCTTCCGCTTAAGGATTCTGGAAGCATGCCTGATAGCAAACCCGTTAATAGCCATATTTGTGGAGGAATCAGGTGTCATGGCGAAAAAACCAGGGTCATTCTGCGGCCTGTAGAAGACATCTTCCAGCCGCATCCCCAGTTCGTCAGCAGCAACCTGGCAGTAAGCAGTCTCAGCATTGACCCCAATATCGGAGCGACAAGACAAAATGCTGGCTGTCCCATCATTACGTTCAATCCGTATTGCCATTTCACTTGAGCCAGCTGAATCTTCCCATTCATGGGTCCAGGTAAACGCCATGCCATGCATCTTGCCATTTGGAAGCTTTTTCGTACCTGGCACATGCCACTTATTATCCCAGTCTATGGCTGCTTTGCCCTTCTCCACACACTCCCTAAGGCTATCTTTGGCTTGGAACCCTAGCTCTACCTTACGCTTGTTGAGCCAGACCATATCATGTCCCCCGGCGCCATCGTTCTTTAGCGCAACCTCAATCGGGTCAAGTCCCAGTTCAGCGGCGACACGGTCAAATACTAAAGTAAAAGAAAGACAATTTGCATTTTGCTCACACCTTACCGCAGTATTCAATCCTTTATTCACCCACACCCTCTGCCTCTTCCCATATATGTTAGGGATTCTAGTGTTCTCAATAAGGTGCGTTACAGGTCCAACTCCATATTGTGAGTTAGTCTGCACAAATCTCACTCCTACCGCGGTAATAGTACCGTCTTTCTTAGCCCCTACCCTAAAATAATATATCCCTTCATCCATCTCGCCCCCATAGAAATCCTCCCTTCTATCAAACAACCACTTCACTGGCCGACCAGTCCTCTTAGCTACCACTGCGGCGCAGTAGTGGCCACCCATATTCCAAGGCACTTGGCTCCACCCACCAAAGCTTGCACCTTGATAGGGGCAATGCATTTCGATCTTGTTCATAGGTATGCCCCCAAACCATGAAGCTATAACACGTTTGGCTACATGAGGTCTCTGCTGTTTAACCCAAACCTCTGGCTCTTCTCCATTCCATCTGAACACACCACAAGGAGCCTCTGGTCCCATCCAGGCATTATAGGTTCGCGCAGCCTTGAATTCAATAATCTTGTCGGCCTCAGCGAAGCCCTTCTCCACGTCACCACACTCAAACACAGTCTCATCTTCTATATTACTATCAGGGAAAGCCTCAGGGTTTGCTAAAGGCGCATTGGGCTTCAATGCTTCCTCCGGGTCCAATAGGAAGGGGCGCTCTTCCCATTCCACGTCTATTAGCTTCAGCGCCTGCTCAGCGATGTCCTCGCTATCGGCAGCCACAAAAGCTCCTACCTCTTCCCCCTGGAAGTGAGCAACTTTGGGTAGAGGGGGTAGTGATGAAGGAACATGACCTCCTAGGTCAGCTGTGGGTGGCAGCTCGGGGTCATCGTACCTGAGCACATATCTTACGCCGGGCAATGCTTCTGCCCTGCTGGTATCCATACTCTTTATTTCGGCATGGGGATAGGGAGACGTAAGAAACCTGGCATAAAGCATACCGGGCAGTTGCACATCTCTGGTATACTCTGCCTTCCCGCTCGCCTTCTTATATCCATCTATACGGCGCACACCACGCTTCCCTATATTGTTGTATTCCTCCAGAGGGTACTTATCGGCTCTTAGATTGTCTAGTAGCTCTAATGCTTTTGACTTTTCATCGTTTGCCATCTTTTCATATCCTCCTTGAAGCTATTAGCTGTCTCCAAATTTGGAAGCGCCTTTTCCGCATATATGCATTCAAATAAGCAGACTCTTTGACAGCCTTATTCTAGCGCTTATGTCATACCGAGCGCATTAGGGACTCTCCACAGGGTGGCAGGTAGCCCATCAACGTATTTGCCTCTCTTATTGAAGATAGCGGGTAAGAAGTCCAGGCGTAACAGTGCGAATATCTTTACCAATCAGAAGCACCCTATAGGAGCCATAACGCAACCCTACTTATGCCCGCAAAGGCACCATCAGATTCGTGGCCCTCATAGCCTTCTCAATTCCTCGCGCCACCATCGCCACTCATATGAACGAGTCTCTTCATTTCAGCTTTCCTAGCTCTATATCCACCCCTGTCTCTAGTAAATCTCCTTCTGGCTCAAACAGGTTGGGGGCGATAGTGTCCTTCATAGGCACACATTTGGCCTTTCCAGCCATGTTTGGCTAGGGCTGGCCTCAAAGTAGTCCTCTGCGGTAACTCCAAAGATTCGAACATAGCCATAGGACTTGCGGGCCCAGAGGATCGACCTAATTCGGCTTGCTGCGTCCTAGTCAACAGGCTTACCTTGACATAGATTAAATGTGCTTTCAATGCGCTCGCATCATAGTAATCCCGAACAGCACGATACGAATTCTAATTTGGCGCTATTGCCTTGTCAATATCTGGAGGTGAAGCTCTGACAAACAAGAGGCGACGCCTCCATGCATCCCTCTCTTGATATACACAGTTCAAGGAAATATGGCGATTATCAATGCTTTCCTGCCGAGGCAGTAAGGATATCAGTCTGTTAGATACTTAACTCGGAAGACAAATGCGTGTCCATTCAAACTATCTATCGCAGATGACAGACCAGGGACCTCGAGCACCACAGCTCACGGAGCAGTCAAATGTTATAGGGGCGACCATGGAATCTAACGCAGCCAGACTGCCCTCTTACTTTAGTGCCTGCGAAAATGTCCCGTAGGGCATTGCAAATTTGCCCTTCTCTATTCATTATTAGTTACCCGGGGAGCCTTATGCTTGCGCATAATGATTATGCGCCCTTTTTCTCATTCGGGACACAACGTTAATTTGTGGCCGCAGACGCTTTCCTGGGAGGAAAAGCGCCGCCGGCGTCTAGCAAGGCCATGTAAGCCTAACCCATTGCACAAAATGTATGAATGTGCAGTTCGACCGATAAGCTGCAACTGCGCCCGACACATCATACGGATTACCCTTTAGCTTTAGCTCGTTGTCTCAATAGGCTGCCACTGCCATGCCTCTGCCCTCTGGACGACGTGACCCAGACCTGGAAACGGGAAGTGAAAGGCAACCACCAGAGCGTTCTCGGTTGCAGCCCAGGTCAGAATCCTGCGCCTGGTAGCCTCGACTTGCTGCGGAGCCAAATCGACCACCGCATACCACTCTGGCCGCTCAAGGTGGATGGGATGAAGCACTGTATCGGAGACGCACAGCAATTGCTGGCCTTCAGAGGAAACGGCAAGCGCCATATGCCCCATTGTGTGCCCTGGCGCAGCAATGGCCTTTATGCCAGGCAGGATTTCCGTTTCGCGGTCCACTAGATAAAGCTGATTTTGAATTGGTGGGAGGTTCTTGCGTGCGTATCCCAGAAGGACTTCTCTGGCGTGCTCCTCAAGCCTCACTGCCGCCTGCTCTGAGTTCCAAAAATCCCATTCATCTTTCCACATTACGTACCGAGCCTTGGGAAAAACCAGCCTGCCTTCACTATCAGTGTTCCCACCAATGTGATCGGGGTGTCCGTGCGTGAGGATTACAGTGTCTATGCCTTCAGGCTCAATTCCTTCGGTTTTCAGGTTCTGGAGGAGTTTTCCTGTGTTGGGGCCTAGACCACCAGCCCCTGTATCTACCAGCACACGATGCTCACCCGTGTTGATGACGAGACAGATGTATGGACTCACCCACTCTGCCCACTGTTCTCGCTGTAGATTATGTTCGCCAAGCACCCGCTCAAGGGGCTCTTTTGCCGCATTGGCGAAAAGAAATACGGCAGGAGGTGGGAAGATGGGAGGTGCGTATGTGTGAGTGCCATCGCTGACGGCTATACATTGAAAACTCCCTACCTTGAAACGATAGGTTTGGCTATTCATAGCTGCTCTACCCCACTCCAGCCATTAAACCCATTTCAAGTATAACACGAAATGAAGATAGCAAGATGGTACCCCAACAAAGAGCCTAATTTTGGCGTCACATACCCCGCCAAGCGTCTGCATAACTCGGCGCGAATCTTCGCCAATACCTTACCTATTGACCTGCATTTTAGTAGTCTTCTCTTCGGAGTCTCAAGGCAGGGTGGCTACGCACGCTTGGGTGCCGAATAAGCTATGCATTCTATCTCAACAAGCATACTGGGAATCACGAGGCCTGTCACAAGCGCAGAGCGGGCTGGGTAGTCTTTCGGAAAGTAGCTTTGATATACCTCGTTCATTTGCGAAAAATGATCGGCATGGCGTAAGAAAACTGTCACCTTAACCACATCATTCAAGGATGAACCTGCTGCTTCCAAGACCTGTTTTATGTTTTCCAGGCATTGCCGGGTCTGGGCCTCTATTCCCTTCACTTCTCTCCCATCGGAATCTATGAATCCTGCCTGACCTGATACGAAAATGTAATCTCCAGCCTTTATAGCTGGGGAAAAGGGTAATTTAAGCGCGTTAGGTATCGTAATAACTTCTTTAGCCATAATAGAACCTCCCACATGTCTTTATCCCGGACTGCGTCTGCACCTATGATACAACAACGGAGGGATTGTGCTAAAGTGCTGCCCAATACAAGTGCGCAGAAACCAGGTTAAAGTCTACTAAAGCCTGCCGACACAACAGGATAAGAAAGCGAAAGTTGAAACAGGAGTTCTACCTTTTGATACCCCTGGTGGGCCAGTGTGGACAGTTCCCGAACTTGTGTTTGAGAAGAAAGGGCTAATTCCGGCGGTGCAGCAGTTGCTTAAGCATACTGTTTCTAGCTATGGCTGTAGCACTGCTTATAAATTACTTTGGTAATGAGCTTGCTGCAACCTCTATCATTTTAATGACGCTTTCTTTTAAATTGTCTATGCTATCCGGTACATCACTTTCCTTAGTTTTACCATCGAACTCCAACCCAAGAAGAGTTATATGCTTGGCAAGATTACCACTAACAATTTTAATAGCGCTCTGCACGCTAGGATCGAGTTCTAAGGCAGCATTTTTAAGATAGGTATATCTTATGCGATAATTCTACATTCATAATCGAGCTTAAGCGCCAGAACGCGCCGCTTGTCGTCCCCCGTGAGTCCCAGTACAGCAATCAACTCTTCTAGATCGGGCAGAAAACTGCATCTTCTTATTGACTCTCCCCAGTCTATGATTTCTTTTAATAGTCTTTCTTTTCTTTCCTTTTGCCTTATATCGCTATTTTGCTTAAGAATTCTCCAGTTAAGAATAACAAGAACAACAGTTACAATCGCCAATAGAATAGTACCGATTGCTGTCCAATCCATAGTGCGGATTGCTGTCCAACCCAATGCCACTGGAGAATCCACGCTTCTTATCGTAGCATGAGATCATACTTAAATAAATAGATGAAAAGCTGCAGGTTTTGGGCAGCTATGAGCTACCTAGCCATAAGCTGTCATTCAACTTGATGGTGGAGCTGGGGTTACAATAGGTAGAACTTTTGAACTGGCTTTCAGCCTCACCACTTGATTCGGCCATGGCTGATGATTACGGCAATAGACTGCGTAATGTGCAGGCAACAGGTAACAGAATGGCTTTTCGTGCAATCGCTTCTATCTGTCCGGTATTCTGTTCTTCCCTTCAGTCTCTTCGTAGGGTTTTGGAATTGCCAGTATGATTCTCATGATGAATTCCTGATGTGGTGACCGTAGAGACTCGCAAAGTGACAGGTTGTTGTAACCAGAGTTCCATCTTCCCCAACCCTGGCGCTGGCTACCACCGCTGCCCCTACTCTCACCATTTGGAATGTTACCGGAGTTCACTTTTGAAAAATTTCTAGGATGTTTCCCTTGTTGTTATTGACAAGGTGTCGGAACAGGATTAGACTGAAATCGGACGCCCCAAAAGTTGAGAGCCAAAAGGAGGAAGGAAATGAAATTTCTAACCATAAGCAGTTTGAAGGACACATTCTCTACAGTTCCGCCAGCCATAGCAAGACAGCTCGTTGAGGCAACTCTCGCTTGGACAAATGAACAGAAGAAGGCGGGAAAGGTTCTGGAAGTTTACGAAATAGTGGGCGGAGGCACTGTAGTCATTTGTGAACATCCGTCCCTGGAAGACTTGGTTCAGACGCTTGCCTCAATACCGATGGGAGGGTTTATGAATCTCGAAGTGCATCCGCTGGCCGATTTCAATCAAGCCATGGGAGTCTACATTGAAGGCTTCAAGACAGCAGAGAAGCTTTTCCCTAGTCCGCCAAAGTAGGTTACAGCAATTCGTTGGATTTGCGAGTCACATTTTGCAGCAGCTCTCAAGTAGGGGTAGTTGTTGGAGGCCGCACCTTTCTCAAGGAAGGTGCAGCCTCAGTTTGTAATGGTGACGCTAAGCCGCATCGCAAAAACAGCCCAGGCTTAATGTTGTGACGGTTTGTTTAACTGCAGTGCCAGACAACACTTCTGACAAACATGCAATCCGGCGACATCCCACAAGAAGTCATTTTATTCAAATTCTCGAATAGGAGACTAAGGACTATTGTAAAGCCGGTATAAATTGCTTCTTACCAAAGAAAAGTTCGGGAACTGCTCTCAAAGGCTCACCATTAAGGTAATATCTTCACCATAAATTTCGCGTCTTGAATGTGCCCGCCGTTTGCCCTGCTTACCATTTCCATATAATACCTAACTAGACTATGAAGAATCTGGCGCGGGCAGTTGAGATTGGTGAAGGTGTAGTGTCCCCTGAACGTTTCCGTCTGATGAGCTTATTCCTGGCACCAGTTTCCAGGCTGGGATTTCTAGAGAAGATTTCGCGAGAACATGGGGTAGTGAGTGTGATTGACCCCTTTTTTACTTGTTGGGGTGAGGGAAGGCTGGACTCTACTTCACCACTCGAGAATTTGGCCAGGAAGATATATATGGCTCCTGAGATGGCGTGGTGTAGCCCATGGGATGAGAAGGCATTAAAGAAAATAACTGATTGTGCTGAACAGTATAAGGCAGATGGTGCTGTATATTATGCTCACATTGGCTGTGGGCATAGCTGTGCCATGATCAAGCTTGTCAAGGATGCTCTGAATGAGGTAGATGTGCCTATGCTTATATTGGACTGCGATGTGATTGACCCCAGATTTACTTCCAAGGCAGAGATAAGGGAGAAACTGGAACAGTTCTTTGAGCTTTTGGAGGACCGCTAATCATTTTTGGTAGGTTATTATGAAAGCACTTGGCATAGATATAGGCAGTCTAACTACCAAGGTAGCCATCCTGGATAGTGATAACATCGTATACTCTGATATCACTGCCTCCGCTGATGATAGTGAGACAAGTGTCCAGGAAGCTATTGATAGGGCTTTGAATCAAGCCAATCTTAGTCTGGATGATATCTATATTGTCTCAACTGGGGTGGGCAGTAAATTCACCTCCTTATGCCAGCAGCAGAAAGCCATTACTGGCTGTCTGGCAAGGGGAATCCATTATATATTTCCTTCTGTCCGAATGGCAATGGACATGGGAGCTGAGACCAGCACCGTGATTAAGATAAATAAGCGGGGGCGTCTCAGCGATTGGGCTGGTCAGGAGAAATGTGCTGCTGGGACTGGTATATTCTTACAGCAGATGTCCAAGCTAATGCAGATGCCAATGGAAGAGATGTCAAGGCTTTCTTTTTTAGCTAAACGCAGGGCTGATATCTCTGGTACGTGTGCTGTATTTGCCGAATCCGAGGTGATATCGCATGTGCATCGTGTGCCACCTACCCCTAAGGAAGAAGTGATCGCAGGAATATATGCCTCTATGGTAAGTCGTATTATGGCGTTGTGCAAAAGAATTGGAGTGGAGAAAGATGTTGCTGTTAGCGGAGGTGTGGCTCTAAATACCGGGCTGGTAAATATTTTGGAGAAAGAGTTAGGGTTTGAAGTTCTGGTGCCTGATGAGCCTCAGATTGTGGCTGCATTGGGTGCTGCCATGACTGCTAAAGAACAATTAGAAAAGGGGATAAATAATTGATTGTCGCCGGTATAGATATTGGTTCCCGGGCTGCTAAAGCAGTGATAATGGAAAATGACTCTATCCTGTCATCCGTAATCTGTGATACTGGACCTGAGAGCGTAAAAACATCTTACCTTGCTATGCAACAGGCTCTGAATAAGACAAATCTATCGTTTGATGATATCCAACATACTGTCGCTACTGGCTATGGAAGGGTACTCGTACCTTATGCTAATGAGAACATCTCTGAAATAAGCTGCCATGCGCGCGGTATCAACTGGTATTTTCCCACGGTGAGAACCATACTGGATATGGGTGGTCAGGATTGCAAGGCTATTAGCTGTGATGGAGGTGGGCAAGTAACTAACTTCGCTATGAATGACAAGTGTGCTGGGGGCACAGGCAGATTTCTGGAGATGATAGCCGAGGTGTTAAACATTCCCTTAACAAAGATAGGTGAATTATCACTCCGCTCAAAGACTGCTGTGCCTTTTAATACCATCTGTGCTGTCTTTGCTAAGTCAGATGCCATTGCCTATCTCAAGAAGGGGGTGCCCAAGAGCGATATTCTTGCTGGCCTGCATGAAGCTATCGCAGAGCGCAGCTTTAAGCTTTTAAAGCGGGTATCTATAAAGAAGGACTTCAGCATTACGGGGGGTATTGCCAAGAACGGTGCTATGGCATCCAAGCTCAAGGAGAAGGTAGGTTTGGAGCCACTTCTATGTGAAGACCCGCAGATAGTCGGTGCCCTAGGAGCAGCTCTCTTTGCCCAAGAGCGATGTGAACGGGAGAATATAGAAAAAGATATAAAGGTTCAGTATGGCTACAGCGATGCTATGGGGGATTACTTTATTACTATTGATGGCAGCCGCTGTGATGGTTGTGGCGAATGCGTTCGAGCCTGCCCTTCGGGGATTTTTGTTGTGGTTGATAATGACAATGGTCAGTTGAAAGCAGCGGTAGAAGAAGAATTAAGGAAAAAGCTGGCATTTCTGTGTCCCGGATTCCAGGCTTGCAGTAGCAAACATGAAGTGAATTGCCATAGCGTCTGTTCCAAAGAGGCAATAAACCATAGCTGGTGAGCCTGGGCTATATCAACTGCACCCCTGCGATAATTCCCGTTAGCAGTGATATGGCATAGTCTAGGCAAGATGAGCTTTGCTTCCAGAGTTCAAATGCCGCCTCGCACTCCCGGGTGATGAAGGAGTGCTGTAAGCCCTCGTCAATGAGCATGAATTTCCCTGGGACCTTTTCACTTAGACGGCTCATGATTTCAGAGTGTGGCTTCTCATGGAGACAGCTTATGAATGACGGATCGGACTCGGCAATCAACGAAATGCGACCCTGCCGCGGTATCCGAATCGCACCTTTCTGGCCTAAGCCCAGCATTGGGGCCACACGCTCAATCTCGCGCTTGACGACACGGCGCAGTTTGGCAGGAATCGGAAGACGGAAATCCACTGGAGGACAAAGGTAGTAGGAGCCGCCGCAAGAGGGCACAAGGAATTTCTCATTAGATAGAAGGCTTGAGACGTGCTCCTGATACGTCGAATCGCCTGTAGGGTGCTTCACTTCGACTGCAGCCGTTTTTTCGCCACTGCTCAAAACCATCTTGGGAGTTGGCTCAGAGAGATTGAGGTCATCAGGTATTGCTGGATAGACCAGTTACCCCCGTAATGTTCTTCTAGGTAACTGCGAGTCAAACCGACGCATCGTTGCTCCTGTTCTGACAAAGGCATGTCACCCTCCCTAGGACATCGGTCGTTGGTGAAATGGTAGCATACATTGCTGGAAAATTCTGAACCTGAGGCCATGGAAAGAATATTGAGAAGACGCCTTCAGGTAAAGACCGGGGAGTTCTAGGTATCGTTCTCTCTGGTGTGTGCAAGGCACATCACGCAATAACTCAAAATGTTAAACGTTAGGCCAGCTATGCCGGGGACTACATTTCCCCCAGGAATTAATTTGCGCATACGCTAGCCATAGCTGCTTCTACTGATGACTGATTAGCAATAGGAAACGTGAGTGAAAGTCGGATGAGCTGTGAGCTCCCCAGATGGAGTCATCTTGAGGCTACAATGTATCCAGCGATGAGAATCAGAAAACCTCCGACAAGCATGAGTGGGGTGGGTTGCTGGGCTAGAAAGAGAAAGCCGAAAACCACAGCACTGGCGGGCTCCAAGTAAGTGAAAACTACGGCCTTTTGAGCCTTCACCATTCCGAGACCTTTTAGATAGAGTGTGACGGCAAATCCTGTGTTGAAGACGCCCAAAACCAGCAGAAATATCCATGAAGTTAAATCCGGAGAAAAATCAGTGATTATTGCGAAGGGAAAGAGAAAAACTGAAGCTACACAGTAAGAATAAAATGCTACGACTTGACTTGAGAAGGTGGCTAAAGCCCTTTTAGATGCGATGATGAATCCTGCATAGGCCAGACCGGCAAGTAGTCCCAGAATTACTCCCCAAGGGTCGAGGTCGCTCATCTGAAGGTTCTGCTGATGTGAGATGATTACTATTCCTGCCACGGATATGGCTAATGCAAGCAAGGTAGATTTCTCAAGTTTCTCCTTAAGAAATAGAGGGGCGAGTAAAGGTACAAAGATGGGTGCCGTATAATTCAGCAGGACCGCGTTGCCTATCGCAATGAGTTTCATCGAATGGAAAAGCAACCCCCAGCCTAGGGCAAGCAGTAAGCCTAAACCCAGCATAGTCCTCCAGGCTCTAGCAGCACTCATCATTTCAGTTTTTCGAGTCTGAAGTACTACGGGCAAGAGGGTGAGGCTGGCAAATAAGACTCTGAAGAAGGCGATAGTGTAAGCGTCATAGGGGACCCAGTTTACAATTACACCATTAGAGCCCCAGATGATAGCTGCGACAACCACGTAGGAGTATCCCTGGAACTTTGAATTGAATCGTTTCAGCACAACTTCTCTGGTTTCGTGAAGCGGGAAGGAGACATTCTCAATTATACATTATAAGATATCTCCGTCTCCTTTATGCAAATTCGTAGAGCTGTAGCTTTAGTAAAGAGGTTGGGCCTTCGGCCATTGGCGTCAATGTAAAGCCCTCATTATACCTTTTAGCGTTTTGTGCAATCGTTTCAATGCTGAGCGGACGGAATGGCGAATTTCAGACTGGAAGTTCTGCCTATTGTACACTTTGGCCCAGAAACAATTACAATAGAGCCGTCAGGAAGCAATGCAATGGCCTCTGAGTGCCCGTTAACCCAATGGCCTGAGCTGTCCCACTTTTGTTGACCACACACACATCAATGTGATGAATTGTTGACGGCGTCAACTTACGGCGATAGACAACGCCTTACTTGCATTGACAAAGGGCTTATGAAACAATTTGTGTGACCAATTTGTGTGACAGGGATGAATTCCTTATACCGGCAGTTCCTTTCATATCTTGACAAAGATGATAGATACAGTTGTGTAGAGCTTGTTCTTAGCAAGCTATCAAACAACGAGGTAGATATCGTCACGCTCTATGTTGAAATCCTTGCCCCCTCCTTAAGGGAGAGCTTTTGTCAAGACAAGCAGAGGCAGATATGCATTTGGGAAGAACACGTCCGAACTTCAATCGTAAGAACAGTAATTGAATGTTGTTACCCATATGTCATAAGAGAGAGAGTCGAGAAATATGCATCTACACTCAAGGGTAAGGTTATCGTAGCGTGCCCTACAGAGGAACTTCACGAAATAGGTGCTCGGATGGTAGCAGATTTCTTTACCCTCTGCGGCTTCGATTCGATTTTCATTGGCGCCAACACTCCTCAGTCTGACATTCTTGAAGCGATAGAATACGTGAAGCCCAGATATTTAGCAATCAGTGTTAGCAATCATTACAACCTGCTAGCGGCTCATAGGATGGTTCAGAAGATCCATGAGGTAAGAGAAAATACGAGGGCTAAGTTCGAAATTATCGTGGGCGGATCTGCCTTTGAACAAAACTTGGAGATGGGCAGGCAGATTGGATCCGATCTACTGCTTGCTACATTTGATGACATACATAGACTAACGCAGGGCGACTAGCGATGCTGTCTCTTAAAGTAGCAATACGTTTCCTCAAGTCTGGTAGAACACAGACTGTTTTAATCATACTTGGGATTTCCATAGCCATATCTATCCAGGTCTTCGTTGGGCTCTTAATAGGCGGCTTGCAGCAGAGTCTGGTTGACAGTACCATTGGTAATTCCCCACACATCACCGTTTCTTCAGCAACTGATGTCTCCACAATACGTGACTGGGAAGCACTTCAGAGGCAGATTGAAGAGCTCGGTGTTACACAGGTAATATCGGCTTCAGCGAGTGCCAATGCTTTTGTAATTGACGGAGACTCTAGCCTGCCAGTTTTAGTTAGGGGTTTCGATTTCGAGGATGCGGATCAAATATATAATATAAGTAGCTCTATCTACGAAGGCAGACCGTACCAATCAGCCCGTGAGGTTATGATAGGCAGAGATTTGCAGGAGGAACTCGAAGTTAATGTAGGCGATAAGCTCACTATTACACTATCCAATGGCTCGGAGATCACATTAACCATATCCGGCTTCTATGACCTGGGAGTAGCAAACATTAACAAGACATGGGTTATTAGCAATCTTCGAACAGTTCAGAAAGTATTTGGCTTCAATGGTCGAATAACTTCGATAGAAGTGGCGGTTGAAGAAGTATTCCAGGCTGATGTCATCGCGGCTCAAATAAGAAACTTTCTCGCTAATGACGATATTAAAGTTGAGAACTGGAAGGAGCTGAACGAAGAACTCCTAAGCGGGCTTGATGGCCAAAGGATTTCGAGTACCATAATACAGGCGGTAATAATCCTCTCAGTGGTGATAGCCATCGCCAGTGTGCTGGCAATTAGCGTTCTTCAGAAATCCCGTCAGATAGGTATTCTAAAGGCGATGGGAATCAAGGACCTGGCAGCCAGTCTCATATTTATATACCAGGGGTTCTTGATCGGTCTCATCGGTTCTATACTAGGTATGACGTTGGGGTTGGGCTTACTCTATGCCTTCAATACATTCACTATGAACCCGGATGGGACTGCTCTGATTGATCTATATATAGATTACGATTTTATCATCAGGTCATGGATTATAGCAGTGGTGGCCTCAACCCTAGCAGGGCTGATTCCCGCTAGAAAGTCGCTGCAACTAGATCCAATAGAGGTAATACGGGAAGGCTAAAGTGGCCAATATTGTCGAGCTAAAGAATGTGGACAAGATATACAGTGGTGTTGTTGACACACAGGTGCTTTTTGATATTAACCTTAGCTTCGAGGAGGGCTCTTTCGACTCTATAGTAGGTGAATCCGGAAGCGGTAAATCAACCCTGCTTAATATCATTGGTACCCTGGACAAACCCACAAAGGGAGAAGTCCTTATAGACGGTAATAGAATTAACAATCTGAGCAAAAACAAACTGGCAGAAATAAGAAACAAGACTATCGGCTTTGTCTTTCAGTTCCATTATCTTCTTCCAGAGTTCACTGCCCTGGAGAATGTCCTAATGCCATATAGCATTGGTAGAAAGCATGCCGGTAAGTCCATATCCAAGAGGGCTGATGAACTGTTTGATTTGCTGGGGATAGCCAAGGTTAAGAATAACATGGCGAACAAGATGTCTGGTGGCCAGCAACAGCGGACAGCGATAGCCAGAGCGCTAATAAATAGTCCCAAAATTGTTGTGGCTGATGAACCTACAGGTAATTTAGATTCTGAAAATACGGCAACGATTTACAAAATATTCCGAGAGATTAATAAGCAGTTCGGGACGACGTTCTTAATCGTGACTCATGACCGCAGAATTGCTCAGGAAGCTGATAGAATCGTTGAGATAAAGGACGGCAGGATCATAGCAGACCTGAATAAATGATGGTTCAAGCCACTTTCACTCATCTTGTGATATTCAAAGTTATTTTGATAATTAGAGGTGTTCTTTGTGGTTGAGTATCGTCCAAACGTCCGAGCTATCCTTGATTTTCGCTTCACGAAGCTACCCTCGTAACACAGTTTTACTTGTAATGGTGGACGAGAACTAGTTATGATTTGGACGGAGGATTATTATGCTCAAGTCTAGGTCATATATGATAGTACTGATTCTGGGTATACTTTCTCTCCTATTTGGGGCATGTGCAGAATCACCGGCACAGACAATGACTGCAACCCCGCTTGAGGTTCCAAATGAGGGGAGTCGTGGAGAATACATCACCGTCAGGCTACAGCTGTCTAGCGACCGACCCTGTGTACTAATGCTTTCTACCATTCACAAAACCGAAATCGACAATTATTTAGCTTACTACTCAACCAAAACGCTTACATATCCAGACAACAACAAAGTGGTTGTATGGCACGAGCGAATACCAGGAGATACCACACCGGGAAGTTATGTCTTGAGAGTATTTCAAATGACACATGATCGAGACGTAGAAGGTAAGGAAATATTTAGTCATGATTTGATCGTTCTTTAGATACTTGGGCTGCTACACATCGTAAGTTATCGGCTCAGGACACAATTTGTCTTAGATTGTAGGATGACAATTAAGTAGTCTGCTACCTCACTGTAAAACATAGCGGAAAGTTTAGTCCCTGCAGAGGGTTGCAGAAACGGTATTCGGGCTTCTGCTTGAGAGGAAGGAGTTGATTCCGGATTCGTAACGGTTGCTTTTGTCTCAGCGGAAGTCCAGCGGTTAGCCGGTTTCCTTGACAGCCGGCTGTCTATATAGTGTCCTCGGTAAGAAAAGCAAGAACGTCTTCGCTGAATTGACGCTTCATCATAGCATCGTGTCCCACCTTCCTGTAGAGAACCAGTTTAGCGTTCGGGATTCCAGCAGCAGTCTCGCGAATGGGATAGAAAAAGTCTTTCTCCGCGCCAATTACCAGGGTGGGCGCCTTAATTTCTGCCAGGTGCTCCTTGAAGTCATGCTTGTCCTCTGCCTCCAGTTCCACCAGGCCATCGGAGGGGTTGGACGGCGCACCGAATATGCGTTTACCAAATAGCCAGAAGCATGCCTCAAATAGGGGCCTTGTTACCCCCGAGCTTATTCCGGTAGCCAGGGTAGCTGCGGCAGCCCTCCATTTCCCTTGCTGTGCTAAGCTGGCCAAGCGCCGCTGTAGTTCCGCGCCTTGTTCGGACAGGCGATAGCCAGTCATGGCAAGGACTAGCCTACGGACCAGGTCTGGATGGTCAACCGCAAAGTGCTGGGCAATCGGTCCTCCTGTCGAAATCCCCATTACGTCAACGGGTTCTCCTAGCTCATTTCTGATCATGGTTGCGTAGTCTTCGGACATGTCGCGCATTGAATACCCTGCTGGCAGGCCCGGCTTTCGGCTTACATAGTACACAGTAAAGTCTTTGGCAAAGCGCTTGAAGCAGCTACTAATCGTTCGGCGCATGAAGCCAGAAGGCGGCCTGTGGCTAAAGCTCAGTCCATCGAAAATGACCAGATTTCGCGGGCCATCGCCGATACGCATATACGGCAGGCCGTTCCTGAAGTATCCTGTGCTTACCTCTCGTTTTGCCATTGAGTCCCTCCTGCTTAATCAGGGAAAATATACACGAAGTCGAGTCGATTTATTTTAACATGCTCATTCAAAAATAGCGGCTACGGCCCTCTGGAAAAGCAAATCAACCAGATTCGAGCAAAACATGCTGATGATTCCAGGGCTCTTATGGCACTCGACGATGGTCAGCGGGAGCTAGACATGTTCAGGGAGAACCCTGGGCTGAATTGCTCGGTGTTCTTTGTTATGAGAAAGAGTGGTGGAATAAGTCGGCCTCTGTGCTATTTTCTAGATCGTCCCACAAAAGCTCGTTTCGTTACCTGGGGTGCCCCCGTTTTTAGTACCACCTACAATGAGAGACTTCCTGCTTTCTCACATGGTTGTATAGCCTGTTCCTTCTTATGACTT
>JAFGBN010000022.1 GCA_016933195.1 Dehalococcoidia bacterium | reverse complement strand
GGACCCATGGCAGAAAGACGACGCTTGTGAGTTAGCTCAGCTAATGGGTTAGTTTGATCCATGAATTGAGATAGCTGAGACCTGCCAAAGAACTCCCTTATAGCAGCCACTATAGGGCGAGTGTTAATCAAAGCGGAAGGAGTTGCCGCCTCGGGACCAAGTATGCTCATACGTTCTTTAATAGCTCTCTCCAGTCTTAGTAAGCCAACACGAAGTTGCTTCTGTATGAGAAAGCCTACTGCTTGGGCTCGGCGATTGCCCAAATGGTCAATGTCATCGGGAACCTCCCTGCCATTATTGATTAAAATAATACGACGAACTATTTGCACCAAGTCTTCAGGAGTTAAACCAGTGTGATCCCAGGGGATATTGAGCTCCAGTTTTTTATTAAGCTTATAGCGACCAACTTTGCCTAAGCTATAGCGCCTGGGATTAAACAAGAAGTTATTCAGCAATGTCTGGGCGCTAGCAAGGCTGGGAGCTTCACCTGAAGATAGTTTCCTATAAATGTCGCCTAAAGCACCAGCTCTGTCCTTGATTAAAGAATCTCGTCCTATGGTGGAGCGAATAAAATCGTGTTCGGGCGAGTTGTCTGCATCGTGAAAAAGAGTGAGTAAGCTATCGTCACTTTCGAAACCCACGGCACGCAGCAAAGTAGTAACAGATATCTTTCTTTTACCACTCAATTTGACCGAAATCACATCTCGACTGGAAGTATCAAAATCAAGCCATGCTCCATGTTCGGCAACAAGCTTGGCAAAGGCTAACTCTCGGCCACTCGTAGGATCCCTCGCTAAAGTGAAGTAAACACCGGGAAAGCGAGTTAACTGGTTGACTATTACCCTCTCTGTCCCAGAAATAATAAAAGTACCTCTCTTTGTCATTAAAGGAAAATCACTAAAGAATAATTCCTGTCGCTTGATCTCCCCCGTCTCCTTAACCACTAGTTGAACAGTAACATAAAGAGGAGAAGAATAAGTCATTCCTCGTTCAAGGCACTCAGCAGCAGAGTGCTGGGGCTCTCGAAACTCATAATCAACAAAGTGTAGTTCTAGTCCAGTATTGGTATAATCTTGAATTGGCGAAATCTCCTCAAACAGCTCCTTGAGGCCTTCTTCTTGAAACCAGCGAAAGGGATTAAGCTGAACTTGGATAAGGTCAGCTATTTCTATAGCCTCAGGTAATTTAGCAAAAGATTTCTCTAACTTATATCTAGATATTGCAGAAACAGCCATAATCCTTCCTTCTCAGAACAAAAATAATACCTTTAGGACATTCAACTAGAAGAAGTCTAGAGTTGATAGGAATAGAGGAACATCAGCGAACATAACGCAACCTCTAATTCTAACACTATTATTGAACATTGTCAACACCACGTACCAGCTAGTTCTTCCTAATTCTTTGGGAATGCCACCAGCCCAACTTTTACCCTCTAGCTCTCAACCAATACTCCTGACCACGGCTTTCCTTAGCACAAAGCCAGGCAGCTTCAGAGGCTCCTTGAAACGCCCAACCGCCACCTGAACTAGCTCAAGACATCTTTTTTAGCTCCTCTAGCCAAGTTATTGATTTTGGTCTTCGCTGCAAAAGGTACCCTATATACTCCTGCAACAACTGCTCCAATTCCAAAGATAATTTCGATTCTACTTTCACTCGCCTTGCAGTAACATAATCACAGTTTTGCCATAAGCGAAGGATTTTTAAAGCATCAACTGATAAGGGGCAAGGCAGATACTCCTTTTCACTACAACGAGGACACAACATTCCACCTTGATTAGAGCTAAAAAAGTTGACCACCGGTTTGAGAGACGAATTACACTTGACACAACGATATAATTCGGGACGATAGCCAAGATGCTGAAGAAGATGAAGCTCAAAATAGCGTAATACAATCTCATTGTTGCTATTAATCTGACTTAACCAATGCAAGGCATCTAGTAACAAATCAAACAAAGGACGATTCACATTATTCTCCATGGTAAAGGAATCAATGAGCTCCAAGATGTAAAGCCCGTAAGCCATAAGCCCCAGGTCACTTTTCAAAGCTAGGAAACCATCCATAGTTTGACTTTGAGTGATGATATCGAGGTTGCGTCCTCTAGCTAGCATCATCAAGCTATAAGTTAGGGGTTCTACATTGCCACCCAATTTGCTCCCAGGGCGACAGATTCCCTTAGCTACCGCCTTCAGCTTGCCAAGTTCGGGAGTATAAAAGGTAAGGATTTTATCAATTTCGCCAAGCTTGCTTTGCTTGATAACGATAGCTTGTGTTTGATAATTTCGAGGCATCCCCATCCGTACCTATTTAGAACTGTTGCCTCTGGTCCAGCGCTTGACCTAGTGTTACATCATCGGCATATTCGAGCTCAGCACCAAATGGCAAGCCGCGAGCCAGACGACTGACGCGAATACCTAAAGGTTGGATCGCACGCCGAATGTACATTGCTGTAGTTTCACCCTCCACATTAGGATTTGTTGCCACAATCACTTCGGCCACTGAACCGTCCTGGCACCGAGATAAAAGTTCCTTCACCTTCAACTTTTCAGCTCCTATTCCTTGCGCCGGGCTAATACTCCCATGGAGCACATGGTAAACGCCTCTATACCTTTCCGTCCGCTCCAAAGGAAGGATGTCTGAAGGCTTCTCCACAACACAAATCTTAGAGTGATCACGCTCCTTATCTTGGCAAATGAGGCAAGGGTCACGGTCAGTGATATTAAAACAAACTGAACACAGCCTTATCTTTTCCTTCAGAGCCAAAATAGCCTCGGTTAAAGCTTTGGCTTCTTCATCTGAGCTACGCAACAAATGATAGGTTAACCTTTGGGCACTTTTGGGTCCAATTCCAGGTAATTTATTAAATTCCTCAATTGCTCTAGCTACAGGCTCAGCAACAAATGACATTTTTCCCTCTAATCTTCCACCTTATTACCATATTGAACCTTTCGCCTCCTGTCATTCTGAGGAAGAGAAGCGATCGAAGAATCTCGCTCAGGGTGATATAGAGTGGCTGAGCTCTGGCATTTTTCCTAAAGTAATCCTGGTATCTTAAGCCCACCAGTTAAACTGCTAAGATGCTTACTAGCAAGCTCCTGCGATTTAGTAACCGCTTCATTAACTGCAGCCATAACTAAATCTTGCAGCAACTCCACATCCTCAGCATTGACCACCTCTGGTGATATCTCCACCGAGTGGATCTTTTGGTGCCCATCAATCACTACTTTAACCACACCACCTCCACTAGAAGCTTCCACAGTCATGTCACCTAACTCCTCCTGGGCTTTAGCCAACTTTGTCTGAAGTTGCTGGGCCTGACGTAATATTGACTTATCCATATCCCTTCCTTCTCAGAATTATTACTCAGCTAATTTAGCCCCCATTTCCAGAGCAGCTTTTACCAAGGGATTTCGTGTCTTCGCCTGGGAGGGGACTTCCCTCTTGTGGTCAACTAAAATACAGCGTATGTTATAGGGTTGACCGAAAACTTCTTTAAGCTTTTTCTCCACCAAATGTCGATATTTAGCATCCTCAATTTTTTCCTTGTGGAAGGAGTAATAAAAACCTAATACCAGTGTATCGCCCTGAAGAGCCACTGGCTCACAAGCACTACGCAGGAAAGCATCTAGATTACCACTGGAACCTTCGCCTCGTAAAGACACAATGAAATCCCTCCATCGACCACGCAAGTTGTCGATATCTTTGGGAACCTCCATGCTCGAAGCCTCAGTGTTAACTTTAGATGCAGGAATCTTGACTTCTGGAAAAGGTTCGGGAAACTTTTCAGATAGCTCAGTAGTTTCCTCTGTTTCTATAGGCTCAGTTATATTTGGTTCCTCTTGACCACCTGTAGAGGATAGGACACAGTCCACCAAAGCCAATTCTAAAGGTAAAGTGGAATAATTATCGTCACGAAAATCTATGCTGGCGAAAAGCTTAACCGCCTCGAGCAAACACTCAACTCTGATGGTAGCTACAAGGCCTCTCATCTCAGCTAGGTCCTCAGCAGTAACATCTATCGCCTCTTCACATTGAGATTTAACTAACAGCAATCCTCTCAGATATTCCACAAGCTCCAGATTAAACTGGCGAAGGTCAACGCCACTTCTACTAATGGTATTCATAACTTGCAGACCCGCAGTCACATCCTTGCTAAGGATATATTTTGCCAGTTGTCTAATTCGTGAGTCACCACTAGCTCCAAGCTCTGCCTCAATTTGATCAAATCCAACCTGATTGCCATGCAAAGCAATTAGCTGCTGTAATATGTTTTCAGCATCCCGAAGGCTTCCAGCAGCAGACCTGGCAATGAGCCTCAGAGAATTAAGTCCTATATCGATGTCCTCTTTTTTACATATCAGCTCCAGCTTATCTACCATCGTTGCTTGTGACAAGCGATGAAAGTTAAACCGCTGACATCTCGACACTATAGTGGGGATAACTTTGTGTGCCTCCGTGGTAGCCAAAACAAAAATTATATGAGCAGGCGGTTCCTCCAATGTCTTTAATAAGGCATTGCAAGCTGCCTCGGTAAGCATATGAACTTCATCTATGATGTATACCTTGTAGCGAGTAAGGCTGGGAGCATAATTTACCTTTTCCCTGAGGCTACGGATTTCGTCAATGCCGCGATTGCTGGCAGCATCTATCTCTATTACATCCAGCGCTCTACCCTCTGTAATTGAGTGGCACACATCACAAGCATTACATGGTTCACCATCCACTTGATTGGGACAATTAACTGACTTGGCTAAGATGCGTCCTGTACTGGTCTTGCCTGTACCTCGCGGACCACAGAAAAGATAAGCATGGGCTACCTTTCCACTCTCTATAGCATGGCGCAAGGTCTGAGTTATCGGTTCTTGTCCTACTAATTCAGCAAAGCTTTGTGGACGCCATTTGCGATAAAAAACCTCAGAACCCATACAGTAACTATTATACTCCCTGAAACTCAATCACCCCAAGAGATTTTGACAAAAATTACGGGCTGAGCCTGCTTTCCAAGCCAAAAAACATAATCCCTAGTTGCCTGATTTATCAAACAGTGAGAAAGCCCAATAAAGTGGGCAAGTACCTCTTAACTCTCCAGGCATAGAAGTGTCTCATCATAATCTTGTGTCACATTCCTGATGGCTTGCTCCAGTGAAGGTTTGAGTTCTTCCGGGGCTTTCTCTAAAGCTATTTCTAATTTAGCTAAATTTCCGGCGCGGATGCGGCTTAGCATTGCCGCCAACTCATCTTCATCCTCTGCTTCACCATAACTCTTCGTTCCTGAAGACGTGGATGGAGCAGGTGGTAAGGACAGGGACGGTTCCTGAGGCAAAGCCGATTCCTCAGGCGCAGCTGGTTCCACGGGTGCCGGTGCTTCCCAGGCCGGAGCCAGCGCCCCCACATCCTCAGCTTGCAACATATTGTCCGCCTCAACAATTTTCTCTAGTTGGTCTATATGGACAGTCGCTTCTTCTGCCAAGAAGAAGGTCTTGTTATCTTCCCCCTGACGGGCCATCTCAACCATCTCCCCTGTCCTTCGTTGGGCAAATTGAATATGGAGTTTTGCCCTGTTCACATCAGAGAAAGCCAGCCCAATCATCATTCGCTCTGTAGCCAGCTTTACAGGGTAAAGAGTCTGCTCTGGCAAAGCACTTGCCGAAACCGCTACAGTTCCTATACCAGCAAACAAGATAACAATAACACTAGCTACAGCCGCAACCCACCTCCTCCGCCAAAAAGGAATGGTTTTTCTCATCTCCGTTTTCTCTCGCCTGGCGTAAAGCATTTCCTGAAGCTGAAAACGAGTTCTTGTCTTAAATTCATAGTCAGGTTGAATAGCAGCAGACTTTTGCATAAAAGCAAAGCTAGTCTCAAGTAAAGGCTCCAAATCAGATGCTTGTTCGGAATAGGTCTTGAGACAATCCTCAATGCTTTCTCCCTTGGATATGCGCTCCAGGCAATTATCCAGAATATCTTCTATCCTCTGAGCCATCTCCTACCTCTTATCCAAGAGCATCCTTCTTAAGGCCACTACACCATTGTATTGCAAGGCTTTCACTGTGCCCGTGTTTTTGCCTAGAACCTTAGCTACCTCAGCCACAGAGAGCCCGCTTCCAAAACGAAGAGATATTACATCATGCTGAGCTGGAGACAATTTCTTTATGGTCTCAGTTAACTCTTCAATCTCAAATTCTCGCTCCGCGATAGACTCCGGGTCTCGCTCATCAAAAGAAGCTACATCTCCCTCTAATGCTACCTTCTCCACTTTACTTACTTTCCTTAAATAATCAATCACCTGGTTATGGGCGATGCGAAACAACCAAGCAGTAAAAGGAAGGTTACGCCATTTATAAGAGCCAATCGCCTTCAATATCTTGACAAATACTTCTTGGGTCAAGTCCTCAGCGTCAGCCTGGTTTCCCACCCTGAGGTAAATGTAGCGATAAATCTTATCGAAATGCTCTCCATAAAGCTGTGCAAAAGCTTCCTCATCGCCCTTTATTGCTCGGCAAACTACATCTTTTTCATCAATAGACATCAACTTGATGCCTATTATACTGGAAACGAAAAGGATGCGAAAAAGTTTACAGTGGAGATGGGGTGCCCCCGTTTTTAGTACCACCTACAATGAGAGACTTCCTGCTTTCTCACATGGTTGTATAGCCTGTTCCTTCTTATGACTT
>JAFGBN010000021.1 GCA_016933195.1 Dehalococcoidia bacterium | reverse complement strand
GATACCGAAATGGCAAGGACAACTATGTCAGTAGTAACCAAGGTTGTCATTAGTCCCATGCTGGAAACGAAATATGAGACTGCCCAGCCCGCGGCTACCCCGATGAGGCCACCAGCAAATGTCAAGAAGGCTGCTTCAACCAGGAATTGGCTCCATATATCCCGCTCTCTGGCTCCCAGCGCCTTGCGAATGCCTATCTCTCTGGTCCTCTCCAGCACCGATACCAGCATTATATTCATCACGCCGATACCCCCCACCAGCAGTGAGATGGCAGCGATAGCGCCCAGAAGAAGGGTCAGCGTCCCCGAGGTTTCCTCGAGGGTGCTGGCTAGTTCCTCCATGGACATGATGCTAAAATCGTCCTCGTCAGAGGCTGCAAGTCGATGGCGGGTGCGAAGCAGGTTGGTGATTTCCTCAACGACGTAGTCTGCCTGCTCCTCGTCAGTTACCGTCAGCGCTATTGACGAGATCACTCGCTCGCCCTGCGCGGTTCGGGTTTGGGCAACCGCCTGCTGGAGGGCGGTCAGCGGGATAAGTACTGCATCATCAAGCGAGTTAAACCCGCCGCCTTCGCTCTCCAGAACGCCAGTCACGCGGACGATGATGCTGCCCATACGCATCTGTTGCCCTATGGGGTCGGCATCTCCAAAGAGCGTCTCTTTTACATCGGAGCCGATAACGGCTACCTTGGAACCGCGCTGATAATCATATTCAGTGAAGAAGGCGCCATTGGCAATCTCCAGATTGTTTACCTGCATATACTCGGGGGTTGTCCCGGTGACCTGGGAATTTGTATTCTCACTGCCCACGACCAGCTGGAGGTTGCTGGAGGAATAAGGGGCCACGGCACTTACGTAAGGGACCTGCTCTGCTATCGCCTCCGCATCTTCCATGGTCAGGGTTTGAGTGCTACCACCGGCACCCCTGATTCCTCCAGGACCGAAACTCGCCCCGGGGCGGATGGTAATCAGGTCTGCCCCCATACTCTGGATATTAGAGAGGATTTGCGCTGTAGTACCCTTGCCGATGGACATCAAGACAATTACAGAGGCTACGCCGATAATGATTCCCAGCATGGTCAAAAAGCTGCGCAACTTGTGTGTGCTCAGTCCAAGCCAGACGGTAGCGAGAAAACCAAGCCGCTTTTTCATGCGCCTTCCTCTGTCACAACCTCGCCATCCTTGAGGTGAATTATTCGATGGCAGTGATGGGCAATGTTGGCGTCATGGGTTACCAGCAGCAGGGTAATGCCCTGTTCGGCATGTAAGGAGGTGAGAATGGAGATTACCTCCTCGCCGGAGCGGCTGTCCAGCTGTCCGGTAGGCTCATCTGCCAGAAACAGGGAAGGGTTTTTCGCCACAGCCCGGGCGATGGCTACCCTCTGCTGCTCTCCACCCGAAAGCTCGATTGGACGATGTTTGACTCGCTCGGAGAGTCCTACCTTGGCCAACGCCTCTAACGCACGCTGACGGTCAACACCGCCAGAGTATGTCATGCCAAGTTCCACATTGGCCAGTGCCGTGAGTCGTGAGAGCAGGTTAAAAGTCTGGAAGATAAAGCCAATCTTCTGACCTCTGATTCCAGCCAGTTCACTGCTGCTGAGACGGCTCACCTCTCTCCCTTCCAGATAGTAACTGCCTGAGGTCGGTGTATCCAGGCAGCCAATGAGATTAAGTAGCGTCGTCTTTCCTGAACCAGAGGGCCCCATAACCGCCACCAGTTCACCCTGTTCAATATTAAGGGTTATTCCTTTGAGAACGGTCAGCTCTCCCTTGCCCATGGGATAGACTTTGGTAATATTCTCTAACCTGATCATCGTCCTGGCCCCATTCCCGGCATAAACATCATTCCTCCGTTACGTCTTTCTTGTTGTGTCGTCGATGTAGCCGCAGTTCCCTGCGGAACAATCACCTGTTCGCCCTCACTGAGACCGTCGGTCACCTCGGTGTATTGCCAGTCGCTGATGCCAGTCGTTATGCTGCGTTGCTCAGTCGTGCCGTCCGATGACAGCACCTGAATATAGGCCTGCCTACCTGCGGTGGTAATAGCTCCATTCGGCACCAGCACTACATCGTTCCTCTCGTCCACTATTATGCTCACGGTGACGGTCATGCCTTCTTTAAGCTGAAAGTCTTCAGGTATCGCCGTGGCCATCTGTCCCTGCTGCCATCCCTGTCCCTGTTGCATCTGTTCCATCATTTCCTCAGCCTGTTCTTGAGTGATTTGGCCTTCTTCGATTGCCTGTTTGAGGCGTTCGGGAAGTTCCCCCGGCGTTATATTTTGCATTGCTTCTTGCCTTGCCTCCTGCCGTTCCTGCATTATCTCTTCCAGCGACGCTACTTCCACCTTTATAGTATAATTCACTACACCTTGTTGAATAGTAGCTGTGGGTGAGATATGAATTATCTTAGCAGGAAGACTCATTCCTTCCAGGGCATCCACTTGCACCGAAGCTTCGCCCCCAAGCTTTACCTGCAGGATGTCTATCTCGCTGACCAGGATGTCAGCCTCAAACTTGTTGGGGTCAGCGAGAGTGACTGCTACGGTGCCTTTCTTTACCTCGTCGCCGCCCTCGACGTTAACGTTGGTAATGAAACCGGCAAAGGGAGCAGTAATCTCTGGGCTGGCATCCTGGGCGTCTGCCACCGCTTTTTCGGCTTCATCTAACGCATCCTGTGCATCTTCTAGGCGATCTTCAGCAAGTTCAAACTTCAGTTCCAGTATATCTATCTCCTTTGGGTCAGTATATTTTTCCACAATATCCCCGGTAATAGTGGTGGTGGTGTTCTCCTCAGCCTGCTCCAAGGCAAGCTCGGCATTCTCCAAGTTTATTTGTGCCTGAAGCAGGTCAAGTTCCTTGGCTGTTATCTGGCGTTCAAGAGTCTTCAACTCATCCTCCCATTCTGAAGTATCTAGGCTCGCCAGTACCTGTCCTTCTTCAACACTATCTCCTTCTTCCACCAAGATTTCTTCCACTGTGCCTGAAATCTCGAAAGCCAGGTCCTCCATAACGGACAACGCCAGATTACCGCTGCCTGTAATATCCACTGTCAGGTCTCCCCTCTGCACGGTCACTATCTGGTTCTCTGGTACCGATTCCGACTCTGATTCAGAAGCACAGCTTAGCGACAAAACGCTGATGCTGCACAGCGCCAACAGTATTAGCAGAATTTTCAGTACTTTCATTGTCATTCACCTATTCTTCATATTATTAATTTAATCAATTATTGACAATACCGTACTATATTTGATTGGCAGTAAAATAACGTGCTCGGCAAATATTATCTCAGGAAATTGTTAAGAACCTGTTAATTTCTGTATCCCTAGGGCAAAAAGAGAAAAACCAGATAATTAACAGGAAATTAACATTTCGCCTGTATGATGAACTTATGACTACGAAAGTCAGATACATTTGCGCATTAGTAGCAGGGTTGTTCCTGTTTGTTCTATTTGCACCACTTCCAGTCCAAGCAGCATCAGGACCCCTGGAATGGGCATCGGTAGATAAGCCAGGGCTGGAGGGCAACATAGTCGTTACCCCCTCCGAAGTCAGTGAAATCGCCGTTGGAGATGATGGAGTAATTTATGCTATAGACAGGGAATATTCCAAGGTCTATCGCTCCTTGAATGCCGGGGTAAGCTGGGAAGATATGACCTCCTATCTAGTCGATGCCGGCGCTGAGTTGGCTGCTAGCAAGGTCGCTGTCGCTCCTGACGGGTCGGGCATCGTAGCTATGGTTACCAACGATGGTACCAAGATCTATTTGTCGACAGACAGTGGGGTGGAATGGACAGATACCAGTGTTCCAAGCTTGACGGGTACTATTCAGGCTATTGCTATATCCAATCAATATACCGAGGCTGGCGAGTCGGTAAGAGAGATTGCTATTGCTACGGCGGTCTGGGGAGATAATGCCTCCACCGGACAGCTGTGGATACTCCAGTTAGGGAGATTATGGGCTTCATGGCAGAACCAGGATTTAGCTGTCGACCCTGGTCATGTTGGGGCTGAAGTATCGGCGCTGGCTTATTCCCTCAGCTACAGAAATGATAGAACGATTCTGGTCATGGCTTCTACAGGTGAGGATGTAGCTCCGGTGTACCGGGATAAAACCTGGTTATGCCTCGGTGAGCGGGATGTCTCAGATGGAACCACCTCATGGAATAACCTGACTGGCTACCCGGTGGAAATTGTCTCAGCCGGTGATGCGTCGGAAGTTTCCCTAATTCATTCATCGCTGGCTTTGCCCTCAGATTATTCCAGTGAAGAGACATCGTCACGGCAGCTCTTTGTGAGTTACAACCGGGAGCCGGATATCGGGGATGATGTCTACTGGCTTGATGACGTCACCGTTCGTCGAATGAATGCCGACGGTGGTAATGTCATTAATATAAGCGGCATTTCTTATCATGGCACCGTGACCTCAGGTAAGCTTCTTGCTGGCGATGCAAATCCTGTTGCCGGCTCACTAACTGTTCGGGTGCGGCGAACTTCCAATCCCTTTGCCCAATCTCCGACATGGTATTTGTCTTCTGTGCCACCCACAGGTCCGGGCAATGCCAAGGTAAACTGGAGTCCCGACGGAGAGATAGCTTATTGCGGCACATCGCAGAGCCCAGGTGGAGCGCTGGATGAGAGCGCATTTTCAGCAAGCCTTGATGGTGACAAATGGCGGCAGATGGGCCTTATGGACACGACTATTAAGCTTGCTGATGTTGCTCCAGCGCCTGACTCTGAGAGCTTATTCATAACGACATATAGCTCTTCAGGTCCCGAAGGTATCTGGCGTACTGTTGGTTATCCACTGGGCAGGCATTGGCAGCGCCTGCTGGCATTGGATACCGCTATGGATGCTGTTATCCTGAGGTTGAGTGCCAACTATAGCGACGATTCTACTATATATGCTGCTGAGGCGGGCGGCAACCTGATGGCAGTGTCATACAATCGGGGCAACACGTGGCGGTGGTGCAGAGCTCCGGGGCCAGTGATTGATATGGTTGTAAGCGATGAAGAGACTGTCTATGTGGCTTTACCTGATGGCTATATCAGCAAGCCTATTGACCACGGCTGGATGTGGCAGGACCTTGTGGACACGGGCCTTCCGGACATTAATATGTTGGCTATTGCCGGAGACGGAACTATTCTGGTTGGTGGGAGAAATGGAGATGTGGCTTATTCTGGTGATGGAGGTGATACTTTCATTAGAATTCCTGAGGATATCGGCAATGGCGATGTTCAGGTTGTAGCCGATGCCAATTATCGTGAAAATAACATCATCTATGCTGCCACTAATACTACTGATGAGGGAATATGGCGCTGGGTCATCGGAGTCTCCACCGAATGGGAACAGATTGATAAGTCTATTACAGAACTGGAGGAAGAGCAGCGTATTGGTGGTCTGGTGGTGGGGCTTGAGGGGACACTCTATGCTCTGAATTTGGAGCCGGCTACCCGCACCAGCGGTGGCGCAAGCCGCTCACTGAATCCTGCGGCGCTGGACTATATGGATGTCGAGTTTGATTTAGTAAACGACGCATTACCCTTGGGCGCTACTTTTGACCCAAGTATACTATTTCTCCACATCCTTCCTTATCTCAAATTATCAGGTGACGCTGGACAAAATGAGCTTTGGGCTATCGACACTGCTAACCAGACTATTTATCGCTTTCAAGATACACTATGTAAGGTTGGCCCGAGTCTTAGTGCGCCGGAGGATGAAACAATACTACCAGTTGACTCCTGCTATTGTGACTATGTTAATAATCTCTTCCTGCATTGGCTGGAGTTATCAGAAACCAAGACTTACGAAGCAGACATCTACTTAGATGCAGAAGGCACCCAAAGTGTGTGGTCGGGGAGCAGCGATGATGCTGCCATAATGGCAGTTGGTGACACTACTTTGGCGGAATTGACTAGCGGCACTACCTACTACTGGCGGGTCAGGTCTGTAGAGCCGATAAAGAGTCCATGGTCTGACATCCAGTCATTTACTCCTTCCCTGGGCGCTGCACCTGTTGGAATATCCCCATCGTCTGGTGCCACCGATGTTCCGATAAGACCTGCCTTCACCTGGGATTCTGTTGCCAAGGCTACCAGCTACGAATTCATACTATCTGAGGATAGCGAATTTGCAGATGTGGTTGTGAGTAAACTTGGTGATGATGCCTTGCCTGCAACTGCCTGGGGGTGTGACAGAGAGTTAGACTACTCCACCATCTATTTCTGGAAGGTGAGAGGTATCAGTGCTACCAGCAGTAGTGAGTGGGTGACTGGCGTCTTTACTACTGAGCCAGCCCCCTCGTCGGCACCATCGTCGCCAGTATCTGTTTCTCCATCTCATTCGCCTGAATCAGTGCCATCGATTGCGTCACATCTATCGTGTATAGCAATCGGCATTGGTGTCGCCTTAGTCGCTGCCCTTCTTATCCTGATACTCAGGACAAGAAGGTAATCTGGCTTGAGCAGGTATGAACAAGCTACTCCGCGATAGGTACGGTGAAGGAAAAACAGCTGCCTTTTCCTATTTCACTCACGGCTTCAATCTTGCCGCCGTGGGTCTCTACTAGGCGTTTGGCAATGGTGAGACCCAGACCGCTGCCTCCAGTGGCCCTGGCGCGAGACTTGTCCACCCGGTAGAAGCGCTCAAAGATGTTGGGCAAGTCCTCAGCAGGAATGCCTTCTCCTGTGTCGCTCACAGCCACCTCTATATAGTTGTCCTGCTCTCTGGCGGTCATCTCTATGACACCTCCTTGGAAAGTGTGTGTCACTGCGTTCTCCAAAAGGTTTCGCAACACCTGACTGATCCGGGGGGCGTCGATGTTCACCAGAGGTAGCTTATCGGGCAGGTCAATCGATACGGATATCTCCTTTGCTGCCACTTGCGCCTGTGCTATAGCCGCTGTTTGTTTGATTAACTCAGTGATGCTTTCTGGCTGGCGGGCTAGCTTTAATTCTCCAGCCTCGGCGAGACCTAGCTCCTGAAGGTCGTTGACCAGCCGGGATAGCAGCATTGCTTCTTCGTCAAGAGAGCGAATGGTGTCAGCATCTGGCTTTATTACACCGTCATGGACTGCTTCCAGGTAACCCCGAACGTTAGAAAGAGGGGTCCTCAGCTCGTGGGCAACATCAGCCACCATATTCCGTCGCAACTGCTCAGCTCGTTCAAGGTTGCTGGCCATGGAATTAAAGGTACTGGCTAACTCTCCAAGTTCACCCCTATCCTTAACTTGTACTCTTTGCGAGAAGTCGCCACTGCCGAGACGTTTGGCAGCAGATGTAAGGGCCTTAACCGGGGCTAAGATTCGTCGCGATAGGAAAAAAGTGATGGCTACCGCAATGCCGACTGCCACAAGGCATCCCCAGATGAGGAAGCGACCTATTTGCTCAAATAATATATAGAGCAAGGCGAAGTCTGCCCCTGCTGACGATTCGGAGCTGATGTAAAGTGTCCCGATGGGGTATGGTGTCCGCGGAGTTGTAATGGGTCTACCTGGTGAGTCTGGCTCATACGGGTGCCCCAAAAGTGCCCCTTCAGAATCTGCGACCGCTAATCCATCCGCGTCGGTTACGATTATCCGCCACTCATAGAAGTTACCCCACTGTGCTACAAAGGGTTGAATGCCTTCCCAGCTCTTTTGCTGGAAGTAGTACCGAGTTAGTTCAAGTTCCATCTTGCCTAGGCGTGCTTCTTCGATACGTCCTTGGAATCGCTGGACTTCAGCTCTCATGGACTGGCCCATGAAGAGGAATACCGCGCCAACGGCAACCACTATCACTAGGGCAAAGGCTATCAGGAGACGGGAGCGCAGACTATGGATCATTGCTCAACTCTGACAAACTTGTAGCCGGCTCCATATACCGTCTTTATATATCTGGGATGGTTGGGGTCTGGCTCAAGCTTTCGACGCAGATTAAGGATATGAACATCAATGGTGCGGTCGAAGCCCTCGAAATCATAGCCGAGGGCCTTTTCTATAAGTTGCGCACGGGTGAAAACCCTGCCCGGTTCCCTGGCGAGAACTCCCAGCAACTTGAATTCAACCATAGTGAGATTGAGAGGCCTACCGGCAAGGGATGCCTCATGCCTGAGAAAGTTGATAGTGAGCTCACCATGCTTGATTTCATCAGGACCGCGCTCTCCGGGGAAACGCCTGAGGATTACTCTCACTCTGGCGGCTAGTTCTCTAGGACTGAAGGGTTTGGTTACGTAATCGTCTGCTCCCAAATTCAGGCCTGTTAGCTTTTCTTGGTCAGTGGTCTTTGCCGTAAGCATAATAATCGGCACATCGGATTCATCCCTGAGTATGCGGCAGACCTCAAGGCCGTCGATGCCGGGCAGCATTAAATCGAGAACAATAAGGTCGGGGTGACTCTCCCTGGCCAATCTCAGGGCCTCAACGCCATCATAAGCGCTAAGAACTCTATAACCATCTCTATCCAGGTAGAGCTTGACCAACTCCACCGTTTTCACATCATCGTCAACAACCAGAACTCTCTTACTTACCATCTTTCAGTCCTTAATCATTAATACCCTTTTTATTATGGTATAACATAAATGTTAAGGAAATGTTAACTTCAAAGTCTTTCCTCTCTCCCAGATGTTTACAGAAAGAGGGGGAGAATATTCTCCCCCTCTTTTTCTCATGGTCGGCCAAGGTATTCGTATAGGAAGCTCGGCTAGTTGTTCTTTGGGGCAAATGGTCCACCCCAGCCGCGTGGTCCGCCCATAGTGCGGAATCTAGCACCACCACGAAAGCCAAATCCGAGCGGGACATCAGGCCTTGACTCTTGCCACTCCTTCATCTCTGGCGGTATGCCCGGCCTCGCTTGCTGCCACTCATCCAACTGCTGCCTGAATTGCTCCATGTCTGGCCTCTCCTGCAACCATTCCTTGTATGCGTCAGCTTCGTCCTGGGTTATCCTGCCTTCGTCTACTAGCTTCTGGAGACGGCTTTCCAGAGCTTCAGTCCGCATCTCGCTTTGGGCCTGGGCAAAGGCATCTCTTAAGGCCCCTGGGTCAATATCGTCGCCTGTGTTATCTTTGTAGATTGCACAGACTTTGTCCCATAAGGCTCCGAAGAGTGCCCCAGGTCCGTTGTCATTCTCGTTGTCGTCAGCAAGGACTGCCCCGCCTATGCTCCCAACCAGAACGAGGCTGGCTACCACCATGGCCATAACGAATTTCTTGCTTCGCCACATTTATGTTTCACCTCCTTTCTAGATATTATTATCAATGATAACGATTCAATGGTAGCAAGTGAATGTTAGGAACCTGTTAAGATTTAAGGGAGATACTGCAATTTTGTACCGAGTTGCATTGACTAAGCGTTAGCAATTAGGGCCAGCTTCAGCCCAAGTGCATAAATAAAAAGACTAAACCAGTGGAAAGTGTTGCAATACCAATCCCCAGTAAGATGTATAGGGTACTTCGCTGCATGTTATCCATATTGTGCCCCTTTACTCTTCGTTAGCACCCCGTCCATGCCATGGGCCAGGATTGCCGTTGGCTGGTCTCTGCCAAGGTGCTCCGTTCGGCATCTCGCTTCGGGCTTGAGCAAAAGCATCTTGCAAATCCTACTGTTTAATTCCAAGGGTTTCTGCGACCCTTGCCAGTAGTGCCTCAGTTTGATTGTCATCCAGAGCTTCATTCGTCACCTCGCTTTGGGCTTGGGTGAAGGCATCTTCCAGTTTCTGCTGATCAATTTGAAGAATCTCTGCGACCTTGGTTAATAGAGCGTTGTTAGGGGGCTCGCCCCTCCTTTCGGGTCGCAATCCCTCCTCGTTTCCGGTTTGGGAGCAGCCTATTCCCACCACACTCCCTATCAACATAACCACAATTACCATCGTGACGAGAATAAGCTTCTTCCTTCGCCACATTTCTGTTTCACCTCCTCTCCGGATATTGTTACCACATGATAATGACTTAATTCTAGCAAGGAAATGTTAGGAACCTGTTAAGATTTAAGGGGGTTGCCAGAATCCGAGTAACAAATGCCAGGACAGACCTAAATGCTGGCGTCTCGACAAAGGTGGAAATCCTGCCTATAACAAGGTTGGATTACCGCTAGCTTGAAATCAGTTCTTCAATAATGGGTATCGCCTCATTAATGCTTATGGCATAGCCCAGCCCCTCAACACCAACCGCAGCAATCTTGACACTGGTAATGCCAATAACCTCCCCTTTCATGTTAACCAGTGGTCCGCCGCTGTTGCCGGGGTTAATAGCGGCGTCAGTCTGAATAAGGTCAGACAGTGTTTGCCCTGAGGATACTGGTAGAGAAATCTCTAGGCCACTGACTATTCCATTTGTAGCACTTATCCCCAGACCCAGTGAATTGCCGATAGCTACCACCCAGTCACCAACCCTCAATGCAGAGGAATCGCCAATATCGATAGCTGGCAGGTTTTCAGCGTCGATTTGGAGAACAGCCAAATCGGTTAGCGGGTCAGTAGCCAGCGTATTCATGTCAACTGGGAAAGTCCTACCGTCATCTAGTGTTAAGGTGATACTCTCAGCCCCGGCGACGACGTGATTATTGGTCACGATAGTCCCATGTTCATCTATGATCCACCCCGAACCAGCTCCCTCCTGAGTTGAAAGAACTACGGAAAGCGTTGAAAGTTGTTTCAGTATTAATAGCTACCACTGAAGGCTTAACCGTGGCGACAACATCGGCGATACTGGGTAGTACTGGGGAAGGGCTTTTGGCAGGCAGTATGGACCAATCAGTGTCAGTAGGGGTGGTATTACCACTGTCAGCGAGAGAACCTGTCGGCATCGAAACATCTATGCTGAGTGGCATCTCACACGCGGTGCACAGCGCGAGTAACAGAATCAGGAAAAGAGAGAGCAAATTCATTACACTTATCTTTTTCATCATTAATACCTCCTTCTCTTATAGTATTAGCCTTGTTGTGTTTGTCCGGGTCGTTGAACATCCTAAAACGACGTAACCAGTATATTGCTCCTTTGTACTTTAAGTATGTTTAATGGAATGGTAGCGCGTAAATGTTAAAATCCCGTTAAGACTTGAGGGAGATGCCGTAATTTTGTACCGAGTTGCATTTATTAGATTCTGGTAACCCTGGAAGTGCTAATACTAACAGAGCATTCAATCAGGCAGGGTGTTCGGCTTTCGTTACGAAACAGTGGTTAAAGTGATTAAACAGAAAAACACGAATAATACCGCAGCCATAAGTGTTTTAAGCTAAACTGCAGCAGAAGCCATATGGGTAAGTATATTACCAATCTCACTTACCTGAATTCTCCTGCCCCAGCACTCAAGCTGAGGTCAATCCTTGGGGTCGACAAATGTCTCTCTTGTTCACTGAATTTAGCGGGGAGTGGGCCGGGAAGCCACCTTAAAAAATTAGGTGTATACTAATAATGACTCTGGAGAATGTAAGCGGATTTTTTGCCCGGACATAGCAAGCTCTGAGCATAATGGAGGGCATTAAATGGGAAAAGCACTAAGGGTCGGCATAGGCTATGACAGTCATCCTTTGGTTTCAGGTAGAAAGCTAATCCTGGGAGGTGTTGATATCCCCCATGATAAAGGCTTATCAGGCTGGAGTGATGCTGACGTAGCAACTCATGCCATAATAGACGCTCTATTGGGCGCTGCTGACCTCGGTGATATTGGGATGCAATTCCCTCCGGGGGAGTCAAAATACGAAAACATCTCTAGCCTGGTTTTATTAAGCAAAGCTGGCGAGTTAGTTAGAGCCAAAGGTTTCAAAGTGTCTAATATAGATGTCATCATTATGGCTCAGCGCCCCAAGGTTTCGCGGTTCATCCCTGAGATGAGGAAATGCGTCAGCCAGGCTTTGGCTATCGAGCCAACACAGGTAACAGTCAAGGCCACCACCACTAACGGTTTGGGCTTTATCGGCAGAGAAGAGGGTATAGCCGCTCAATCCGTGGTTTTAATCAGCACCATTTCGTAGCTGGGCTTGCCCGCTTCCCAGCGGATTACGAACTTAACTGTCTTTCCCTCTACCAAATGTTTCTCGCTCTGGCTGCGGAGCTTTGCGAAGTCCGTTGATTCTAGGAAGGCTTTGAGTAGTTCAATCTTCGCTTCGAGCTCTTTGTTCTGCTGCCTGCCTTCCATGTATTCGTCTACTGAATTCCAGAATTCCTCTCTGGCTTTGGTTTCTATGCAATGAGAAAGATTGGGGAAAAGCTCGATGCAATCCATATTCTAATTTGTATCACTCACCGACAAAATGGTCAAAATTTGACAGAATTTATAGTGCCTGCTAGAATTATTATTGACATATGTTCATAATTCCTAGTTAAGTTAGGTGATTTTCGATGGCTAGACCAGTGAAATTAAGGTGTGTTGCCCAGTTGCCCGGGGCTGGCTTCTTCAAGCCAGCGGGCGTTCCTGCGAATTTGTTGCAGGGGGTTTGCCTTTCAGTTGAGGAAATTGAATCTATTCGCCTTAAAGACTTGGAAGAGCTGGAGCAGGAAGTGTGCGCTCAAAGGATGCATATATCGAGGCCGACTTTCCATCGCATATTAGGAGCAGCCCGAGGAAAATTAGCTGATGCGTTGATTAATGGCAAGGCGATTCAAATTGAGGGAGGAAATTTTGGTCTGACTGAAAGTCGTTTTCGGTGCAATAATGACGGACATGAATGGAATGTTCCCTTTGAGACTCTGGCAAATGGGCTCCCGTTATCTTGCCCTATATGTGCCAGCATGAATATCCAGCCTATGCCTCTACCGAGGTTTGGTTTTGGAAGAGGACATGGCAGAAGGTTTCGTAGAGGAAGATAAAACAAAATGAAAGGAGGTGAATTATGCCGTTTGGAGATGGAACGGGACCGATGGGATTAGGCCCAATGACAGGAAGAGGTCGTGGTTTTTGCACTGGATTTGGCAGGCTAGGCTTTGCTGGCCCGGTAGATAGGAGAAGGCTTGACTGGGGCTGGAGAGCAAGAGCATTGCCATCATGGCCTAGATGGGGGTGGGGGCTCGGTCGTGGCAGAGGGCGTGGTTGGTGGAGATGAGGACCTTACTAGCGTGAGGGGTGATGAATTTTAGATTTTCGCGGGAGGGTGATAGAATGTGGCTGTGGTGCTTGGTTATAAGACGCCTTCTGGTTATTTCCCTTGGGGAGCTATGCCTAATGAAGAAGGAAGAAGGAAGAAGAGTGTTGAAGACCGGGAAAGATGGCTTGCGAGCAAATTGGATTGAGTGAGAAAGAGGCTTGAAGGAATTCGTAATAGTAATTAAGTAGAAGGAGGGTGGAAAATGCGAAATGTATTTGGGGGTAGAGGATTTGGAAGAGGAGGATGGGGATTCGGTTTTAGAGGAAGCTCTCCCCCTTGGCCTTATGTTGGTCTGGGAAGGGGAGGACTACCCCGATGTGGTTATTATCTCAGTGGACCCGGAGGAGCACCTATTGCCGCAGGTTACCCTGCTTACAGTAGCCCTGGCCCTGGGGTAGTGCCTGGTGTGCCAGCTCCAGGAGCTTACGGTGGCCCTGAGGACATGCCATATGGGGATTATGCTGGAGCACCTATGGGAGCAATGCCAGGAGCAGGCCCTTATGTCCCAAAGATGAGCCGTGAGCAGGAGCTGGATTTCCTGAGGAACCAGGCGCAGGGTTTGAAGAACCAGCTAGAGCAGATTGGTAACAGGCTGAAAGAATTAGAGGCGGGAGAAGAATAAGGAGCGTATTATGAAGATCGCTATATCAGCGACAGGGCCCAATTTAGATGCCGAGGTGGACCCTCGTTTTGGGCGTTGTCAACATTTTGTTGTCGTTGACCCCCAGACTATGGAGTTTGAGACTTTGGAGAATTCGAATGCCATGGCTGGTGGTGGAGCCGGCATTAGTACGGCTCAAACGATTGCTAGCAAAGGAGTGCAGGTGGTACTCACTGGCAACTGTGGCCCCAATGCCTATCAGACGTTATCTGCCGCAGGGGTTCAGGTGATTAGTGGCGTTACCGGGAACATAAGAGATGCCGTTGAGGCTTACAAAACTGGTGGGCTTCAATCGGATGCTCAACCTAATGTAGGTAGTCATTATGGTGTAGGTATGAGTGGAGGTATGGGTATGGGGCGTGGCATGGGCCGTGGCATGGGTAGAGGTAGGGGAATGGCGCCACAAGGGGCAGCTGAAGCCACGAGCCCAGAACAGGAGATAGAGGTGCTTAAAGGTCAAGCACAGGCAATGGGTCAGCAGCTTAACGAAATCTTGCGTCGGATAGAGCAATTGGAGAAAAAGGAGTAAAGAGGAGCTATGCCAATATATGAATATCAATGTACCCAGTGTGGGCAAAAGTTCGAAGTTCGACAAGCCATTGATGAAGGAAATACTGGTTTAAGTTGTCCCAAATGCCAGGCTAGTGAACCCAAGAGGCTCTTTTCCTCATTCTTTAGCCCTGGCTCAAGTGGAACCGAACCCTCGGAAATGAGTTGTCCCACTTGCAGCTCTGGAATGTGTGGACTGCCACCAATGGGGTAAAGAATGGAGGTGATTTATGCCTAGAGGAGATGGGACAGGACCTTCTGGACAGGGACCAGGGACAGGTAGAGGAATGGGGCGAGGTATGGGTAGGGGAATGGGAAGGATGGGTGGAAGTCGCCCCGGGGCAGGCCCCAGCGGGGATTGCGTTTGCCCCGGTTGTGGAACAAGGATTTCTCATCAAGCGGGTGCTCCCTGCTACGAATTAAGTTGCCCCAAGTGTGGTGTAAAGATGGTTAGAGAGTAGAATGGTAATCTCTGTTGCCAGTGGTAAAGGTGGTACGGGAAAGACGCTGGTGGCTACTAATCTGGCCCTCACCTTAAGTGACAAGGGCAAAGTTCAGTTGTTAGACTGCGATGTAGAAGAACCCAATGTCCATATTTTTCTCCATTCCGATATGAATCAAAGTCAACCAGTGTTGATTCCTATCCCTGAAATAGATGAGGCGAAGTGTACTTATTGCGGCAAGTGCGCTGAAATTTGTGCCTATAACGCTATCGCAGTAGTTAAGAATAAGGTACTTGTCTTTCCTGAGCTATGTCATGGGTGCGGAGCCTGCTCCTATCTATGTCCTGAATCTGCTATTAGTGAAAAGGGAAGGGAAATAGGAGTGGTCGAGAGAGCTAGCTTAGGTAACCTGGAACTTGTTCAAGGGAGACTTACGGTTGGCGAAGCAATGGCTCCGCCTATAATCAGAGAGGTGAAGGGACACATTGACCCTACAAGTACGGTTATCATCGATGTACCTCCAGGAACTTCTTGTCCTGTGATAGAATCAGTAAAAGGCAGTGACTTCTGCCTCTTGGTAACTGAACCCACCCCTTTTGGATTGAGTGACTTTTCTCTGGCTGTGGAAGTAGTGAGAAAACTAGGTATTCCATGCGGTGTGGTGATTAACCGAGATGGTGTAGGGGATGATAAAGTTGAAAAGTACTGCCAGGAGCAAGGTATACCTATTTTGCTGAAGATTCCTTTGGATAGAAACATCGCTATGCTATATTCCAAAGGAATTCCCTTGATAGAAGGGATGCCTCGATGGCACGACACGTTTCTCAGGCTATTCGAAGACACCAAAGGAATCTTAGCTGGCCAGGTAGCAAAATGAAAGAAGTGGTAGTTCTGAGTGGTAAAGGCGGGACTGGGAAAACTAGCATAGTAGCCTCCTTTGCTGCCTTAGCTCAGAGTAAGATATTGGCTGACTGTGACGTTGATGCTGCCGACCTCTATCTTCTCCTTAAGCCAGAGCTTAAGCAGAAGAATGAGTTTTGGAGTGGGCAAGTTGCTTTTATCGATAAAGAGAAATGCACTGAATGTGCCTTATGCCAGGAAGTGTGCCGCTTTGGAGCGATAGAAGATTACGTGGTTGATCCAGTATCCTGCGAAGGTTGCGGCTTCTGCTATCAGGTTTGCCCTGTTGATGCTGTATCTATGAAGACAAGCATGTCTGGACATTGGTTTATTTCCAGCACCAAATATGGTTACCTGTGTCATGCCAGGCTGGGCATTGGTGAGGAAAATTCAGGAAAATTGGTGGCTCTGGTGAGGCAGAACGCCAAGTCTCTTGCTGAGAAAGAGGGGTTGGGCTATATTATCACCGACGGACCGCCAGGCATAGGCTGCCCGGTTATCTCCTCTCTATCGGGGGCAAATCTGGCACTGCTAGTAACTGAGCCCACGCTATCAGGGATACATGACCTCGAGAGGGTCATTGGTGTCTGCCGCCATTTCGGTATTCCCCCCTTGGTTTGCATAAATAAACACGACCTCAATGAAGATAACAGCTATCAAATTGAAAATTATTGTCATAGTGAAGGGATAGAAGTCGCAGCAAAAATTCCTTTCGATAATGTGGTAACAGAGGCAATCGTTCAGGGCTTGCCAGTAGTGGAGTATTCCGATAACAAAGTAACTCGACAGATAGAAGAGCTGTGGCAGATTATTTCGGCCAAGCTAGACAAATAGGAGGAGAGAAATGCCAATTTATGAATATAGATGCCTGGACTGTGGCAGAACCTCGGAGATATTCCTTTGCACTACTAATAGCGAGAGTATTAAGTGCCCAATTTGTGGTAGTAATAATGTGTAAGGCTTTTGTCTGCATCCTACTCTATAAAGAGGAGTGCTTTTATGATAGGGAAAACATGTTGTGGCAAGACAGTGAGATGTGAGATGTCTCCTTGCTCCACTGATGCCATCTGAAGGAGGGAAAAATGAGATACGCAGTTCCTGTAACAGAAGACAAAGTAGCTACCCACTTTGGCCATTGTAGCCATTTCGCTTTTTTTGATGTTGATGAGGCGAGAAAGGCAATCGTAAGAAAGGAAATAGTGACTTCACCAGGACATCAACCTGGTGTTCTTCCTGCATGGCTTGCAGAGGAGGGAGTTTCTGTTGTTATAGCTAGTGGCATGGGGTCCAGGGCTCAGGGGATTTTTAGAGACAACCGCATTGAGGTCATTATCGGTGTGCTCGGTGATGATCCTGAAAAGGCTGTTTTGGACCATATAAAAGGCACGTTAGCAACAGGCGATAATATATGTGACCATTAGATAAAGACAGGAGGCAAACTTTATGGCAAACGAGGATAAAATAAGGAAAGCGCTGAACGGAATACTCGTCCCCGGTGTAATGCGCAGCTTGGTACAGATGAATTTAGTCCGTAGTATCGAAGTGGAGGGCAGCAAAGCAAGAATCGTGCTGGCTTCAACTGGTATCCCTGACCAGTACCATAAGTGGCTTAGGGAAAAGGTAACTGAAACTACTGGTGAAATTCCTGGAGTGGAAGAAAGCGTTGTTGACCTTGTGGAGGCTAAGCCCAAAGAGCTTAATCAAATTCAACATGTAATAGCAGTGATGAGTGGTAAGGGGGGGGTAGGCAAGTCTTTGGTAGCTGGCTTGCTGGCTACTGCTTTTGCCCGAGAGAATAAAGATGTCGGCGTGCTTGATGCTGATATTACTGGCTCGAGTATTCCGAAGATGTTTGGCTTAGCCGTTCATCCTAGTGGTAGTCAGACAGGCATTTTACCTATATTGTCGAGGTCTGGGATTTCGATCATGGGTATGAATGTCCTGTTGCCTAACGAAGAGGAAGCTGTTATCTGGCGCGGCCCTCTTATGTCTAAAGCTATTACGCAGTTCTGGGAAGAGGTTCTATGGGGTAAGCTCGACTATCTCGTGATAGACTTGCCACCTGGTACAGGTGATGCTCCATTAACAGTGATGCAGACAATACCCATGTCAGGGGTCATTGATGTTTTCACTCCGCAAGAGTTGACGGAAATGATAGTGAAGAAGGCAGTGAAAATGGCACAAAAGTTGAATGTGCGCGTTCTAGGGGTAGTAGAAAATATGAGCTATCTAATATTGCCTGAAACGGGCAAGAAGATGGAGGTTTTTGGCAGGAGCAAAGGAGAAGAAATGGCTAAAGCTTCCGGGGCTCCGCTTTTGGGACAATTACCTATTGACCCAGAGCTAGCCAGGCTGTGTGACGAGGGGGAAATCGAGAAATACAGCTCAGATGCTGTATCTGAAATGTTTGCTAACGTCCTTGCTGTTCTGAATGAAAAAAAAGAGGGGTAGTTACGTATTGTTAGCTGACCTTACTGCTGGAAAGGATATACTCGTAGGCAAGTTAGGCGATGTCTGGTTCCCTAAAGCTTTTTATGCCTATGTTGGTTCAGCTATGAATGGATTTGAGGCAAGATTAGCTCATCACTTAAAAGGCAACAAAAAGCCTCACTGGCATATTTATTATCTTCTGAAGGCGGCGAAGGTTTCGGAGATAATCCTATGTCATGGTGAGTCCTTTGCTCTTCAGGGTGGGTTCCGAGTGGAGTGCTTTTTGGCTCGAGTCCTGGCTACGGAGTTCCAATCCATTACTGGCTTTGGTGCCACCGACTGTAGCTGTAAAAGCCACCTCTATTTTGAAGATAAGAAAGATAAGCTGACCACGAAAGTTACTGAGGGAATTAAGCAAGCAGGGCTTAACTATGAAATTTTTTCCCCAAAGGAGCAAGAAAATGACACAAGAGTTTGGTGACAAGTTTGAAGAGTTACAGGAATCTATCATGGAAGACATGAGGAAAGTGTACTCGGAGAAGGTGATCGACCATTTTCTCAACCCAAGGAACCTGGGTAGGATTCAGCCTTTTGATGGATTTGGAGAGCAAACTGGCTCCTGTGGGGATAATATGAGGATATATGTTAAGGTGGAGGATGGCAGGATTATAAATGCCGGCTTCTCGACCAATGGCTGTGGGCCCAGTATTGCCTCAGGTAGCATGGTCACCGAGCTAGTTAAAGGGAAAGGCATTGTTGAAGCTCAAAGAATCACTCAGGATGATGTCTTAAATGCTTTAGGAGGACTGCCTGAAGAAAGTCTTCATTGTGCTCTTCTGGCAGCAAGTACGCTTAAGGAGGCGATTAGGGATTACCTGACTTTCAAAAAATAATGCGAGAAGAAGCCTATAGGAGTGCCGAATTAAAGATAGCGTAAGGAAGAGTGAAAAGGAGGGAAATTAAAGGATGCTTCCTATAGTTTCGATTGTTGGTGAATCGAAATCGGGCAAGACGACCCTTATGGAAAAGCTTATCAAGGAGCTAAAATCGAGGGATTATCAGATAGCTACAATAAAGCATGCCATGGGCGACTTGGTCTTAGATAGACAGGGAAAGGATAGCTGGCGCCATATTCAGGCTGGAAGCGAAGCTACAGCCGTTAGCTCCCCAGGAAAATTCGTACTGATTAAACCTGTCACGCAAGAACTCAATCTTGATGAGATAGCCCGCCTTTTGGGCGAGGACTACGACATCATCCTCGCGGAGGGATTCAAGCAAGGTAACGTGCCTAAAATAGAAGTTCACCGCAAAGATGTCGGCCCGTCACTTGGCCCCTTAAAGAAACTCGTAGCCATAGTTACAGACGAACCTTTGGAAAGCAAAGTCAGGCAGTTTTCTTCTGAAGATATTAGTGGGCTAGCCGACCTTTTAGAGAGAGGCTTCATAAAGCCTGAAAAGGAACGCATCTCTGTTTATGTAAATAATAGCCCTATACCCTTGACCGGTTTTCCAGTGACGATAATCAGCAATGTCATTGTCGCCATGCTCTCTTGCCTTAAGGGGGTAGAGGATATCGGAAACATCGAGATTTTTCTCAAGAAGGAACCAAAGCCATGAACCCTATCCTGAGATCCTATAGTTGAAACATTCTCCTTCCAGCGGAAGCTCAAGTTGGGTATCTTATGGTTATAAGCTGCTTCTTTAACCACAGCATTCAGGTAAGGCAGAACTTCTTGGACGTCATTGCTTAGCTCAGTCCAGACCCCAATCCAATCTTGCCTGACGATACTGGGCATAGTCTTAGCTATCTTATAACTTTGGAGAAGCATGCTACCTCCTTCATTAATTCCAGCCTCTTATCTTCGTTAAAAGTCTGGCTTAGCAGGGATACTTGGCTATTTCTAAATTTCAATTATTCTTCCAGCTCCCCCTTCAATATATTTTTGAGGATATAATCTTTTAAGTTCTGCTTTGTACTGAGTGCAGTGGGTAGGACAAATCAATTCCAAATCTTTAAACAATTCAAATTCGCTGAATCCGTGCAATCCTCCAATTATTCCGTAAATCTTCCCAAACTGTCGGGCTGCATCCAGAATATGCCTCATATATGGATGAGAGCAGCCAACAATCAATACGATTCCCTTATCAGTTATAATTCCCATGCTTTGTTCTATTCCATCTAGTTCCCCTGTGGAAAATACATTTTCGTGGATTTCATTTGCCTTAGTCAGGGAAATAACCTCCCTATTACTTGGCCCAGGAAAAGAAGGAGGAACATAAAATTTAGCTTTTTGATTAACTTTCAAAAATTTGGGAATCCCTCCGGTATGGTCAAAATGGGAATGGGAAATAAAAACCTCCTCAATCGGAGCCGGGTCTATTTCTAGTTTTTCCATATTACCGAGCAAAATCCTTCCATCGGTTCCAGTATCAAACAAAATCTTGGGGATATTCTCTACCTCGACTAACGCAGAAAAACCCCAATCAGATTGTAGGTCCTTCCTAAAAGCAGTATTGTCATAGATTATAGTAACTTTCATAAGTACCTCCTTTGTTAAATCTTCACCAATTTGGGGATTTCCCTTTTTCTTACGCTTCCAGCCACTTCTTTGATATCCCCAAGCACTTCCTTCTGTATGGGCACCTGCATTTCTTTAGAGGGAGTCTCTTTATTTTCTATTCTATTTATTTCCAAGTACGATTTCATAGGGTTTTCCATCCTGGCAAATATTAGATTATCATCTGCTTTTTCGCCACGTTTTATATCTTGTCGGGAAGCATCAGTGCTCACGCTAAATAAATATGTTCTTCTCTTAATCCTCACTGAGAAGCTTCTCAAACTTATCTAAATTAAGCTTCTTATTGGTGGGCGAGAATAGCAAAAGGTTCAGGGCTGAAGCGGAAACTAAGGTTCCTAAATTCCCTCCACCAGGCAAAAGGTTTTCACGTTGATTGCCTCATCCCGTGCATTTGGTTTCAACAAACTGGCTTCTAGTGTATTTCCATTAATCTTTGCCCGTGTATCTAGATCAGGGTTAAGCCTAATATAGGCTATCTTAATTGGAGTGGGGTGACTATGACGTTACCCCCAGCTTCCAACCAATTATACACAAATGCAAAGCCTATTAGAGCTTTCCCTGACCCACCAGGTCTGCTAGTTAGCGTTGAGCTGGGGTAAGGTAGTCTACTTGGTAGCACTCCATTCAGCCAAGGTTGGTCTAATTTTAGCTTTTCCATACCGATACTTCCTACTATCTCCTACACGAGTTAGGCGAAGTTAACTCGATTATTTACCCCTCCGCCTATTACTTCTTACAACCGAAACACCTCCAGGCGTTAGGTCAACTCTGTTACCTTCTATTTGTATAAAATATGAACTATTAAGGAAGTTAAGATGGAATCTTAGTGCAGCTCCTGTAACTCCTACTCTTTCTGAAATTTCACTTATTTCTAAAGCTCTTTTGTCTAGAACATTTAGAATATTTCTTCGGACCGGATTTTTTAGGGCTTCGAGAGAACATGCACCTCCTACAGAGCCTTCATCTTCCACCAACTTGTTAATTAATTCTTGCATCCACTTCATTGTTTCCTCATCGGTCATTTCTCTAGGGTCTCGTCGGGTAGAGTCCATCATTTTCATTTACTGCGCTCCTTCTATTAATATTTTTTCTTAGAATCCCGACGATAAAGCAAACTCTCAATATAGGGCTGAAGGTGAAGCGCTGCTTCCTCATCCACGTTACCCTTAGGCTGGGAGCACTGTTCCGCGATGGAGCGAATTGTTTGGTTCATCAACTACACTATACAACATCATAGCGTAAGCATCTAACAGAATTGCGGATTGCCGCTCGTTGAACTTTCTTAGCGAATTGTGACTGCGATGTCACCCTTGCTATTGAGCCGACATGGTCGACATGCCGACACTGCGCGGAGGCTGAGATACATGGGTAACACTCAGGTTATGATTAGTAATGATATTAGCCTGCAGTGAGGAGTTACCAATATGAAAAAGT
>JAFGBN010000020.1 GCA_016933195.1 Dehalococcoidia bacterium | reverse complement strand
TATTTCACTCCCCTCCCGGGGTGCTTTTCACCTTTCCCTCACGGTACTGGTTCACTATCGGTCATCAGCAGTATTTAGCCTTGGAGGGTGGTCCCCCCAGATTCCCACAGGATTCCTCGTGCCCCGTGGTACTCAAGAACACAAGCAGAGACTTCACTCTTTTCGCCTACGGGACTGTCACCTTCTATGGTTGCCCTTTCCAGAAACATTTGGCTAAGAGGAAGTTTTGTAACTCTGCGGCAGACCTTGGAATCTGCCTCTTGTGCCTTACAACCCCAAAATAGCTTAGGTCCCAAGCCCACTTAGCTATCCTGGTTTGGGCTCTTCCCCTTTCGTTCGCCACTACTCAGGGAATCTCGGTTGATTTCCTTTCCTCGGGTTACTTAGATGTTTCAGTTCACCCAGTTCCCTCTCGCTTTGCGCAAATGCTCGGGTTTTACCCAAGCGGGTTGCCCCATTCGGGAATCCCCAGCTAAGCTAGCTAGACAGCTCACTGAGGCTTTTCGCAGTCTTGCCACGCCCTTCTTCGGCTGCTGATACCAAGGCATCCACCCTACGCCCTTTACCTTTAACCTACACCAGACAGAACACAAAACCTATTCAATTTTTAATGTGCTGAACTAAGCTCGTTTTCAGAGCGTTTGTCATTATACAATATGGCCTTTTTAGCTGTCAAATAGAACGTTGGCGAGGCTGGGCAGCCCGGTTTTTGGCAGAAATCTTTCTAATAAAGCTACTCGGACAGCCACAAAACTATTATACTTAGGGGAAATTAACTCACACCTGGTTCGACTTATAGCTAACTATTAGTCCCGGAAGGAGTGGTCAGTGAAAATTCAGGTCAAGGTGAAGCCTAATTCTAAAACCGAGGAAGTTAGCCATGAAGAGGATAGTTTTGTAGTCAAGGTCAAAGAACCACCCAGAGAGGGTAAGGCTAACCAGGCGGTGATTAAATTGCTGGCAGCACATTTCAGCGTTCCCCAGAGTCAGGTCAGGATTCTCAGCGGCTTTAAGAGCAGGAATAAGGTTGTTGAGGTTAGGGAAGACTAATATCGCTGAAGATGGGACGATGTTGTGCCTGTGCAAGCTGCCTGATTTGAGTCTGGTGGAAGGTGGCATAGGGCATGGAGTTCTTCAAGGCGGAGGCTGGCCTGTCTACAGGCTTTAGTAGCATTTTCCATGATGGGTTATTATGCTAAGCACCATGCCACGGGAACTAGCTGTGGACTAATCTGCCCTTAAGATATCTTATGGCGCGGAGAGCATGAACTGCTATGATGGCTGTGACAAACCGGGGGACCCACAACCAGAAAGCATTCAACCCTAATGCCATGAACAAAGCGGGGTCTTCCACCAGAGAATGATTGATGCCAATAGAAATATGGATTGGCTCCAGCTCTCCCTTTGACAGAGTCCCTTTTGTAGCTTCTTCCAGAATAACAGCACTGCCGAGAACTAAGCCAAAAGCAGCAGCAGCTACCCACATCATTACAGCCTGATTTGAAAGTCCAAGAATTCTCATGAAAGGCCTGAAGGCCTTGTGCAGGTATTTGATCCAGTCGAGAGATTTTAGCAACTCCAGCACAATCATGACCAGCATGATAATCACCAGAATTTTGATGGATAGACTTAGCATTCCAGCAGCCCAGACCCGTAAAGCCTCAACGAATGGGGTATGAGCCATAAACTCGGCTGGCACGACAATGCTCTGGCTGGTATCACCAATGAACTGGGAAACCACGAGCACGGTTAAGATAGCTGCGATTATACGAACCAGGGTTATTTTAGCGAGGTTGATACCGGACCGAAATTGAATAATCCCCTCCATAATAAGGCTGTGGGCAATAAGGCTGAATATCGCGATCAGTGTCATCTGTTCGACGGTAAGAGGAAGTACAGCCATGCTGGCTATGGCCGCGTAATTGCCTACTACCATTCCAGCAATGAGAGGGAGCGCTGCTTCGGCAGGCAGGTTTATCAATCTCATTAAGGGATTCAACAAGAAATCTATCTGGTAGAGCCAACCACTCCATTGAAGAACAGCCACAGCGAAAGAAACAGGGATGATAATTTTGCATACCCAGGCAAAAGTGCTCCCTCCTTTTTTGGCTCCCGAGAGAAAGCCTGCTTTCAATTGAATGCGAAGTTCAGACATCTTAATTTTTGTTGCCTTCGTCTACATACTGGGACAGGGTTCCTGAAGGAGCATGGTGAGCACTTGAGGTGTTGCCTCCCTTAAGGAAGCCACCTCTGGGATATTGCTTTTCTTCCTGGCATTAACTGCTATGCAAAGACTTTTCAGATATCACTTGTTTCTGTCCAGCACCCGCCTCGTAGCGACAGGGGAGGAGCTCTTGTTAACCGGTGGTAATTTTATCATTACTTTACTTTATTGGCCTAATTTTGGCCATGCAGTTGGCTAAAGCTTCTGATATTATAGCCCGTGTGTCCTTCGGAGGAGTTGCTGGTTCTTACGGGCAGAACATAATTCTCCAGGCTTAAAAGGTTATTAGCCGATGCGGATAGAAATACTTGGGGCGGAGTCACTGGGCGTTCGTGGCTTGTGCTGCTTGGTTGAGACCAGGAGCCGCAGAATAGTCATCGACCCCGGGGTGGCATTGGGGTACAGACGACATGGCTTGCTGCCACATCCAGTCCAGGTTGCTGCGGCTGAGAGAGTGAAGGTTGCCATTGAAAAGGCGCTGGAAAATGCTACAGATGTGGTGATTAGCCATTACCATGGTGAGCATCATCCAATGGTTGATGCCAATCCTTATCAGCTCTCAGCGGGCCGGGTTGCCGAATCTTTGAGGCATCCTAGATTGTGGTCAAAGGGAGTTCAGAATATCGCTTCTGCCCAGATTCATCGAGTCCGGGCTTTAGCTCAAAAGATTGGCCGAGATTTTTCAGCTGCGGAAGGGTTAAGCAGCGGATGCCTGAGCTTTTCCCCTCCTGTTCCTCACGGTGAACAGGGCAGGGGTGGCACAGTGATGATGACTCGCATCAAAGAGGGAAGCAAAGTTTTCGTGCATGCCTCGGATATTCAAATGCTCAGCGATGAGGCAGTTGAGCAAATCCTCAGATGGCGGCCCACCGTGGTGCTGGCATCAGGGCCGCCGATTTATTTGCCAAGTCTGACTCGGGAAAAGCGAGAGGAAGCTTTGCGCAGGACTTTGAAGTTAGCCCGGGAGGTTGACGTGCTGATTCTGGACCATCATTTGATGCGTTCCGAAGAAGGGGAGAAGTGGCTGGATTTTGTTTCTTCTCTTGTTGGCCACAGGGTTATTTGTGCTGCTGACTTTATGGGGCAGGAACGCAATTTGCTTGAAGCAGAGCGAGTCGCGTGGTACAGGAAGAGGCCAGTGCCTGAAGGGTGGCATGAAGCTTATGCTCGCGGCGAGGCAGATACCGGACCCTATCAAGCGTCCAAGCGATAAGCAGTGAAGCGATGAGGGCAGGTGCAGGGCAAGTCTCTAAACCAGAGGGTGCTTGCTCAATAATAGCTGGAGAGTTTGTGCTCCCGAACCGCGAAGCCAAGGTCGCGGCTACGCTGCTCCACTAACTCCAGGTTCGCTCGCTGGGGACCGCCCCGAGTCTCAGGTTGAGCAGCGTTAAGGCCTGCTGCTATGCTAGCCAGGATAAGAGATTTTCCCATACTGGTCCCCAGAACACGGTAGGCAGCAAAGGCTCCTACGAAGACATCTCCGCATCCTACTGTGTTAACTACATTTAACCCCAGGTCATTGAGGGGCAAAGCAGGAATCTCAGACGCCACACCTGTAGCTGTTTCAAGCATGGCTGCTCCTTCAGCGCCAAGCTTAAGCACTACGTGGTTGTGGAATTCCAGTCCGTGTAAATGCTGCAGGCACGTATTCAATTTCGTGCTTCCCCAGAGGGCAATCGCCTCCGCTTCATTCAATAAGAGAATAGCTACTTGGTGGGCAAGTGTTTGCAGTGCCTCCCATCCGTGGCTTACCAGAATTCCGGGGTCCCACAACACAGGAATGCTGCGTTGTTTTGCCAGGGCTATTAGCTCTGTCACTACATCTAAAGGAGGGTCAGTGATAGCTATGCCTTCGCATTCCTGTAGCAGGTGTTTAACAGGCGGGTTGTGTAAGTGCTCAGGTCGCAATCTGGCATTCGCTCCCAGGCGGCTGGCGATGACGTTCTGACCCTCCTGGTTAACAAAAATGTAAGCTTGTCCTGATTCCTCCCCCGCTATATGGCTGATTCCATCGACGAGCACTCCTTCGGCATCGAGGGCTGCTACCTGCTGGCGAGCGATCTCATCTTTTCCAAGGGCGCCGATCAGGGCAACTTCTTTGGCTCCTAAAATCCGCGCTGAAGCTACCGCTACGTTGCCTCCTGTTCCTCCAGAGACCCGGATAATGTGTTTTACCCGGACTTCTTCTCCCGGCAATGGCAGTCGCTCTACAAAGCAACTGGTATCCCAATTTATAGCGCCACATACTACTAATTTAGGCATTTTGCTCCTTAAACATACGCGATAGAAACAGCTCCAGAAAACGAGACCCGTCTACAGCGCTGGCTACATGTATTAGTGGTTGTTCACCCGCTTGTTCCGGAGGCAGAACACGAGTAACCCCTCGGTCCCACCCATTTCCCACAATCACTTCCACTTTCACTGATACAAAATCAAATAAGGAATCATCCAGCAGTGATGCCAGAGTTAAAGGGTCATGCAGTTCACAGTATCCCCGGCGCCTTATATCGAATTCCACCAATTGAGCTGCCAGCCGCGCAGCAGGAGTGGGTCCAACCCTGAGTTGTTCTAAATGCGAGCTATTCAGATGAGTTCTGGGGTCCATAGATATGTCCAGTCCTAAAGCATAGATATCTGCGCCAGAATTGAGCACAATATTAGCTGCCTCTGGGTCTTGCCAGATGTTGAACTCGGCATAGGCAGTTCGATTTCCTTTGCCGTAAGATGTGAGACCATAAGCTCCTCCCATGAGGACCAGTCTGGCTAGAAGGCCGGGTAGCTGGGGATAACGCTCGAAGGCAAGTGCCAGGTTGGTCAGAGGTCCTGTTGCCACCAATGTAATTTCGCCCGGTTTAGCTGAGATTAGCTGGGCCATAAAGTCCCAGGTGCTCATTGATTGCACTGGAAGCCTGGGAGGAGGCAAGCCGCACTGTCCCAGTCCATCCGACCCGTGGTGATTCTGGGCATCGACTAGAGGATGATTCAAGGGCTTAGCTGCACCCATTGTTACCGGGATATTAGTTACACCCATGTATTCCAACACCCGCCGAGCATTGGCGCTGGTCATCTCCACCGGAGCGTTACCTGCCACTGTACCAACGCTCAGGACTTGAACTTCAGGCGACTTCAAGGCTAAGAGTAAGGCCAAAGCATCATCGATGCCAGGGTCCATGTCCAAAATGACTTTCCGCACCGGACTCTATGAGATACACTATCATAAAAATGCTTATTGGAGAAATCATCAGGCTATTGGAGCAGGAATATGGCCCCCGGGAATGGCAGCCAGGTGAGGAAGCTGTTGACGTGCTTGTAAGGACTATTCTTTCTCAGAATACCTCGGATGCGAATTCAAATAGAGCTTTCGATTCCCTTTTAACAACGTTTGGTAGCTGGGAAAGCGTGGTGGCTGCTCCTGTAGAGCATATTGCTCAGGCCATTAAGTCAGGAGGACTGTTCCGGATTAAGGCTATCCGAATCAAGCAGATACTGGAGCAAATTGAGAAAGAGCGGGGTTACATAAACCTCGAGTTTCTCAAGTCAATGGATATGACTGAGGCTAAGAACTACCTGTTACATCTGCCTGGAGTGGGCCAAAAGACAGCTAGCTGCGTGTTGCTTTTTGCGTTAGGAAAACCCTTTCTGCCGGTGGATACTCATGTTTTTCGGGTGGCTAAACGGTTGGGGCTGATTGATTCCAGAGTTTCTGTAAAGGAGGCGCATGATTTGCTGCAGAAGCAAGTCCCACCATCGAAGGTTTACCAGTTCCATCTCCATTTGATAGAGCATGGTAGACAGCTATGTCATGCCCGGCGACCTCGCTGCAGTGAGTGCGTTCTGAGGGAAATCTGCCCCGGCTCGCTTGCCACGTCCAAGCTTTAGAGAACCGCTTCTAGGTCGATAACAATTTTGCCGGCACCTTGCGAGTCCTTTACAGGTGCGCTACCTTTGCCCTTATATTGCTTTCCCGACGTTCAAATGTAAAGGGCAAATTCAGTGCTTTGAATCATAACTCAGGGCCTTACATTTAGCTTTAAGCCAGTCCTCCACGGTAGCCATCGCTGTTTCTTCAAGGCGCAGCCTGTGTAGGGCATTGGGAATTATGACTAAATCCCTGGGTTCTTTGGCCCTCTGGTAAAGTTTATGAGCGTGTCCCACAGGTACCACTTCATCGGCATCTCCGTGGACTAGAAGTAAGGGACGGGGAGAGATGCTATCTACCCAGTGGATTGGAGAAATTGTTTCGAACCCGTCAGACCAGCGTTCCGCTGAGGGTGGGAAATCCGCATCCCTGATAGCCCCGATTTCGCGAAAGTGTTGGATAGCGGAGTGAGTCTGCTCTTTGCTCATAAGAGAGGTGAAGTCAGCGGGGCAGGCGCAGGCTGCCAGCAAAGATACTCTGGGGTCATGAGCGGCAACATAAACACTCACTGCCGCACCGCCACTGAAGCCAAGCAGGCAAAGGCATGTCTTATCTACCTCTTTAAGGCTGGAGAGGAAATCAATGGCAGCCTGTAAATCATGGCTCCAGCCTGTCATGTCCAGGTTACCCTGGCTTCTCCCTGCGCCCCGGAAATTAAAGATTAAAGTAATGAAGCCGGCAGAGCAGAACCTTTGTGCCAGGACAGCATAACCCCTATCGGCAGGGTCGTAAGGAGTGGCGGGAATGCCGTGGCAAATGCATAAAGCGGGGGCTGGACTGTTTACTGGATGTGGTATATAGAGCTCTCCTGCCAGTTTGAGACCGTCGACTTCCAGGTAAATTTGTTTTGTTTCCATTTGAGTTCCTCCTGTAATTCTGAGCCACAGACGAAACCCCGCTGAGAGCATTCGAGGAGTTTCCCCTGAGCGAGCTTCTTCGGTCGCGTCATTCCCTCGAAATGACGCGCTCTGTTAGTATAGCACTTGAAAAGAGTTGCTTTCTGGTGTAAAAAGGGGAGTTATTAAAAAATAAAGTTGAGCTAGCGAGGTAAGTAGTGCGAACTTATAGAGCCTATAGTCTAAACGCAATCTGGGTTTTGATAGCTATAAATGTTCTGGTCTTCATAATCACCTCCCTGAGGCCAGACATTATCTTTCTACTTGGCCTGACACCTGCATATTTCCCAGACTTACCCTGGACAATAATAAGCAATGTTTTTGTCCACGGGAGCCTCTGGCATATATTATTCAACATGCTAAGCCTGTATTTCCTGGGAAGCTTCCTGATCAGGCTGCTAGGGGAGAAAAAGTTTCTTGCGGTGTATTTTCTCGGGGGCATAGTTGGAAACATCTTTTATATTCTCCTGGCGCCTGCCCTTTCGATAGGCATAGGAGCCTCTGGGGCCATTTTCGCCCTGGGTGGAGCGCTGGCGATGATGGCGCCAAAGCTACCAGTATTCATGTTCTTTATTCCCGTTCCCGTGCCACTGTGGATAGCTATGCTGATTTTTCTCGTAATCTCCTTTCTGGGTCGAGGCATAGCCTGGCAGGCCCACCTTGGGGGCTTGCTCCTTGGCCTGGGAGCCGGCTACTACTACAGGAAGAAAATAAGGGTTTATTTCTAATCTCAAATGCCACATGTTGAATGTTTCCTTCCATCTCCGGTTCTCGGGTTTCCCAACAAGTACAAGGGCCGACCTTCTCGAGACTTACCATTGACAGGGAACAGATTTTGTTATATTCTCAGCGGTTGAGAATTCATGTTAAAGGGGGTTAGTTAATGCCGGGCGTCAATATGATTGTGTGCTGTAAACAAGTGCCCGACCCTGAAGCTCCACCATCTGTGTTCAAGGTCGACCCAGCGAGTAATAGGATGACTGTGCCACCTGATATAAAGCCCGTAATTGGCCAGTATGAGGAGTTTGCCCTGGAAGCAGCTCTGAAAATCAAGGATAAGACGGGGGGCAAGATTGTAACGCTTAGCTTGGGTAATAACTTAGTCCGCGATGTAATCAAAAAGACGTTAGCTGTGGGGAGTGATGAACTTGTCCTCTTAGAAGATGAAGCCTTCGAGGGAGGCGATAGCTGGTCAACCGCTTATGCCCTAGCTACTGCAATAAAGAAAATAGGAGAGTATGATTTTATCTTCTGCGGTAGGCAATCCTCTGATTGGGATGCGGGGCAAGTCGGCTTAGGCATTGCTGAGATTTTGGAAGTCCCTGCTGTAACTCTGGCCCGGAAAGTAGAAGTTTCCGATGGGAAAGCAAAGATAGAGCGAGTCGTCCCTGATGGCTACGAAGTTGTTGAAGTAGCGTTTCCTGTCCTGATTACAGTGACCAGCGAGGTGGGGGCGCTTCGCTATGCAGCTTTGAAAGGGATTATGGCAGCGGCTAAAAAACAACCTACTATATGGAAACCTGGTGATATAGGACTTGAGCCAGCGCAAGTTGGCGCTGCTGGAAGGCGAACAAAGCTAAATAAGCTCTTCCAACCAGTCAAGGAAGCTAGGTGTGAAATGATTGAAGGAGAGACTCCAGCGGAAGCTGGCGCTAACTTGGCTGTAAAGCTCAGGCAAGCAAAAATACTCTAAGGATAAGAGGGCGACAAATGGCTGAGAACAAAGGTGTACTAGTTTATGGTGAGCTAACAGATGGAAAGTTAGCTGCTATCACTACCGAATTGTTGGGGTGTGGGAGGAGGCTTGCTGACGACTTGAAGGAAGATTTGTCCTGCCTTCTAGCCAGTGACATGCTTGGTGAAGCCTCTAAGGAAGTAATTGCTTTCGGGGCAGATAAGGTTTACGAGGTTGAGGACCCTTCACTCAGACAATATCAAGCAGATTCCTATATGCAAGTTGTAGAAAAGCTAGTTAAGGATACTTCACCTCGAGCTATACTTATAGGACAAACATCTTTAGGCAGAGACCTGGCTCCCCGGCTGGCCTTCAGACTGGGAGTTGGCCTGGCAACAGATTGCCTTGACTTAAGCATAGATCCGGAAACAAAGTTGCTGTTGCAAACGCGGCCTGTCTATGGGGGCAATGCTCAAGCAATCTTCTTCAGCGAGCTTATGCCTCAGGTAGTTACCATTAGGACAAAAGCAATGTCACCTATGGAGCGTGATGAGTCAAGAAAAGGAGAGATTATATCCATCAAGCTTGAAATAGATATGTCAAAAGTAAGGACAGCTACATTGGAGGTGGTAAAGGAGGAGGTAGCTGGCGTTAAGCTCGAGGATGCCCCCGTAATAGTCAGCGGGGGTAGAGGCATTGGTGGCCCTGAGCCTTTCCAGACAACATTAAAGAAGCTGGCTGATTTACTGCATGGCGCGGTAGGTGCCACACGCCCTCCTGCTGACAATGGTTGGGTGCCAGAGGCAACGCACATCGGGCTCACGGGCAAAATTGTTGCCCCTGATATTTACATCGCCATAGCTATGTCGGGTGCCAGCCAGCACATAGCTGGTTGCTCTGGCTCCAAGAATATCATAGCTATTAACAAGGATCCTGAGGCAAACATATTCAAGGAAGCAACGCTCGGAGTGGTGGGCAGGTATGAGGAGGTAGTACCTGCATTTACTAATAAGTTAAAAGAACTGCTCGCCAGCTAAACGGCTCTTTGATCTTGCTCTTCTTTATCACTAATTACTTTTTGACTAATATTAGCTGGCACCTTTTCATAATGAGCAAACTCCATGGCAAATTTGCCACGCCCCTGTGTCAGCGATCTTAAATCTATAGCATAATGAAGCAACTCTGCATAGGGTGCCTGAGCTTCAACTATGTTATTGCCACCCTCGGGGATCATTCCGAGTATGCGCCCCCTTCTAGTGTTAAGGTCACTAGTAATATCCCCGGTATATGTCTCAGGCACAGTGATGGTAAGATTCATTATGGGCTCAAGCAATACTGGTTGTCCTTGGGATAATCCCTTTCTCAAAGCATGAGCTCCGGCAATTTTAAAGGCGATATCTGAGGAATCTACGGGATGGAAGCTGCCATCGTAGAAAGTCACTTTTAGATCAATTGCAGGGTATCCAGCTAAAACCCCTTCCTGTTTTGCCTCGATGATTCCCTTTTCCACAGAAGGAATGTAGTTTTGGGGCACTGCTCCACCAACAATCTTCTTAGCAAACTCAAATCCAGCTCCTCGGGGTAGAGGCTCCAACTGTAGAAGGACATGCCCATATTGACCATGCCCTCCGGTCTGCTTTTTGTGTTTATGTTCTGCCTTGCTTGGCACAGTGATAGTCTCTTTATAAGGTATCTTTGGCAGATCTAATTTCACCTCCACCCCAAATTTGCGGTGCATTCTTTCTTTAACTACTTCCAAATGGCTATCACCGACTCCAGAAACAATGAACTCATTGGTATCAGGTTCCCGGTGTATTTGAAGCGAAGGATCCTCTTCACAAACTCTAGGCAAGACAGTACTCATCTTGTCCAAATCGGCTTTTGTCTGAGGCTGGATTGCCATGCTGAAATTAGCCTGAGGGAACTCAATACCATCGAATATCATAGGGTACTCACGGGAGCAAAGACTATCCCCAGTGGTGGTCAGGCTTAACCTGGCTACTGCTCCAATGTCTCCGGCAGCCAATTGAGGCACTGGTTGTTGATTTTTGCCCAGCAGGGTGAAGATCTGCCCAATACGTTCCATGCTATTCTTATTGGCATTCCAAACCTGGGAATTGCTGGAAATAACGCCAGAATAAAGCCGAAAATAACTAAGCTTGCCCACGTAGGGATCAGCACTGGTTTTGAAAACAAGGCTGCTTAGGGGCAATTCTATACTAGGCTTGACCTCCTCCTTATTACCAGTTGCTGAATTCGTAGCCATAATAGAGCCCTTTTCCTCAGGAGAAGGCAAATGGTCACAAATGGCATTAAGGAGCGGCTGGATGCCGATACCCCGCAGGGCAGAACCAACAAGAACGGGCACCAGTTTACCTGCGATGGTTGCTTTCTTCACTGCATTGAGAATTTCCTCATTGCTTATCTCCTCGCCTTCCAAATACCTACCAATGAGTTCATCATCAATTTCCACAGCCGCCTCCATTAATTTCTCGCGATAGGACTTCGCCTCTTCCATAAGCGCCGCAGGTAATTCCATTTCCAGCAGACCAGAGCCACTATAAGCTTTCATAGTTACCAGGTCTACCATGCCCTGAAAATCACTTTGCGAACCTATAGGCAGTTGAACCGGCAAGCATTTCGCTGACAACTTAGCTTGAATTCCTTCCAAAGTATTAAAGAAATCAGCATTATCTCGGTCCATTTTATTAACGAATATTAAACGAGGCAGATTTATTTTTTCGGCATCGTTCCACATTTGCTCAGTGCCCACCTCCACACCTGAGGCAGCACAAACCAGGATAACTGCCCCTTCGCTGACTCTCAAACTCGACTTTACCTCGCTGACGAAATCAGCATAGCCCGGAGTATCAATGAGGTTCAGCTTGGTTCCTTTCCATTCCTGCGCGAGCAAAGACAGATTGGTGCTCATCTGGCGTTCTACCTCAATGGGATCATAGTCCGAGGTAGTGGTGCCATCTTCAATCTTGCCCAATCTCCCAATAGCCCCCGAGGCAAAGAGCGTTGACTCAGCAAGCGAAGTCTTGCCTGCACCTTGATGGGATAACAAGACGACGTTACGGATTTTATCTGTTTCGTATTGATTCGTCATTCTACATTGACTCTTTCTCTTTTTTTCTCTTTCGAGCTCTCTGCCTTATCCATTCGCTCAATGGCAACATCTATGAGGCTACGCAAAGTTAACAGCCCCTCTTTTTGAGCTGCCCAAAAATGGCTTCGTGCTTGGGGCGGAATCGGCGGAAACTCCGCCGTTCTAATCCGTATAACCACTTCTTCCCCAGGCTTATGCTCAACTTCAAAAATCCTATCAGACATTTTACACCCCCCTTAATAATTCCCTGCTCTCTGTCATCCCCAGCATAACCAGGAGTCCGGAGAGTCTTTACACCCATCGCTTCATTCAGGGTGACACAAGAGCATCTCGGATTATCTCACTTAACCTGTCCCTTAACGAATCTAATCTTTAATTTATCGTCTTCAAGTTTAGCGCCAACTATATCCAAATCTCTGAGAATACTGGGCAAAATGATATTCCGCTTAAAATATCCCACTTGGATAATAAGCTCGTCATTACTTTTCATTACACCGATGTCGCCCTTAGTAGCTAAAGGCAAGGGTAAATTAAGGGTATAATTGCTACCCTCGTGGTCGATACTTTGAACTTGGCCACGGAAGAAGAACTTCGTGGGGTCATTATCTCCGTAAAGAGAGCTTCCCATAGCACGAAGCATAGGTGCCCCCACCACCTCTCGTTCAAGGAGAGGCAAGGCTAAAATAGGCACAGGGGCAAAGCACTGTTCAATCACAGAATAATACTCGCTTTGATTCCTCTTCCAATAAGCAAAATAGGGGTCTTTAATTTCGTCAGGGATAAGGCGATTACAAATAATAAGGTCCGTGTGATAACCATAAAGGTTAAGGTAAGTAAAAGTGCGTTGTGCCTCTTTGATCACCATTTTCTCCGGGTTAACCACCAGACGTATTGAGGCTTTCTCAGGGTCAGTAATCAATTCCCGTATTCTATTAAGCTCAATGGATAGATGTTTTATCGAATCAAAGACCTCATCCCCGGGCATAGGTATGTTTGAGACAAGCTGAACCAGGGGGCTCAACATATGAGCAGCAGCCTGTCCTACAGGGAACATCTTCTCTATCCACCATCGCAGTATTTCAGGGAAACTAAGCAATCTTAAAGTCTCACCGGTTGGGGCGCAATCTACGATGACAACATCATATTCTTTGGTATCACTATAATTGGTAATATATAGTAAATTAGCTAGCTCCTCCATTCCGGGAAAGATAGCCATCTCATCAGCTGTAATTTCATCCACTCCACGCCACGCTAACAAGGCTGCCATCCATCCCTGGATAGTATCCCAATAGGTTTTCAAAGCCTGTGGCATATTCGTTTCTTGGCCCCATAAATTGGGAGTAATAAGTCGGGGCTCGCCATCGAGAGAAATGTCAAAGGAATCGGAAAGGCTATGAGCAGCATCCGTGCTGAGAACTATAGTTTTGTAACCTAGTTCACTAGCCCTCAGCGCTGTAGCTGCGGCTACACTAGTTTTCCCTACCCCACCCTTGCCGGTGCAAAGGATAATCCTCACGGCTTTATTATAATCTTACCTCAGCCATACAAGCAAGCAAACGTAGGCCATACTAAATTGGGCAAAATCTTTTAATCTCTAATCTTTTGGGGGACACGGGGTACGCGGAGGCTGAGATACATGGGTAACACTCAGGTTATGATTAGTAATGATATTAGCCTGCAGTGAGGAGTTACCAATATGAAAAAGT
>JAFGBN010000019.1 GCA_016933195.1 Dehalococcoidia bacterium | reverse complement strand
TGTTGCCATCCTTTCACCTTCCTTTTAGGAGAGAATCCCGTTGCCAGACCGAAGATAACAGACGAAGTAACTACAATTGCAGCGCCTGAAGGGAGGTCCAGGAAATAGGAGGTAGCGAGTCCAGCCCAGCAAGAGATAACGCCAAATATAACAGCGATGATAAGCATGCGTTTTAAGCTATAGGTAAGTTGATAAGCGGCAGCGGCAGGATTGAGAATCAAGCTATAAATAAGCAAGCCACCAATGCTCTGCAGCGAGGCTGTGATGGTAACACCGGTGGAAAATAACAGGCCGTAGAAAATGAGAGTTGCTGGAATGCCTACAGCTAAAGCTACCTGGCGATGGCAAATCACCGCCTGGATTTCTTTGTAGAAGGCAGCCACCAATCCAGCTATTATAGCTGTCACTATGGCCAGGAAAATCAAATTTTCCCGGCTGACAGTCAGGATGCTCCCCCAGAATAAGCTCAATGCCTCAGTCCTGGCTCCAGGCATCAGGCCCATGAAAAGAAAAGCCAGCCCCAGCATCAAAGAGAAAACGATGCCTATGGAAGTATCGGGGTTTAATTCTCCACGGTCAGCCATAGGCCCGATGATGGCCGCTGAAGCCAGACTAAAAAGTAAAGCCCCAATCAGGGGGTCAAAGCCCAGCCAGACACCGAGGAGAGCGCCAGCGAAGGCAGCATGAGCGATGCATACGCCAATAAAGGAGAGATGCATGGTAACCACAAAGACGCCTATGACGGAGCAGGTTATACCGCCGCATAACGCAGCCAGCATGGCATTTTGCATGAACTGATACTGGAAAATAGATATATTCATAATTTAATAAGCAATTGTGGATTTGCTATGGATTGAAACAGGAGCCCCGAAAAGTTGACTCAATATATCGTCCCGAAGCGTTGACTCCGGGCTACCTTGTTTCCATATTTTCCCTTCTTTCATCAGGACCAGGCGATGGCAGATAGAGGGCAGTTGTCTAAGGTTATGGGTGACAAATAAAGTAGTCATATGGTATTCATTGTGAATAAGCTGTATAAGGCTCAGGATTTCTCCCTGGGCCTGGAGGTCTATCGAAGCTGTAGGTTCATCGAGGAGGAGTATCTCAGGCTGCTGAATTAAAGCCCGAGCAATTGCAGCTCTTTGGTATTCGCCTCCGGATAAATGCCCTATGGGGCGGTGGGACAGATGAGCCATGCCAACCATACCCAGCACTTTATCCACAGCTTCCCATTGAGCCCGTGTTGGGCGGTGGAGCAAGCCCAGGCGGCCGTAGCATCCTACCATTACCGTCTCCCTAACATTGATGGGTAACCTGGGATCGATATTTTCTACCTGAGCTACATAACCTATGCGTTTCCTTAAACCAATGCCATTTCTCCCGTTTACCGGTGCCCCCAGCACCCAGGCCTGTCCGTGAACCAGTTTGCCTAAGCCATTAATCACGGTGAGCAGGGTGGTTTTACCAGCACCATTGGGTCCGATAACGCCGATGAATTCACCCTTTTTTACCTCCAGGGATACACCTTGCAAAGCCACATCTTCCCTGTAGGAGACTACAGCGTCTTGAATCCTGATGACTGTGTTATCCATATTGTTCCCTAAACTGGGTTAGGGCTTCAAACAATAAATCAACATTCTTGTCTATTGCCTTCTCCCAGGTTTCCGTATCCTCGAAGCCACCGGGGAAGTTGGATATGGTTACCTGAATGGCTCCAATATCTTTTGCCATAGCTTCACTTGTCGCTGTTGCACCGCTCTGGAGATTGTCGATGGCTAAAGCTACCCCAGCTCCTTTAGCTTGGACTACTAGATCTTCCACATCTGCCACGCTTAAGTCTTCAGGCCGACCATAGGTAGCTACGACATCAAATCCCGCCCACTCCACAAATCCTGCCTGGTACTCCACACAAAGCACCTTTACTCCGCTTACATTGGCGTCTTGTAATTTATCTTTCACTTCCTCACCCTTGGCCAAAACGGCTTGCGCCCTTTCTGTCGCCCTCCCCTGGTAATACGCTGAGTTTTCCGGGTCTATTTCACCCAGAGCTTGTGCAATTTTATCTGTGGTTTCAGCCTGGACTTGAGGCACCATTGGCATATCCGGTACATCTATAACTTTGATAACAAGGCCAGGGTTGTCGGCAGCTTCGACAAGCTCGGTTATATTCTTCATATTTTGCTGCCAATTATGAATGATAAAGACCTTGCTATTGGCTAACGTTTCCACATCGCTTGGCTTCACATCATAATGTCCGGGGCATATACCTGGGGGTATGAGATTACGCGCCTCCATTTTGCCGTCAGTCAAATCCTGCGTAATGTCGGCTATAAGCGAGCTCCCAGCCACAATATCAGCCGAGGCAGCCGGTGAAGAGGTGCAGGACATAGTCAAAAGCAGGGCTGCCAGCAGGAGTACTGCTATAATGCTCGCTGTAATTTTTCCTCTCATAATTCCCTCCTTTTATGCTTTATGTATTTACCGTCAGACTATTCTGGGAATGAACCTCCATGGCACCTGTCTGGCGTACTCTTGGTACTCTTTCCCAAGTCGTTCTTCTAAAAGCTCCTCCTCTTTTATTGCGCTCAAGCAGGTTAGAATGGTGAAGATGGCCGCTGGAAGGAGCATCCACGCAACGGCAAAAGCTAGTGCAAATCCAAAATATATTAGAATTAATCCCGAATAACCCGGGTGTCTGACCCTGGAATACGGGCCAGAGGTTACCAGCGTCCTGACTTGCGTTGAATGCCGGTGTGCCTGAACTCCACCCTTTTTCAGCTCCTTATGAGAATATCCCAGGTGAATGACATAGCCAATTACCAGCAAAATGACTCCCAGGATGTTTGGCAACGGGTAGAAAGGAAGTCTCGGCCAGGAGAAAATGATTCCCGCTATTCCTACACCGATTAGTATTGGGAATTCAATCGCCATGCCCACAGTGAATTTTGCCAGGCAATACTTCTTCAAAAAGCTATCTTTCTTCATTAATTGGCCCTCTAACGGTACTCCATGCATCTGCAATTAATTGCAATAATATGGCAAAAAAATTAACTCTTTTCCAGTTGTACTCTGGACTTCAAGAAATCTATCTGACGCACCTTGCCCTGCAAGACCTTCTTTTCCCCGAAGAGCGTCTCCACTTCTACCCGGTCGCCATCGATAGTCATATAGGCAATATCTTCTACAACTGGTTTGTCGCCTTCTACAGTCTCATAAAGCTTAGCCATACACATCTCAATACCCCTCCTTTCCTCTTGCTAAAGCTTGCCGCGCTTTTTCCAGCTCGCTACTGGCATCAGCTATACTGGCGGCTGCTTCCAACACCTGCTGGGTTACTTCATCGGGCAGGGAATCAGCCTTATAGGCCCATTCGCGGAACTCATGTTCATGTTCCCGGTTGTGCTTAATCCAGTAATCAAGTAAAATACGCGACCTCTCTGGTGCCTCGCTTCTAAACGCAGCCTTATCAACAGTGCTTACCTGAAGTTGTTTTCCTCCCTTACGGCAGTTACTGCACTCTCCTGAGATAGCTAAATGCCTCAAATCAGCATCAAAATCATAATCGCCCAGCAGAGTCTCTCTTAACGGGTATAATACGGATTCGTCTAAGTCTGTTATCTTGCCGCAGGTGCGGCAGACAAGGTGGTGATGATGGCTCTTTTCAGCAATATGATAACGAACACGCCCCTCGCTAAAGTCGGTTTCCGTGACCAGATTTAATTCCTTTAGTAGCTCCAGAGTGCGATAGACGGTGGAAATATTGCTATAAGGATAGCGACTATGCAATTGCTCGTATATCTCTTCAGCGCTGATATGCCCGTCAGCGCCATGAAGGGCTTCAATAACCAGCATCCGCTGCGGAGTCAAGCGGTATCCCTTTTCTTGCAGTACCTTGTGGCAGCTCATCGAAATTGATTGTAGCAGGGCGACAAAATTATTGCAATAAGTTGCTAATGCAATTACTTGATTTTCAACGGTCCTTGCTCTCCAGCAATAGGGTTACCGGCCCATCATTATGGATTTCCACCAGCATATGCTCTTGAAAAAGCCCTGCTTCCACTTTAAGCCCAGTGGAACGAACTTGTTCCACGAAAAATTCATATAAGCCCCTGGCCTCATCCGCAGGAGCTGCCTGGGTGAAGCTGGGACGTCTTCCCTTGCGCAAATCAGCCAAAAGAGTGAACTGGCTTATTACCAGGATTTCCCCTCTTATTTCCAACGCGGAAAGAGCAATCTCGCTTGTTTCATTAGCAAAAATACGCAGGTTAGCTACTTTGTTCGCCAGATATCGGGCATCGTCTTCTGAGTCGCCTCGGGCGATGCCGAGTAAGACCACCAATCCCTGGCTAATCTTGCCTATTGTACTATTATTTACAGTCACTGAAGCCTTGCTTACCCGCTGTACCAATACTTTCATGTTGCTATTAACAGTTGTATATCCATACCACGACTGGTCTTAATTCCCCATAATACCATAATATTTCAGCAGCAATATCAACTTTCCCAACGAAGAGTTAGTTTTTGGTGCAACCAGAGGGATGAAAGAAAGGCTCAATTTTGATAGAATTGCAGGATTCACCTCGTTTGCCAGTTGGCTTTCCCCTGGGACCCAATAAAAGAAAGAATGAAAATCACGCTGAAACCGCTGGGAGATGTAGCCAAAGAAATAATGGCTGAGCTCAGGGATAGAATTGACGGCGTTTTCAATTGCCCCGTAGAAATAAAAGCAGGCTTTAGTAGCCTGTCCCATGCCTATGACCAGAAAAGGGAGCAATATCTCTCCTCAAAGTTAATCGCCTCCTTAAACTCTTCGGGAAGGGAAAGAGATGAGAAAATTGTGGGTATAACTGAGGTTGATATTTATGCTCCCGGACTTAACTTCGTTTTTGGCGAAGCCGACGTTGCCTCTGGAATAGCAATCGTATCCTTACGCCGGTTGAGGCAGGAATATTACGGCTTATCGCCTGAAAAAAACTTGTTTCTGGAAAGGGCCACTAAGGAGATAGTTCATGAGTTAGGGCACACCTTTGGTTTGGGACATTGTGCCGATGTCAGGTGCGTCATGCATTTCTCCAATGGCCTGGCGGATACCGACTTGAAGGGGATGGCTTTCTGCGAGAAATGTTGCCCGAGATTAGTCTGATGATATAATAACTGGAATTTGATATCTTGCTAAATGTCTCAGGTACAAAGCAAGGAAAATTTATGGAGATAACAATTTAGGAGGTGAGCTATGGCTCAAAAGAAACGGAAATTAGGTCGAGGTGTAGCTGCTGTGGGGGCTGGATTATCAAAATTTGGAGCTTACCCTAAAGGGGTAAGAGCCACAGATTTGTTTGTAGAAGCCTTCAACGAATTGAAAAACTCGGTAGACAAAGGACTTGACACCAAGGATATCGAAGCTCTCTACCTAGGAGATTGCAGCAGCGACCTTTTTGAACATCAGATTCATGTTGCACCCGCTACTGTCAACCGCATTGGTCTTATCCCCATGCCAGCTATTAGATTTGAGGATGCCTGTGCTTCTAGCGGAGTTGCCTTCAGAGAAGGCGTTATAGCTATAGCCTCTGGCATTTATGATATCGTTTTGGTAGGTGGCGCGGAGAAAATGACCAACTTAGATACTGCTCATGTGACTGATGTTCTAGGCATTGCACTAGACCCGGATGCCGAATTCCCCGCTGGGGAAACATTCCCTGGGATTTACGCCACCATCGCTACAGCTCACATGGCAAAATATGGCACCACCCTTGAAGATTTTATGAGAATCGGAATAAAGAATCATTATAATGGCAGCCTCAATCCCAAAGCGCATTTTGACGCTTCCATACAACAATTCATGAAAAGACGAGTTGCATCGGCAGTTAGAAAGGGGCTGCCTGAGCCTCACTGGGCAAACGAAATGGAGTTTTTAAATGACCCGGCACAAAACCCTATTATAGCTTGGCCTATGAGATTGTTTGATTGCTCCACTATTTGTGATGGAGCATCCGCGGTTCTCTTGGTCGCTGAGGATATAGCCAGGAATTTTACCGATAAACCTATACATGTCATTGGCACTGGGCTGGCAAGCGATTACTTTGTAGCCGAAAGGGAAGATATAACATCGATAAAAGGAACTAAAGAGGCAGCAAGAGAGGCTTATGGAATGGCGAATGTTGGCCCTCAAGATATAAAGATGGCTGAGGTTCATGATTGTTTTACCATAGCTGAGATACTTGCCATGGAAGACCTGGGACTCTATAAACCAGGTGAGGCAGTCAAGGCAATTAGAGAAGGAGAAAGCAGGCTGGATGGAAAGTTGCCAATCAATATGGATGGCGGACTGAAGGCTAAGGGACACCCTATAGGAGCATCTGGCGTAGGAATGGCAGTGGAGATATTTAAACAAATGAGAGAAGAAGCTGGCCCAAGACAGGTTAAGCGCAAGGACATTGATTTAGGGTTAACGCAAAATGTGGGAGCACATGGTGCTACTGTCGTGATAAACATTTTCGAGAGGAGGTAATTTCTAGTGGCTTTAGAAAATAAATTCTCAGAAGTAGCTGAAAATGAGTTTTATAGTTCGGCTTATGCTAAATTCCTTAGCGAGAAAAAATTGAAGGGCTCAAAATGTAAAAAATGTGGGCACCTATCCGTTCCTCCAAAACCTATATGCCCTAAATGTCAGGGAAGTGACATGGAGCTAGTAGAGATGAAGGGAAAAGGGAAGCTCGCGGCCTATACTGTTATAACTGTTGGCGCCCCCTTAATGATTGAGGAGGGATTTGACAGAGAACATCCCTACTGCAGCGGCGTCGTTGAGCTGGAAGAGGGCGTAAAGGTTACAGCTCGTGTTTTGGGGATGGATACCACGAAGCCTGACCAGATTAAAATTGGGACACCTGTTACTGCGGAATACGTTGAGGCGATGCACGGAGGAGAAAAGAAAACCTTCTTAGCCTTTAGAGCCTTATAACAAAGTAATCAGCCATTTTAAGGACTCGCAGCCTGATCAGTAACCGTGGCACAAAGCTGGTAATACAGGTTGAAGTAAGTTGGTGTCAGTATTATCATCTACAGCTAAGGCTTTGCTTAAGCCTACCGCTTATCCGCATAGGCCACGGGAGATAGAGCTAGTTCAGACCCAGATGTCTTTTGTTTTCCTTACCGGTGATTACGTGTACAAGGTAAAAAAGCCTGTCAACCTGGGATATCTGGATTACACAACTCTGGAGAAACGTCGCTTCTTCTGCCATCAAGAGCTTGAGCTGAACAGACGTCTCTGCCCTAATGCGTATTTGGCAGTGGTGCCAATAACGATGCCATTGCGAGAAGCGGGTGAGCCGAAGCTCAGAGCGAAGCGAAGGGGACGAAGCAATTCACTCTGCATCGAAGGCCAGGGTGAGATAATAGAATATGCCGTCAAAATGAGGCAACTTCCTCAGGAGCGTATGATGGATGTCCTTTTGCCCCGGGGCCAGGTAACCGAAGAGATGGTAGCAAAAGTAGCCGGGAAACTGGCGGGCTTTCACCGGAAGGCTGAGACAAGCTCGGAGATTGCCGCATTTGGGAAATTGGATGTTATTCGCCAGAATACCGATGAGAACTTCGCTCAAACTGAAAAATATATCGGGATTTCTATCCCCGCAGAGAAGTATGAGCACATTAAGACCTACACCGATAACTTCATTGATAACAATAGCAGCCTGTTCGATAAACGAGTAAGGGAAGGGAGAATAAGGGATTGCCATGGTGACCTTCACGCTGCCCACATTTGCTTTATTGAAGATATCTGCATTTATGACTGCATTGAATTCAACGACAGGTTCAGGTATTCTGATGTGGCCTCGGAGATTGCCTTTCTGGCTATGGACTTAGACCGCTATAATCGGCCTGACCTGTCAAAGCACCTGGTGAGCACTTATGTAGAACTATCTCACGATGAGGAGCTATTAGAATTGCTCGGTTTCTACAAATGCTACCGGGCTTATGTCAGAGGCAAGGTGGAAAGCTTCAAGCTGGATGACCCCTATATCCCTGAAGAGGAGAAGGCAAAAGCTCTGACTGCCGCTCGGAGATATTTCGAGCTTGCCGAGTCGTATATATAAGGAAATATTATGAAGAAACAGTACTTGGGAGATATTAGAGATTTATTTAAGTATGATTTGATCCAACGGATTTTGAAGGAGATGAGCTCCTTGCAAAAATTTACCTTTATCCCCATGCTAACTGAAAATGAAAATGACTCGGAAAGAGGAGACGGGAATAAAAGAGATTTCGATAGAGCTAAAAAAGGTGGTAGGCCAGGGGCGAATAACGGAAAGCTAATGGAAGTCCTTAAAGGATACAAAGAAATGGATGCGAAGGAAAGGGATTTTACAGAGATAGAGAAGCACTTTAAGTCAGAGGGCATTGAGATGCTCCTCTACGAGGATAAGAGGCATGAGTACTTTGACCATAGGCCCGGGGATGAGTATTTCAAAAATATACCTGAAAATCTCCTGCATAGATCTTTAGTCTTTGTAGATCCTGATATTGGATTACAAATTAAAAATTCAACAGAGAAGCATCTTTTATATTCGGAAGTTGAAGACCTTTATCGCCGCATGGGTAAAGATTCAATACTGATGATATACCAGCATTTTCCACAAGCTCGGGTTAGCCATGAAGAGTATTCGCCAGAAGGGCGGTCAAATGATTTGCGAAAATTCACACGGTGTTTACCGATATACATATCGGATAATGAGATTATATTTTTTCTATTAACGAAAAATGATGAACTAAAAAATCAGCTTGAAAGGATAATTAGTAAGTATAAGAGAGATTACCAAAAACGAATAATAATAGGCAATGTCGATTAGAATGCCACATAACAGCGCGTCTACGGTTCGTTTCGCTTGCGTAAAAACCTTCAGCACTACGCAAACCCGCAAAATGTTCACCAAACATTCGACAGAGGAGGTGGTAAATTGAAAGAACCGTTTGCCAAATTCATAGAAAGCGAGTTAGGGACCGGGGTTTTGCTCATCACCTGCGGCCTTCCGGGCACCTGGAAGACTGAGACCAGCGAGGAAGTATCCAGGATTAAGGGCTATCCCATCCTCCGGTCTGACCTGATTAGACTGGAGGTGTTGAAAGGCGAGGATATATTCGATGAAAAGGTCGCCTCGAGTATGGATAAACGGACGATGGTTTATGATGAGACGTTCCGACAGGCAGATGAGGCTCTTGGGAAAGGCGACAGCGTGATACTCGATGCCACCTTCGTTACCCAATCATTAAGAAGGCGTGCTGCTGCAATAGCAGCCAAACACAATAAGACATTCGTTATTCTTCAGACCCACTGCCCCCAGGAGGCGGCCATAGCGCGGATACTGAGACGGACTAAAGAGGATTATCAATCAAACGCCCTCACCGAACAAGCCTACCTCAACAATAAAAAGAGATTCGAAGAAGTGGACTTGGATGACCTGAAGCGCTTGAACCCCGGGCTCAATGTCGTTCACCTGATAGTCGATACCCAGTTCGACCTGCCCGAAGACTGGTACGTTATTGGTATGGAAAAGAGGTAGTGATGAAAATAGACTTACATATCCATACCAAGACCTGCTCTGACGGCAATCTGTCCATTGAGGAGGTTTTCCAGGAAGCAAAAAATAGAAATATCGACTTGATGTCGACCACTGACCATGATTCTATAGACTGCCAGGAAAGGGCTATCGCCCTGGCAAGAGAGCACGGCATATCCTACATCACCGGGGTAGAGTTGAATGTGACATTCAATTATCCTGATAAGAATAAGGCTGTTTCCCTGGATTTTCTGGGATATCAATATGATAGGGGCAACCAGGAGCTGAAGAGCAAGCTTCAATTAATAAAAGAACATAGAGGAAGAAGAGCGCGGCAGATTCTGGAGAAGTTGAATGTTGAGTTTGATAAGGGAGGGATTGAAAAATTCACCGGGAAAGACCTCAAGAATATACAGGACAGTGTAGATGGTGTATTTGGACGACCCCATATAGCGAACTACCTGATAGAAAAAGGAATCGTGAGCGATAAGCAGGAGGCCTTCGATAAATATCTGGTCAAGTGCGATGTAGCTAAGTACCCGCTTTCGCTGGCTGAAGCATCAAGGTTAATCAGGAACGCCGGCGGCCTGTTGGTACATGCGCATCCCAACGACCCCAACGGAACATCTTTAGTGAGCATAACGCCTGATTTGGATAAACAGACTGACATCATGGGGAAATATATGCTAGAATACATTGATGGTGTTGAGTGCTGGCATTCAAGACAGGATGCGAACACCACTGAGCATTACATCGATTTTGCCAGGAAACACAGCCTGATAATGACCGGGGGTAGCGATTGCCATCAAAAACCAGTCCTGATGGGTACATTGGATATACCTGACTGGGTTGCAGCTCAGTTTAAGCGATAAGAGGATGGAGCTAGTGTGGAGCATCTTTGTCTAGCTCTTGTCTGTCATAGAGCAAAGTGAAAATCCGGTACGCCTCCGCTCCACTTCGGTCGGAATCATGCGACAAATAAATAGCCTTTGGAGTTAGTTATGAAAATGAAGGATTACGATATTAAAGACCCCTCTCTGGCTGAGGAAGGTAAGCTTCGCATCGAGTGGGCTGGCAGGGAAATGCCAGTAATCAAGCTAATACAGCAAAGATTTGCCAAAGAGAAGCCTCTCCAGGGAATTCGCATTTCCGCCTGCCTTCATGTGACTACCGAAACAGCGAATTTAGCTTTGGCACTAAGAGAAGGTGGCGCTGACCTGGTTCTATGTGCCTCCAATCCCTTAAGCACTCAAGATGATGTGACTGCCGCCTTGGTTGACTATGACATTCCTGTCAATGCTATAAAGGGGGAGGATAATGAGACTTACTACCGACATATCACTACTGCATTAGAACACAAACCACAGCTTACCATGGATGACGGTGCTGACCTGGTTTCCACCCTTCATAAGGAATACGCTGAGTTCTGCCACAATGTGGTTGGCGGCACTGAGGAAACCACCACGGGAGTCATCAGATTAAGGAATATGGCAAGGAAGGGAAAATTGAGTTATCCTGTAATCGCCGTAAACGATGCTCAAACCAAGCATTTCTTTGACAATCGCTACGGCACCGGGCAAAGCACTATCGATGGCATCACTAGAGCCACCAATATATTGTGGGCAGGGAGAACAGTGGTTGTTTGTGGTTACGGCTGGTGTAGCAAAGGAATAGCTAAGAGAGCTCAAGGATTGGGAGCACGGGTTATTGTCACCGAGGTCAACCCTATCCTCGCTCTGGAAGCTGTCATGGATGGTTATCAAGTTATGCCTCTGCTCGAAGCATGTATATCAGGAGAGGTCTTTATCACTGCCACTGGAGATGCCAGCGTTTTGGATAAAGCGCACTTCATGCACATGAAGGATGGAGCAATTATAGCCAATAGCGGCCACTTTAATGTAGAAATAAATATCTCTGCCCTGGAAAACCTGGCCAAATCGAAAAGGCGAGTACGGCCATTTGTTGACGAATATACCTTGGCGGATGGGCGGCGTATTCATCTCTTGGGCGAAGGTAGGCTCATCAACCTGGCCGCCGCTGAGGGGCATCCAGCTAACGTTATGGACATGAGCTTTGCCAACCAGGCTCTATGTGTGGAATACCTTGTCAAGATGAGGGGAAAACTTAAACCTGATGTTTACCCTGTGCCGGAGGAAATTGACAACGAAGTGGGCCGATTAAAGCTCGCTTCTATGAATATCACCATCGATGCTTTGACTGAGGAGCAAAAAAAATACCTGCAAAGCTGGGAGTCGGGCACGTAGAAAAGGAGTAATCAATGCCAAATAGTTTTAATCACTTGGATTCGTATTTAGCCACTGCGGAATGCGTCAGCGAAGGGCATCCTGATAAGCTATGTGACCAGATATCAGATGCTATCCTTGATGCCATGCTGGAGAGGGACCCCTTCGCCAGAGTCGCTTGTGAAGTCTCTGTTGCCATGGGCATAGTGACAGTCATGGGTGAGATTACCTGCGATTGCTATATAAAAATCCCAGCCATTGTGCGCCAGGTAATCAAAGAGGCAGGCTACACCAAACCTGAATATGGCTTTGATTATCGAACCTGCGGAATCCTCGTATCCCTCAAGGAGCAGTCAAGCGATATTGCTGCCGGGGTTAGTCAATCTTTAGAAACAAGAACAGGGGAGTCGACTAACGGAGTTCTGGATAAGACTGGCGCTGGTGACCAGGGAATGATGGTTGGCTTTGCCTGTAAAGAAACTCCGGAGCTTATGCCTTTGCCTATTGCGCTAGCGCATAAGCTATGCCAGAGCTTGGCTCAAGCAAGAAAAGATAAGACCATCCCTTATCTCAGGCCGGATGGCAAATCTCAGGTAACCATAGAGTATAGTCGTGGCGTACCCAAGAGAGTGGTTTGTGTTGTTCTTGGTGCTCATCATGACCCAGGGGTGAAACGTGATGTCATTGAGCATGACCTTATAGAGCAGGTGATTAAAAAGGTCATTCCTGTTAATTTATTGGACACCAGTGCTAAATTTTACATTAATAGCGCAGGCCAGTTTGTCATTGGTGGGCCAGTGAGCGATACTGGCTTTACAGGGCGCAAAATCATTGCTGATACTTATGGCAGCGCTTGCAGTCATGGTGGAGGCGCTTTCTCAGGTAAAGACCCGACCAAAGTAGATCGCTCCGCTGCTTATATGGCCAGATATGTCGCTAAAAACGTAGTGGCTGCCGGTCTTGCCGATTACATTGAGGTTCAGGTTGCCTATGCTATTGGAAAGGCTCATCCCTTATCGCTAACCATCGAGACATCCGCAACAGAAAAGGTTCCCGACGAAACCATATTAAGTCTCATAAGCAAGCATTTCGACTTCCGCCCCGAGGCCATTATAAGGGCTTTTGACTTGCGCCGCCCCATTTATCGCCAAACTGCCACTTATGGACACTTCGGCAGGGAAGACCTCGACCTCCCCTGGGAGAAAACAGATAAAGCTGAAATCTTGAGGGCCGACGCAGGACTTTAAACAATCTCTATCGTTATATCATCCGCCCTTTCCACCCCTCTTTCCAAATCAACTAAGGCTACGGTGCGGTCATCGACATAATGGCTATAAGCTGAAGAGGTGAATATAGTAAGGCATCTTCCGCCATACATTATGGGTGGGGCACCAGGCTGGTGAGACCTTATCAAGACGTTTTTGCCCAAGCGTGACATAATGTCTTCAAACCAAGCTCGCCCGAATTGAGGCCTCCCAGTATAAGGATCGACTCCCAGGCCCCCCCCTACCCCTTCTTGCCAGTCTCCCCAGGTTACCTGATGCCACTCGGTACTCCCTAGCTTTATCTTATTTATATCCTCCAGACTCGATACATCCGGGAGTGCTCCATGCAAAGCGATGATTCCATTTGATGTGGAAACCACGAGTGGCAGCTTGGAAAGAACCTCACTGTATCGCTGGCCAAGTTCAGCATCCAACCCATCCCAGAAATCTGCAGGGTGAAAACTTAGCACAGCATAACCTTCGTGATTTCCCATGAGCAGGAAAAGGCTGTCGGGATGCTCAATTTTTTGCTGAAGCAGGAAGTTGATGTTCTCTCTTGAAGCTGGCCCACGATCAACATAGTCCCCAAGGAAAACGAGCTTATTCCCCGGCTTAAGATGCTTGCGAATGACTTTCTCCGTGGCTTCAAAGTCACCATGGGTATCGCCAACAAAAATGACTCTGCCTGACTCCAGTTGTATTAAATTTGCTTCCTGAGCAAATATCTTCTCTGCCTCGTTCAGCAACTCCTTTATTTCTTCCCTGGTCACACTACAAAACCTTCCTTTCGCAGAAGTATGCACCCCACAGCATAGATGCTTCCTGTGGTAAAAATCAACACTTGCTCCTGGAAGGCCTCCTCATAGGGCCAACCGATACTGAGGAGTGCAGATGTCTAAATAAGCTGCCTAGCTCCACCTCAAGAGACTACGCTTCTCTTGATAGTCCTCTTAGCACACAATGTCCTGACTCAAGAATTCATCAGAATGTAACACTCGACCCAGCAATAGATAGGCCTTGCAGAATACACGTTGGGAGAGGAGAGTCTTATCTTTGAGTTAAGTGCTCCTCAGGCTTCGGATAATTTCCCCGAGTTTTGGTCTTTTTCCATACATGAGCAAGTAGGTTCTGAAGACTTTGGTTGTCAATAGCAGCCCCCCGATGATGGATAACACCAGCACAGCTATACTGGCAACAATTTGCCAGGCAGGAATACCACTCACGCCCAGCCTTATTATCACTGCCGCAGGTGCTGTGAGAGGGAAAATAGTAAGAACTGTCCAAATTGGGTTGTTCGGAAACGCCATAAGTAAAGACATGAACCAGAGGGGTATGAGTAAGGGAAGTGTAAAAATCCCGATCAGTTGTTGTCCTTCCCGGGAATTGGAACTGATGGCGCCGATTGCTGCCGAAAGCACGGCGAACAACAAGTAGCCCAGGATGAAATACACTACAGCTAGAACAAGGAAGTTAGCTGGTAATTGTATTGTGCTGATAAAGCCACCGATGGATGAGGAAGCCAGGCTCAGCAGGAGTGGAGCTGAAACCACCCAGACGACTACCTGCGCCAGTCCGGCGGCACCCAGCCCCAAAACCTTGCCTGTGAGTAACTGCCGGGCGGAAACGGAGGACAGCAATACCTCTATGAGGCGATTCTCTTTCTCCTCACCAAGTCCTTGCAGTAGATATGTGGAGGAGAAAATGATGGAGAGCGCCAGTAGAAGACTAAAAACGCCCGGAAAGATAAAATTCCCGAATCCGCCTTGCTCCGGAGCCACGGCACCGGTTTCGGTAAGCCTGGTGGTAACCAGATTCAAGGGTGCTTCTACCCGGTCTATGGTCTCAGGCGATATCTTTTCCCCTAAGAGATTACTTAAGAGAAAACTCTTAATCGCTGCCGCAATGTCAGTTGGTGCCTCTAGCTGTTTTTCCAGAGTATACCGGCTAACCACTCCCGTGGAGATATAATCCGGCGGAATGACGAAATACTCTTTGATGTCCCTCTTAACCAGCGCTTCAGTCGCATCATCCGGTGTATCAAAGCGAACCAGCGTTATGTTTCCCTGGTTGGTATACTGCTGGAATCCACCGAACTCATCTACATATCCAATGGTTGTTACTTCTGGCGCCGGCGGCTTGGCAATTCCTGATACGAGCTGGAAGACCCCTATGCCCAGGAGGGCTATGATTGGCACAATAATGGTCATAATAATAAACCCGGTCCTCTTTATCGTGTGGAGAAATTCATGTCTGAATATCAACAGCGTCTTATTCATGATTTCTACCCACCACCTTCAGGAAGATTTCGTTAAGTGGAGGAGTAGCTACTTCAAAGCGATTGATTATTATCCCGGTACTTACCAGTCGCTCCAGGACTTGCTGAGGAGTTGTATTTCCATCAAGGACTAGCTCAACGTAGCCTTTGTGGGTGCGCTTGTCGGTAACTCCCGGCACCTCTCCTAGCTTCCCCTCATACTCCAGGAGAACGGAATTGCTTCTATACCTGGACTTGATTTCAGCCAGCTTCCCGTAGAGAACCGAGCGCCCGTCGTTTATCATTAATATGCGGTCGCAAAGCTCCTCTACTTGATTCATTTGGTGTGTGCTCAGGATTACAGCTTTACCTTGATTCCTCAAGTCAGCGAACATCCCTTTCAGTAACTCGGTGTTAACCGGGTCGAGACCGGCAAAGGGTTCATCCAGAATAACCAGCTCTGGGTCGTGGATGATAGTAACGATGAACTGTATAATCTGTCCCATGCCACGACTCAACTCCTCAATCTTCTTTCCCTTGTGGGGAAGCATACCTGTCTGATTGAGCAACTCGTTAGCCTCTTCCTCAGATGAGCGCTTATCCATACCCTTGAGGGAGGCAAGGTAGATGATAGAATCTATGACACTCAGCTTCCTATACAGTCCTCTTTCCTCAGGCAAGTAGCCAAGCTTATTCTTGCTGGCTTCACTTAACTTTTCGCCGAGGATTGTCACGTCGCCCGAGTCCGGCTTGATGATATCCATCATCATCCTGATGGTGGTAGTCTTGCCCGCGCCATTGGGGCCAATTAGACCAAATACCTCACCCTGATTTACGGAGAAGGACAGGTCATTAACCGCGGCCTTATCTGCGTAGGACTTGACTATATGATTAACTTCAACTGCAGGCATGGTACATACACCTCCATAGCATAGATGCTTTGCATGATAAAAATCAACACTTGCTCTGGAAGGCTTACGGAGCCTGACGAGGCTGAGAACCACGGCCGTGTTGAGAGGCTGCGTGGCTCTACCTCAAGAAATTACACCCCAGTTGAGGGTCGTCCTAACAAATATCCTGACTCCACAATTCGTCATATTCTGCAGGTGCCGGTAACTGGTATTGCAGGTCAATGATCATTAATGTTGGAACACAATGCTTCAAGAGTTGTGCTTTTTGAACTAGCTTTGATGAAATGAGAAAAGATGCTGTGCCACGAGACCATGCCTGTGTGGGATGTAATCAGAACGCGAAAGGAGGTTATTTTAAGTAGAGTGCAACAATGCTCTCACAAAGACTAACTTGACACGATGCCTCAAGGACTCTAGACTGTTTGCAATCCACCGCGAGGTCTGGTTTCGATGATATGCCCTAGGTGTAAAAGTGACATGGTAGTTGTGGAGCACAACAAGATTGAGCTTGATTATTGTACTAGGTGCCAGGGGGTATGGTTTGACTCTGGTGAACTAGAGCTTTTGCTGGAATCCATGAGCCTGGAGAGCCCAAATCTGGTTTTGGGTGATATCCGCGACTCTGAAGAAGCTGAATCCTCAGAGAAGAAGCTGAGGTGTCCCATCTGCAGCCAGAAAATGAAGAAAACAGCCATAGGCCAACAACGCGAAATACTAATAGATGTCTGCCGGCTGGGGGATGGGCTGTGGTTCGACGGCGGTGAGCTTGGTCAACTCATAAAACAGATGGCCAATGAACCGTTGGGGAAACCAGATTCTCAGCATCAAATCATCGCTTTCCTGGGAGAGGTGTTCAAGGCGCGGGATTGAACTGGGGAAGGTAGACTTGGGGGCGAGATGATTATCTTCAAGGTAAACTAAATACAAACATTATGGAGGTGTTCCGTGATAGCAGTTTACATCATTGTCGGCATAGTTGTAGTTCTCGCTATAGTGTTCATTGCGACCTATAACAGGCTGGTTCGGCTGCGCAACCAGGTGAAGAATGCCTGGGCACAAATTGATGTCCAGCTAAAAAGGAGGTATGACCTGATTCCTAACCTTGTGGAAACCGCGAAGGGCTACATGAAGCACGAACGGGAAACGCTGGAAGCTGTCACTAAGGCTCGTAACCTTGCTCAGCAGCTAGCGTCCTCTGGAGCAGGCGCGCGAGCCAAGGCCGAGGGTGAGCTCAGTTCAGCTCTAGCCCGGCTACTGGCTGTAGTCGAAAGCTATCCTGACCTCAAAGCCAATCAGAACTTTCTGGCTCTCCAGGAGGAGCTTACCTCAACCGAGAACAAGATAGGCTTTTCGCGCCAGTTCTACAACGATTCAGTTTTAAGGTATAACAACCAGACCCAGGTGTTTCCTTCCAACTTGGTAGCCAGCGTGACTGCTTTCAAAGCAAGTGAGTTCTTTGAAGTCACTGTGGCTGAGGAGAGAAAGGCACCGACGGTGAGCTTCACGTAGTCAGAGACGGCGTCATATATGTGGGAACAGGTCAGATCCAACCAGATAAGGTCAGCGATACTAGTGGTCGGGATGGGGCTGTTGCTGCTACTAATCGGCTATCTATTAGGCCTATACTTCTTTGGCAGTGGCATCGGGGGACTCATTATCGCCGTAATAGTATGGGCAGTGATGAGTCTGGTGGGCTTTTTCCGGGGGGACAACATTCTGCTGGCGCTCTCGCGGGCAAGAAAAATTAGTCGTGATGACCACCCTCGCTTGTACAATGTGGTTGAGGAGATGAAGATTGCCTCGGGATTGGAAAAGATGCCCGACATCTACATCATCGACGACCCTGCACTGAATGCCTTTGCCACTGGTCGAGACCCCAATCGGGCAGCCATAGCCATTACTTCTGGACTTCTACAGAAACTCAATCGCGATGAATTGCAGGGTGTCATCGGCCATGAAATGGCGCATATAAAGAATCGTGACGTGTTATTGATGGCTATCACCGCAGTGCTCCTCGGTACCATTGTCATTCTTGCCTGGTATGGCACGCGAATCCTGTTCTTTGGCGGAATGGCTGGAAACAGAAGGAGTTCCTCATCTGGGGGTGGCTCAGGTCAAATAATAATACTTGTTGTGGCCATCGTTTTTATGATACTGGCGCCGATTGCGGCACAGTTTATCTATTTGGCCGTCTCCAGAAAGAGAGAATATCTGGCTGATGCCTCCTCAGCGCTGTACACCAGATACCCTGAGGGACTAGCCTCGGCACTAGAAAAACTAGCTGCTTCAAACAGTCAGTTGAAATCGGCCAACAAAGCAACAGCGCCAATGTACATCATCAATCCCTTCCGTAAAAAGGGTATGTCGGCGAGCGACCTGACCAGCACCCACCCGCCCATTTCCGAGAGAATACGTATCCTCCGCTCAATGGCTGGGGGAGCTTCTTTTGCTGACTACGACCAGGCATACCGACAGGTTCACAGGACGGGCAGGCAGATTGTGCCCGCCTCTGCCATGGCTACCGGAGCAGCCGTTGGCCTTCGCACAGCGGGACCAGAGGCAGCAGAAAAGGAACCAGATGAGATACAACGGGCTCGCGAGACCTCTGACTTGTTGTGGCGCCGTAGTGGCTACAAGACCATAACCTGCGACTGTGGCGCCAAGTTAAGGGTGCCTCCCAAGTTCAAGGCATCTAGCATCAGATGCCCGCACTGCGGCAGAATCAACCAAGCTTGAGGAGAGCAGTTGTTCATGATTCATTCTCCTGTGTCTTTTAGCCTCGATTATAGTATGTGTGGTAATGGAGACATTGCACCATCAGTCAAGTTGTTTATTCAGGGCGAAAGGTAGATTTCCCCTTGTCGAGGCGTTATGTTTTAACTGGGCGGACTTTTCCTTGGGTGTATGCATGTTATATTTCATTTCTTGTTGCGAATTCACAGTGTTAAAATGACTATTAGTAGTTACTATGAACGGGCAGTTCGGGTAGTGCAATAAGGAGGCCAAGGGCAATGAAGCATACCAAGTGGGCATCTCGGAATCAGCTGAATAAGACATTAAGAGCACAGTTCGTCGCAGGGATTCTCGTTATTGTGCCGATTGGTGCCGCCGTATTGATACTGATCTGGCTTTTTACCACCATCGACGACATCCTGCAACCTGCAGTCAAGCTGCTATTAGGTTATACCGTTCCTGGCTTAGGCTTTGGCATAACAGTGGCGTTGATTTATGTGGCTGGAGTCATAGCGACCAATGTTATTGGAAAGAGACTGGTTCGATATGGAGAGTCTCTACTGGCGAGGGTGCCATTGTTTCGATATCTCTACACCAGTATCAAAAAAATCCTGGAAAGCTTCTCTGCCCCTGGTGAAGCTGGATTCCTGCAGGTGGTGCTAGTAGAATTTCCCAAGAAGGGTATGCGTGTTATAGGCTTTTTAACAAATGAATCATGCGACAAGTCTGGTGAAAAACTGCTCAACGTGTTCATTCCGACATCCCCTAATCCAACCTCAGGATATCTGGAAATAGTAAGAGAAGATGACATTATCCGGACTAACATATCAATTGATGACGCGCTAAAAATGGTCTTGTCTGTGGGCAAAGTATCACTGGGGGAGGTCAGTGACAAACTGGGTGCTAATAGTTAGGCACTCCGGGTATTTCATAAGGGTTAAGAAATTTCCTTTCAAGGTTGAGGGAATGAAAACACCGGGATTTCACTTCAACGCTTGAAGTGCGTAGAAAACTGCACAATCAGCCAGATTGTGATTTTATTGACTCCCCAAAATTCCCAAAGTCTGTTATGCTAACCAGTTAGCCTCATATTGAGCCTGTTCAGGTAATCCGGACAATTGGATAAAAAGGTCTTAACTAGAAGCCTCATCGCTGCGACTGTTATCTTTGCAGCCGCCATTGTGCTGGGTATTGCTGCACCTTTGGATATCTTCTCAGAACTGTGGCAAGAACTTGGCGATTTACTAGGACCTTTGGAGATGGTCAACCCTGTCCTCTTGTTCTTTATTATATTCGTCAACAATGCGGTTAAGGCTCTTGTGGCGATCGGCTTAGGTATCCTGGTGGGAATACCACCAGTGCTTTTCGTAGGCATAAACGGGTTCATCCTTGGAGCTGTGATTTCCTGGGCCGAATCGGCTCAGGGATTAAAATATGTAGTAGCCAGCATAGCGCCGCATGGTGTAATTGAGATTCCGATGTTGCTGCTAGCCACGGCTTTGGGATTCATGGTGGGTGTGGAATCACTTAAATGGTTAAGGCGAAAAGAAAGCATGGTCAAATCGCAGCTATCAGCCAGTCTCAAGCTTTACGTGAAGGTAGTCCTTCCCGGGCTTGCGGTTGCGGCTGTGATAGAGGTCCTCATTACCCCTTGGCTGGCTGGCCTGGTTGGTGGTGGATAGTCCGGCTTTTACGAATTCTCTCGTGCTTGCTCGACAGGCCAACAAAACATCGGGTTGCCAAGTTGCAAAAAATACCGAACTACAGTGAGACAGCGTGGAAACGGAAGTCTGGCAAGCTGGCTTATTCTGCTCGCATCAAGGGTATCGCCCATTCAATACCCAGCTCTCCCAGCTTAGCAGGGGAAGGCGAACCATGGGGCCAGCCCATCATATCGTAATAGGTCTCCTTGGCTTCCTGGAAAGCCTTGGGGTCGAGTGCTACTCCTTGTAAGGGACCCGAAGTATGAGGAGTGAAAAAACGATGTGGCATCTCATCATCATGGCTGGTGAAACCTTCTCTCACGTTAAAGGCCTGTGCCAGGTTTACAGCTCTTTCTCCAACCTTCATCAATTCGAAGACACTGGTATTCCAACCGGTCACGGAGTTAACCAGTTGCGCCGTTCTCTCAAATCCTACCCGCCCAAAAACGTTGACAAAATAACAATTGACGGCAGAGTTCAAAAAATGCATCCAGAGGGAAGAGTAGATGAGCATCCGCATCTTCGCAGGGGACAGGTCATCGGCAGGTACAGGTTCCAATATGCCCAGGCTCTTAGCCTCCCCCAGCAGTGCGCTCATAGTGTTATAGTTGGAGTCATGCATATTATGGCAGTGGTCAGCGCCTGTCGGCGACATGATATATCCAATACCCAAGCCTTGTTTCCAACGAGGCTCATGCATAGGTATTTCTTGCCCCTTTATATGTAGAGCAAACTCTTTAGCAGCGGGGCCTATCTTCTTCGATGCTCGAGCTACACCCTGCGATAGTAAAGCTCCCAGGCCTTTGCGCTGAGCAATTTGCTCAATCATCTCCAGCATTGCCGCTCCATTGCCGAAGCGCAGGTCTAATCCTCCAGTGTCCTGTGGCGTTAGCAGACCGTGTTCAAAGCACTCCATGGCGAAGGCGATACTGGAGCCGCAGGATATACTATCTAGACCGTAAGCGTTGGTCAGTTCGTTGCCTTTAGCGATAGTTTCCAGGCTATCTATTCCGCAGTCGGAGCCTAAAGCAGCTATCGTTTCATACTCCGGGCCTCCATAGCTAGGATCAACTGTGTAAGGCTTCTCTACCTTCACTTCTCGTTTGCATTGAATAGCACACGCAAAACAACTTCTCCTCTTTACCAAAATGGTGTCTTTCATAGTTTGGCCGCTTATTTTGTCAACTCCTTCGAAAGAGCCGTCTTGGAAATTCCGTGTTGGCAAGCCCCCATTTTTATTCAGTGTCGGGACAAGATTAGCTGTGCCAAAGTCATGCATTCTCTTGTTGGCTACTGGGGTATTATCCCTAATCCATCGAGCGATAGCGGCTACAGCCTGGGGGTCGGCCAGGGAAAGGCGCTGATGGCCCCTGCAGGCTACTGCCTTAAGGTTCTTGGAGCCCATAACCGCTCCCAAGCCAGTCCTGCCGGCGAAGGCGTCTAAATCGTTTGCTATGCAAGCGAAAGGGACCAGGTTTTCACCACCGGGCCCAATTTGAGCTACCTTTATTCCTGAGTCACCCAGATCTTCACGGATAGTGTTCTGGCACTCCAACGTCTTCAGACCCCAGAGATGGCTGGCGTCCCTGATTTGAGCTTCTCCATCCCGGATGAAAAGATAGACGGGTTTCTCTGCCTTACCCTCCACGATTATGGCATCAAACCCGGCCATTTTGAGTTCAGTTCCCCAATAGCCTCCAGCTTCAGCTTCACCAAATCCTCCTGTAAGAGGCGATTTGCTGCCCACGCTATGGCGTCCACAACCTCCCGCTGGCACTCCTGTTAAGGGGCCTGCTGCGAAGATAAGCTTGTTGTCGGGGCTGAGAGGCTCAACTCCTCGTGGGAGTTCTCGGAGTAAAAAATAGCCTATTAAGCTCTCACCACCAAAATACTGCCGATAAAAATTCTCAGGAAGCTCCTCGGTTGTCAGGCTTTTCGAGGAGAGGTCAACCCTTAAAATCTTACCGTTGTATCCATATGGCATATCTAACCTCCTAGTAATTACCGAAAATGCAGTGACTCGCAGTGAGAGACTGGCGACGGCTTTGTTCTGAGAAGTATAACTGATTAAGGCGGTAAAAGGCAATGAGGTGTAGCCTCGCAGGTAATTAGTTACGCATTGTCTTATTGCTTGTCACTGCGAGAAACGCATGCGGTTGCGAGGCACAGCCGAAGCAAACTGGGATGGCCTCCTTTCTCACTGTCCCAAAATGCTTTGATATGTCACCCACCTATCCATCCTGGTTCATGAGAGGAAACCTGCCAGAGATTGGATGGATAGCCCAAGTGAGTTTTTTATTTTCGGGTATATTTGAAACATATACCTATTCCAAGAGGCAAGAACCACGTGGTAGAATAGGAGAAGGTCTCAATGAGTATTCGTGAGGCCTGGTATGGTCGCGTGCTTGTAAGCACTATAGCAGGCAGCATGGCTAGTGTGTTAGTGTGTGGAGAAAAGCCTCGGGAGAATGCCAAGTGCTGAGAAAATCTGATATGGCAAAATGCACATTGTGGAGGGGGATTTATATGCGGTTAGCGATAATGGCTTTGATATTGGCTGCGATGGTACTCTTATTCCCCGGATGTAGTGGTCATAGGTATACTCAGACTATCAAAATTACTGCTGAACCTTTGAATGTGAGTGGCCTCCACACAAAAATCGAGTACTATCGAGATGCTGAGCTGGTAATATCCATACACTTTCTTGATGGGAACGGTGATGGCATTATTGATGGGAAATCAGGTCCCAAAGATGAAGGTAACTGGCCTGAGGGTTGGGAGTGGTTTGATGATTTGTATAAAGATGTTGTCGCGGGGCAATCCACGATAACGATAACAGGCGAGAAGGTAAAATTACAAGACGGCATATCCTACGAATTTCTGGTTGGAGAGTACGAGTGTGAACGAGTTAAGTGAAATAAAACAGCAGAGCCTTTCCTTGGGAGCGCACCTAATATCATGTTGCAACTTAACATTTTGTCGATTTGTTAGCTCACGTTATGATTAAAAAAAGAGGCAGGCATACCGCTTAAAAGTCGTTTTCTAACCTGAGGGGCGGCTTGCTATTGACCTAAGTACTATTGACATGGATGCATTCATGTGGCAATAATACAGAAAATTTGGAACTAGGAGGGAGGATTCTATGTCAACAGCTTATTGTATGAAGTGCAGAAAAAAGGTAGAAATAAAGAATCCTACGCAGGTTAAACTCAAGAATTCCAGGCCGGCAGTACAGGGTGTCTGTCCTGTTTGTGGCACAAAGGTATTCAGGATAGGGAAGGCCTAGATACTCAGAATTACTTGCCAAACGTATCTAGCTCAGCTACTCGTCAGGTAAGAGTGTGGGTTGGCAGCTAATTATGGCTGCTAGGGCTGCTTATGTTGCTGGCTAGCTTGCTGTCAGAGGTGTGCTTGCCAACGACCGAAGTGCTGGCGTTGACCATCCCTGACAGGAGTGGCTCTCTGTTGGCATCCCTATCAGAATGATTAGGGCAATTAGTTTTTAATTGCCTGTACCCAGCCGAGTTGCAGATTGCTTCTCGCCTGGTTGTGCCGTCAAGTGACCTCGAATGGGAGCCTATGTACTCGCTCAGGTGATTGGTAGTGCATTGCTTCATTGCCTTTTATTGCCAGGTGCGTAAGCGGTTGCGAGGCATAGCCGAAGCAAAGTGGGGAGGGATTCCTTCTTTAGCGTCTCAACATGCTTTGAGACCTCACCCATCTATCTGAACTAGAGCAGCCTGCACTACTTGAACAAGCCTATTCCATTTCCCGCTTGTATCCTATGATCGGTCTTCCAGCGTCTTAGCTTTAGATTCACAGCAAGTTACAGCGTCCCAAAACCCAACCCCTAAGAGGAGAGGAGGCATGTCTAGAGCCCCGACGAAGGAACTTAGTTAAACTGACTTATAAGCAAAGCTGGTCTAATGAGGCCATCAATGCTCCCAACCACGTCATTTTGTGCTGTTAGGTATCCATAGTGGGCATTGTTCTATTCAGGCTATCGCCATCAGGGGGCATTCATTTCAGTTATTCTTTCCTTGTGGTTCCGTCTCCGTCCGTTACTATCCTGGAGTCAAACCAGATGCGCTTTACAGAGCAACTGAAGCATAGTACAATTCGCCTAATCTGGTAAGGGAGGTTATTAAAATGTCTCAGAAAGAAGTTTTGAGCCTATCACAAGCTCGTGCAGCTGTTGAAGCAGCTCTTTTGGAGGCTTCCAAGCAACCGGGCCGTCCTATGGCAGTTGCTGTTGTAGACGAGCAAGGTGACCTTGTTTATTTTGGTCGAATGGATGAAGCTTATCCTCTCTTTGTGCACATGGCTATAAGCAAGGCCTATACTGCGTCGCGTATGTTGAAGGATACAGCCGTCTTTGCAGAGCGCGACCATGAGCTGGGTAGAGAACTTGCAACATGGGCGGACAGTAGGCTTACATACATAAGGGGAGGCCAATGCATAGTCAAGCCTGGTGAAGGTTTCATTCCCGGTAATCCAAGTAAAGGTACCGTGATTGGTGGCATTGGAGCAAGTGGGCGTGCACCGGAAGAAGATGAGGTGATAGCCTTAGCAGGCCTAAAAGCAATAAAATTCTGAATCTAGGTTCAATTTTCCGGGCTTTAAGCTGTCCTTAGAATTATGTATAGTTAGCTTTTTCTGTTTTTTCACGCTCGCCTATGTGCAGTATGATGGAAAGACCAAGAGGACTGATGACTATTGAGCAAGACCGTCGCTACCTCAGCTAACTAGTGATTACCAAATCAGCCGCTGAAGACCCAGAAATAGGTGCGAAGGTTTATCTCCATGCCTAACCATGGCCCGGAGCAACCTTCTAATTTTGCTTGTTCTCTCTCAAAAACTCCTCAGCAATGTGCACGGCCTCATTAGCCGATATGTCCAAGGGCTTCTCGTATTTGATCTCGATAAAGTCCTTTTCCATCTGCTCAATATAAGCACGGAACTCGGGGTTATGGCTGGCCATGAACCCGAGTTTTGTCTCAAGCTCCTCAGCCTCTCTATCAAGGTCTGAAACGTCCAGGTTGAGATGTAGCAAATCGTTCAGCCTTCTTACCACCGCTCTTATCGCCTTAGGATTACGAGAGATGATGACATTGAACTCTGGATAGTAGCTTACTGCAACGGTGACGCACGCCATTTGAAATCCCTTTTTCTGGCAAGTGTAGAGCAACGCTGTGCCCCATCTACCTGGCCCTTCATAATTAAGGAGCTGCATACTATATTTCTGCATCTCTTCTTTGAGCTGGTCAGAACTGCAGAGGCAAGAAACCCTGGGTTCCTTGGTGTACGGGATTTTGTCTAGCACCCCACCCAGGAGGTAGATTCTAGAGACAGCGAACTCCTCAACTACTCCTAAGATAGCGTCTGAGTATTCCTCCCAGTTTAAATTTGGTTCTGTGCCCAGGAAGAGAATCAAATCATTATCTGCATTAGGATTGACCCAGTAGAAGAACTGGTTCTGGGGAAAGTGGTGCTCTTTAAGAACGCCGTCCTCGATTTTTATTTGGGGTCTTAGCGAAAGCTGGCCTGGCACCTGGAATATATGGAACTTATCGATGGGTATCTCGGCGAATCTCTTCGCCTCCAGTTTACTTACTAAGTATCGGACGCTTCCTGTGGCAGACTCCCCTCCATCAACCCATCCACTGATGCCACAAACCATATAGGGATGCCTTAACGTCGGCTTCTCCGTGATTATTACATTTCCTTGCTTGTCCATCTTAGCTCTCCATCGAGCTTCTTGGCTCAGCAACTTGTGCTCTGTCTCAATTATAAGCCTGGTATCTTATAGTTGTCTAGGCTGTGTGCTGTGCCACAATTACCCAGGTTGAAGGTTTCTGATACCTTAAGAGCCATAGTTAATCTACCCAGAATTAAGGAAAACATTGATTGTTAATTCTGATATCTATCGAGGGGTCAAAGTTCCCCTTCTAAAAGCTATGACTCATTCCTCCAAATGCTAGGAAGAGGGGCCTGACGATTGAAATCGGGAATTGCTCATTAGCTTGGGCAAAGGACATTATATGGCAAGTTCTCCTCTTTCCTGCTTTAATTAGCTCAGCAGTAAGAGGATTCTAATTTGAGGTGATATATGGATAAGAGGCAAGCGTATCTTGGTTTTCACCATTCGGAAAGGCTAAAGTCAAATTTATTCTTAGTATCAGGTGCTTTAGACAGATTAACAACGCTGAGAGGGGAAAGGTTGGAAGGGGGCGAAGAGGTAACTAAGGCGGTGTTCGATGTACTGAGAAATGAATTTAATATGGCGAGGCAACATTTTGCGCCAGCAGCGATAGATTCAATAGAGAGTCAGCTATCTGAGGTAAAGGCTGGAATCGAGCTTCACGATTACGCCAAAGCGAGAGAACATTTAGGCAAGACCTTTTCTCATGTCACTACTCTTGGAGATAGGTATATCAGGGTTTTGATAGATGAAAACCTGGTCTGAGTAGGTTCGTATCTTTAGACGCACATATGAGATATTGCTCTTTAACAGCTAAATCATAACCAGTGACTCGTAATTTCCAACTTATTTTTCTGCCTTTTCCAGGTCCTCTTGTTTACTCTGGGTCAGGTCTAACTCGTAAAAATCGCTACCCTCGCCCGGTAATATCATGAGAAATTCTGAAGTATAGTCTATATAGACAACAGCTTCTCTTACGGTGAAATTGAGCACATGCCCACCGGCATCCTTGTCTTTGGTCAGGAAGTGAAGATGGTAGCCGGGCACGTTTACAGTGGAAACGTAAGCGGGGCAGCGGAACCCCGCGATTGTTCCCTCCACCTCTTCAAATTCAAAAGTGGGCTGATTCTTGGTAACTTCAACTAGCGGCGGGTATGGCTTCTCTTGCCCTGGCACGCTTCTCGTCTTCATGTAGCTGAAAGTACCATCAATCCTGATGGCATAGAATATGTTCTCCGTCGGCAGAAGCTCATCCAGGGACTGTTGCAGTTGTTCGTAATCGATACCTTCCGGCAATGTCTTTTGATGGTCGGCATCAAAGAAGGTGACGCAAGCAAAAGGCGTCTCCATGCAATCAGACACAGGATAGGCAATACCATCTGCCTTCAGCTGATAAAAGCTACCCTCGAACCCCACCATTTCTCCATCAAGGCCTTCAAAGGTTCCTATGCCGAAGTCTCCATATTGGCCGAGCGTTCCAAAGGTAACCACCCCGTCATAAACGCCATCAAGGATAGCGCCTATGGTGGATATTTGAGTTAGCGTTTCTCTCTGAGCTATTGGATTATCAGCGTATTCCTGGGGTGTTGTGCTCGTCGAACACCCTGTCACAGCCATGAACAGCAAGCACATCAATGTAATGAAAATCCCCGGATAAGGCTTTTCCCTGTTAAACATTCTGTACCTTCAGCTGAATATCTATATGGTAAAGGCTAAAATTTGACCTGACAATTATAGCAAATATAGCAAAGATTGCGTGTCTGTCGGGGCTTGATGATGTTTTCCATCTGAGTCTAACTTTGCTGACATGAAAGGGCTAAACTTTATCTTTCAAAATCTGAAGGCAAATATCAGATGCTACCCATCGCTGGAGGTGGGTTTAGGGTAAGAACAAATCTATAATCCCGGGTTTATTTGACCATGATTTGAATCAGGATATCCCCGGGCAAGCCGTCAGTTATCTGGCGGGCATTGCTTAGTCTCACTAGGCTGCCAGTCATTACTCCGGCAGGAATATTCACCTCCATTCTCTTGCCCTTTCTGCTCAATATCTTCATGGTTCCTTGCAAAGCCTCCCTCTGGCTGATTGTAAGCTCGTAGCGGATATTCTGACGTTGAGGTTTTCGAGCTTGGCCAAATATTTCATCCAGATTGATCTCTTCTCCCGGCCAAACGTGAACCCTCCTGGCCCCGCGTCTACCAAAGTTTCTGAAAGAGAAAGAAGAGCCTCTGCCTCTCAAGGAATCACCAAATATATTGTCAAGGAAATCGAAGCCCAGGCCAGCCCCGCCGAAGTCTTTCATCATATCTTGAAAGGTAGTTCTGGTAAAAGGACTGCCGAAGATGTCGCCAATGTTGCCCACTGTGCCAAATTGGTCGTATTGCCTTCTTTTCTCAGGGTCGCCAAGGGCTCCGTAGGCTTCGTTTATCTCTTTAAATTTCTCATTGGCCCATTTTTCCTTGCCTGGGTTGCGGTCTGGATGATATTGCATAGCCAGTTTTCTATAGGCCTTCTTAATTTTTTCACCCGAGGCATTTCTTGGCACACCTAAAGTCTGGTAGTAATCCTTAGCCATCTAAACTCTTAAATCTTGATTTCTAAGCTCTAAATTCTAAACAAATTCCTTTGAAATGCAAAAAACAAAAATGAGAATGCAAAGTGACAGGGCAAGAGTTAAGAAGTTTTGCATTTTGAATTGTCATTTGTCTTTTTTACCGTTTGATTTTTGATTTTCTGTGTTGTTCATTTGGTATTTGGTGTCCAGGGTTTTTGTTGTTCCTGTGCCAATCGTTTGAGTTCATAGAGCCTGGTAATGGCTTCCAGTGGGGACATAGAATCAACGTCAAGCTTGGCAAGTTCTTCGGCTAGCAAGGAGCCTTCGTGGAAAAGGGGGAGTTGTGGAGCTGGTGCTTTTCGTTGAGGGACCTTGCTCTTTTTGGAGGCGTGACTTTCCAGCTCGGCCAGAACTTCCTGAGCTCGAACAATTACCGATTTAGGCAAGCCGGCTAGCTGAGCCACATGGATGCCATAGCTTCTATCAGTGCCTCCGGGAAGAATTTTATGTAAGAAGATAACCTTGTCCCCTTCCTCAGCCACGGCCACATTAAAATTCTTAACCTTAGGCAGGGTGCTGGCCAGGTCCACCAATTCATGGTAGTGAGTGGCAAATAGGGTCTTTGCTCCCAGTTTGGGGTGGTTGTGTATAAACTCAGCTACCGCCCAGGCGATGGAAAGGCCATCGTAGGTAGATGTACCTCGCCCAATTTCATCCAGAATAATAAGTGAGCGAGGGCTGGCATTGTGTAAGATGTTTGCCGTTTCCGTCATCTCTACCATAAAAGTGGACTGCCCCGCAGCCAAGTCCTCCTGAGCGCCAATGCGGGTGAAGATGCGGTCGACAATCCCGATGTTGGCTGAATTGGCGGGGATGAAGCTGCCAATCTGAGCTAAAAGAACAATCAGGGCTATCTGCCTGAGATATGTGGATTTTCCCGACATATTGGGGCCGGTGAGTATGATGAGTTGATTGTCCTTGTTGCATAAATGAGCGTCGTTGGGGACAAAATTATCGCTGCCTATGCTCCTCTCCACTACGGGATGGCGTCCCTCTTTGATGTCTATGACATCGTCGGTAGTCAGTTTGGGCCTGACATAGCTGTGCCGCATTGCTACTTCAGCCAGGCTGGAAAGAGCGTCAATGTGAGCGATGGCTCTGGCGGTAGCCAAAATCTGCTGACCGCTTGCAGTTATCTGCTGGCAGACCTGACGGAAAATGCCAGCTTCTAATTCGGCAATCTTCTCTTGGGCATTCAGAATAAGGGATTCATATTCCTTGAGCTCGGGAGTGAAGAACCTTTCCGCCTCTGCCAGGGTCTGCTTGCGAATATAGTCTTGGGGGACCAGGCTGAGATTAGCCCGCGATACCTCAATGTAATAGCCAAATACCCGGTTGTAGCCTACCTTTAAGGACTTAATCCCCGTGCGCTGCCTCTCCCTTTGCTCCAGGCCAGCCAGATATTGCTTGGCCTCCTTTGATTTATGCCGAAGCTCGTCTAGCTCGGATGAGAAACCCTCCCTTATCACATTACCATGCTCCAGGTCTCCAGGCTCTTCGGCAATGGACTTACCAAGCAAATCCACGGTGTCAGGGCAGGGTTTCAATTTGGCTGGTAACCAGTCCATGGAGCCCTCGGCTTCCATCGTGGCTTTAAGCTCAGGTATTCTATCCAGGCTATCCCGAAGTGTTATCAACTCTCTGGGCATAACTTTGCCGTTCCCCACGCGGTTGACCAGCCTCTCCAGGTCAGCAACGTCTGCCAGAAGGGACATAACCTTCTGACGTGCCAGATTGTTATCATGAAACCAGGCAACCGCTTCCTGCCGTTGATTCAGCTCAGCAATATCCAGAAGGGGATGAGCTAACCAGTTTTTGATTAGCCTGCCGCCCATCGATGTCTTGGTCAGGTCGATAATGGAGAGGAGAGAATTGCCACTCTCTCTCCACCTGCCTCCTTGAAAAAGCTCCAGATTGCGTTGGGTCTGGCCATCGAGAATCACGAAGGAGTCTGTAGAGTAGGT
>JAFGBN010000018.1 GCA_016933195.1 Dehalococcoidia bacterium | reverse complement strand
ACGGCAGAGCCGGTATCAACTTCGTGATGCAGGTTATCTTTGGTGACCTTTGATAGGAGCTGTTCGAGAGTCAGCTTCGGTTTAGTTAGCCGCGTGACAACGATTTTCCCGTCTGCCAGCGATACTTCGACGGCCGTCTCTTTCTGGAGTCCCACTTCATCAGCGAAGGATTTCGGAATGCGCAAAGCGAGACTGTTACCCCATTTCTGAACACGCGTCTTCATGTCAAACCTCCATTCACGGTATCTACAATGAAGATACTCTTTCTGCAGGCGCTTGTCAATTCTGTACAAGAAGGGAAAGGCACAATTTGTTCCTGAGCCCGCTGAAGTCACAGTTCGTCAAAAAGTCTAGACAGGCGCGGTGTCCTCAGGCTTCAGGCAGATGCTCCTGTTAAAAATACCGGCAAAGCAGGGTGTACCAACTGAGTGTGCGGCGAAGCTATGTGGTATTCGGGGGACATGATACCTGATTTGTAGTAGGCCTGATTGGTATGGTGTCCCTGGAATTCCCGAATGATAATGCTTTCTATAATGGGGAATTAAGATGGCCAAACGAAGAGCGATAACTGGGTATTCCAGTAATGGCCTTCCGTATGCCTGTATTGGGAACGGCGCCCGTAACCTCGTTATATTTGGGGGGTTAGAATTTCGGCATAAGCCGCCATCCGGCATTATGCTACGGATGAGTACCGGTTATTTAACGGGACTCGCAAATAGCTACAAGATTTACATTGTGAACAGGAGGCCCGGTCTTCCCCCGGGATATTCACTGAGTGATATGTCAGATGATTACGCTGTCATGATTAAGAATGAGCTGGGCGGTGTGGCCGACATAATCGGCGTCTCCACAGGGGGGGCGATAGCCCAGCACTTTGCCATTAACCATCCAGATTTAGTGAGGCGTCTCGTCCTTGCCATGACCGGTTTCCGTCTGACTGAGGAAGGCAAAGAACTGCAGATGAAAGTTGCAGACCTCGCACGAAAACGCAAGCGGCGCGCAGCATCCGCATTACTGGGTACAGCTATCATCAGGAGGGGAATTGCGAAACACGTTTTCAAATGGTTTATGTGGCTGCTAGGCCCTCTCAGTATCCCTACCGACCCCTCGGACGGGATTGTGGAAATTGAAGCAGAGGACCGCCATGACCTGAGTGACCACCTGGACAAGATTAAGGCGGATACGCTGGTGATTGGCGGTGAAGAAGACTTCTTCTATCCTGTTCGTGAGACAGCCAGGAAAATACGCAATGCCAAGCTGGTCCTGTATCCGAACCTCGGGCACAACGCCATGTTCGCGCAAAGCCGCCAGTTCGGTGAAGAAATAAGAGCTTTCCTGCTGAGCTGATAAATAATTGGTGGTATTCTGGGGACATAATACCTGCTTTTTTAGTAGGCTTGATTCGTATGGTGTTTCCGGTATTTTGGACGAAGCCACTACTGTTGACTCCTAGGTAAACTGGCCGCCTGCATTGTCTTCGAATGATCGACCACTACGCCAGATCAACTTGATACCCAGAGGCTCCAACCATTCAACACGGTCTTCAGGAGGTTCACTTGGAAGTAGGATAGCCTTATTGGGGTTTTCGAATTGCCCGCGCATTTGAAATGCGTAGTCGAAAAGCTGTCCCACGGCCATCCTAATGTCTTCACGGCGTGTCTGTGCTTTTGCCTCGATTATATTTTGCCTCTCAGCTTCCCAAGCGTCGCATTCATTCCGACCATATTGTAATGCAGTAAGTTGCCGGCCCTGAGTCATCAGCCAATGCTGGTAGCCACGCAGCAACCTTTCTTCGCGCTTATGAAGCTTCTTGACTTGCTCTCGAGTCCTTACCTCGTAGTCAGATTTCTTAGATTTACGCAGGGGGACTTTTCTCGGTTCCTTGCTATGCTTCTCCTGCTCTGTAAGTTGTCTCTCCATCCATTCACACACTTTTCGGGTGTCTGGCTTTACTTCCGGATGCAATTGGACGAGGGCCCACGTATGCTGTAGGACTGCAAGGATTGGGATACTTTTTGGCACCCGCTCACACTGTTTGAAAGGTTCTAGCTCACGCATGTAAACACGACGGTTCCATGGCGGAAGTTGCTGTGCTTTTATCCGCCCTTTCACTACACCGAAACCAACAATGTCTGCCGATTTCTTACCCCGCGCAATGAGAACAATGTCACCGAGCTGCACCTTGCTTCCTGCATCCCTACTGCCTGCGAACCTCGGACCCATAGCACCACTCTCCCAATTGTTCGGTTCCCATCCTATAATTGCAGCACGGTGGCGGATGATTTCTTGCTTCCATGCTTCAACGTTCTTCCCTGTGCCGTCCACATTCGGCGACACTACCCAAAATTGTCTAGCCATCTGGCATCCTCCTTTCCGCCTTTGATATTCTGGCGATGTATTGACTGATTTGTAGTAGATTTGATCAATATGATGTCCTTACAATTCCCCAGAATTGAGCAAATTTATAATTTATAGGTGAAAGTGGTAGTACTTCCTTGCGGAGGCCCCTTTATTACCGGTTTCTCGACGTTTGCCAGTTTCTGAAATTTCTCTCCTCCTAGCGCCTGACACACGTTTGGAAGCCGCTTAACAAACCACATTTGATCATGCACATCCCCTGCGTTAACAGTGCTGGTCTTAGCACCGCGCTGGCGGGCAGGAAGGATATAATTCTCAAGAACAAACTGACGTATTTGATCCGCGTCACTAGGCTCACCTTTCTTGTGTAAGACTGCCGTATTTCTTACTGATCTAGCGACATTCTTTCTTGCTTTAATACTATCTGTTAATTGTTTAGCCTCAGCACAGAGTTCATCCATCCTTTTCAGTATCCCCAGATATTTATCATAATCTTTGCCAAATAGTTCTGCTTCCATCTTTGGTTTATAGCCTGATCTCCATTTTTCAATCAATTTGATACGTTTCTCTATTTCTGCATCTGAAAGTTTTCGGAATTTCTTCAATGAGCGGGAAGAATGCGATGTCCTCACCCATTTACGGTATTCCTTTTTCCCTTTGGAATCGTCACATGGTTGGCATGCAGGAACGATATTCCTGCGAACACGGTCTCCGCATTCGAAAACCGGGATTAGGTGGTCATTTCTGGGTGCTGGCACACTACCACAAAAAGCACATCCTCCAAAGAACTCCAAAGCTTCTTCGCGGTCTTTGCTTGTATAATTATCGTCTACAGCGTTCTCTAGGAGAGCTCGTTTAAGCTGATATTTGGCGTAGGCATAGCTGCCAGTTTGGGTTCTGATTTTTGACATGAATATGCTCCTTACTTTAATTGGTAATAATCACCACGCTCTCAATCGGGAGTGGTCGTGCTGCCCTCCAATGGTTCACTCTCGGTCATTCTGTTCTCTTATACAAAACGCTATTGCAGATCACTTTTCTTTACCGGTTTAAGGGTATCCCGCAACGTATCTATCGATGTGTAGGCTTTCTCAACCTCACTACGAACAAGGTTTACTGGAGCCGTATGGCTAAGCTGGTTTACGATTGTAGATCGAAACGATTGGACATTGGTAATTACTTGAGGAGTGAGTAAGTCACTGCCGCCCTTACGTTTCTGAGCTTTGACGACTCTCCAGAAATCTTCGGCTTTCTGATCCTTTGTGTTCTCGCAATAGCGGACGGGAAGGTGAAACTTATCACAGAAGCGCTTCAATTCCCTCTCGTAGGCAGCACGGATATAGATTGCGGCTGCCCTAAGATCACCTGCGTCAAGATGGCTTCTAGCAACGTTGAGATATTCAGTGTCTCCTTTGTAGACGGGAACATCACATTCGTTGTCACGGGCGCAACGTAACTCACCTTGTTCCCACGTCTTCAAGTCCTTGACTCGCTGCCATGCCATATCGAACCATACCTTGTCAAAGGTGGCGAGAATAACTTGCCAATCGGAGAAATGCTTTTCTAGTATATCTAGCAGGGGTAATCGGTTGGACATATCCAGACCAATTAGCACATCATCCAAAAACAGCACTCTTAACTGACTGGGAGGATTAAGTAATAGAGCCCCCAAGTAAATTGAAATAGCTATAGCAGAGAGACGTGCTTCATTGAGAAACAGATGGTGGCGGGGTATGTCGTGTCCATAGTAACTTGCGGTAAGCACCACATCATGGTTGTGCACCAACTTGAAATCAGCATCAAATGACATACCCTCGGTGGGAAGGGAAAGATTGATAACGACATTTTGTTCGAAGCTGTCCAGAATTCCATTTGACTTGTCAGCTAAGTCCTCCAGTACTCCGCTTAGGCCGGCACTGAAACTAGATACAAGGTCGCTTACGTATTCGGTATGGAAAGCACTCTTTCTCTCAGGAAGCTTTTGTTCGATTATTGCCCATTCATCCCCAAACAACCTACTGGTAATGGGATTTTGAATATTGGCCAATAGATTCTTCACTAGCAAGTCGAATATATTAACGCTGTGTTTTTGGCGGTGGACAAAGTGCGTTTCCAATAAGGCGCGGTAATCGAGGAATCCTTTTGTCTTGGAGGCTTCGACTATTACAGGTTGAGTATAAGGATGTGAGGTTTCGTCCCATTCAAGCTTGGAACCATCGTCGACTTCGAGTTTTACAGAGCTGTCATCAGTTGATACAAATATATTCTTGTATTCGCCAATTGCTGTGGCAGGCGCTAAACATAAGTTGAGCGCATGGAATAACGACGATTTCCCGCTCCCGTTCTCCCCGTATAGCAAGAGATTCTTCCCTTTGGGAAGATCAATTGTGCATTCGCTTTTGAATGCCTCGAAATTGTTAAGTGTTACCTTGGTTATTTTCATTGTATTTTCGACTTAGCTTCAATCGCGCGTACGGTCTCAAGGGTATCCAAGAAGAATATCATTGAGCGTACTGGATGGTCAGTGGCATACAGTCGTCTAAACAGTTTCCGCAGGTTAGAAGCCTTGTCGCCTTTCAATTCGCTAATAGCAGGTAATTGCTCCTTGATCAACAACTGACTGGGGGACTTGCTAGAATCGACAAATTCCTCCGGGAAGTACATCTCATATACCAGCGCATCTATCAGCTGCTCGAAATAGGCTGTCATCACACTCAGGCTAGATGCCAGGTCTATCTCAGTCGGTTTGTCCAGAGATTTCAGAAAAAGCACATAGTCTACCAAAGTCTCAATTAACCGTTCCCGCTTCTGTGTGGACTCCGCGACAGGAAACGGCTTGAGATATTCGGTCTTGAAAGTACGATAGCCCCCACGTAATACATAACCAGTGCACGAAAGGAAAAACCATAGAAGTTTGGAATTGAGAAGACCTAATAAGAACTTGGGTGACTGTTTGATTCCCGATTTGAGCGCAAAACCATAAACTTTGGTAGTATGATAAATACCTACGGAGTCAAAAGTCATCCGACACCCGAAAGCAATCTCCGGTGTAATTATCTTGGGATTTTCGAACTCAGTTAGATTCTGTGGTCGGCTGAAGGCATGCCAATCCACCGCAAACCGATCATGCTCACGGGCAGCAAGCTCTTTCTTATTTTGGTTTATATAATCCCATCCCATTGGAAAGGCTGCTTGAATGTATTCCTGGGACATCAACTCGGCTCGGCCGTTCCTTATGATGTACGGGAAGATCACAAGGTTGTGCGCTCTGGCGGGCTCGTAACGGTGGACATCCTTGCCCATTAGGAACGGCTTCACCAAGCCGCGTTCAATTTCCACCTCCTCTTCCCAATAATTCGAATAACAGAGGTATGAGTCCGTATATTGATCCAGGATCTTCAGCACATAGATTCTATCGGCGCTCGTCGCTAATCCTTGGAATATCTTGCGCACGAGGTTGCCCAACGTACTTTCATGTTGTTGCAGGCGTCCTATGATGCGTCTGTCTTCACCTATCGAAAAGTCCCACTCTACGGCTTTATTATCTCGGCTGATGGTTGGTTCCGGATAGGGCTCGAAAGCATAATCGGGATGGTTTGTCCGGGTCCGGGCCGCCTGTAACACTTCTTCGCCGCGATCCAGTGTCTTTACTTCCAATAAATCGAAGCTGGAACTAGGCTCAGCCCCCAGGAGAAGCAGGCAGGTGTAAGTGGTACTTTCTTCAAATACCTGCGAAGAGCCAAAACGAACGATCTCACGCAAAGCTCCCCGCTCAGTGAGAAACCGGCGGAGTGCTCCCCCAAAAGATGCCTGGAAGAACTTATGAGGCACGATGTAGGCGAATTGTCCTTGGGAATTCAGAAGCTGATAGCCGCGCTCAATGAATAATGCATATAAATCAAAATTCCCCTTCGCTGACTGATAATTATCACGGTAATAGGACATATACTCCGGTTGAGTTTGCTGAATGCCCTGAACCCGCAAATATGGAGGGTTACCGATAACGATGTCAAAACCATCAGCTACTCCGAACATCCATTTTGGATCAAACCAATCGCATCGCTTAAACGAGAACGGTTCCCATTCTGAGAGCATTTGCGTAGCGGTTTTCCCGGAGGTATTTACTTTCTTGACAGCACCAACCAGATTCCGCTGTTCCTGATTCAAATTCTGCAAGTAGAATTCAAACATCTTTTGCTGTACTGCAGTAAAGTCCTTTTTTACCTCTAGTCTGTCTTCCCCGTAACTGGTGAAGTAGCTGTTACGTATCTTGGCAAGAGCTTCGATGGATTCGTTGTCCTCAAAATCAATTAAGGCCTTCTTCTTTGTCTCCGGTTTTGGGACGCCTATCAGGGTATTGGCAGCTACAAATTTGAACTCAAGGTTCGGCAAAGGTTTTACACCCCTGTTTTCATCCTGGTCATCTATCTTTTCATCCACCACCAGTGACAGGAAGAAACGCAGCTTCGATATTTCCACCGCGATCGTCTGGATATCAACACCGTAAATGGAGTTACGAATAATGAGCAACTTCCGCACATATTCCCAATTTTCCTTTTCCAGGCGCTCCATGATTTCTTTCTTCAACAGGACATCATCGATGGTACCAAACTTCTGTTTAAACCAACGTTTCATTTCTGGGTCCGTCTTTCCCAGTACCAGCAGGATCTTGTGTAAAATACCCATCGGAAAAGCTCCGGACCCACAAGCCGGATCGATAATCTTAATCTCATCAAGCGCAGATATTATGGAATCTTTTTCCTTGCCACTTAAAATGACCTCCGGTTCTTCATAGGAGAGCAAGTCTGCCAGCTTGCCCTCGTCAACCCCTGTTTTGTTGAATAAATAACGCTTGATGCTTTGGTCAACCATGTAATCTACTATTGTGCGTGGGGTGTAGTAACTGCCGGTGGCTTTGCGGGCGGTCTCTCCAGTCTCCGGATTGACCTCAGCCAGAAGGTTTTCGAAGATTCTGCCGAGCATCTCCGGGTCGACCGCCACATCAACATCGATGCTACTGTTCTCCGTGATGGTGAAGTTGTATCTCTCAAGGAGGCTGAAGAAGTCGACGAACCAGGCGGCAGGTATCTTCAATCCGTAATTCGCAACGCCCGGATAAAAGTCGTCGGGGTGAGGTTCAAAGAGGCCGCCGTTGAGGAACGGGATTATCTCCGACCGGGGAACTGGGACGGATACTCTGTCTTTGAGCGGCTTGTTCAGCACCTCGAAGAAGAGAGGTTCCAGCATAGAGTGATAGAAGTCTTCCGTCTCTCGGGCGGCAGCCAGCGACAACGCCTCTGGAGGAATCAGCGGCACATTGGATTCTTCGGATAGTTTGTGCTTAAGAAACCAGCAGAATATAGAGCGGCCAATAAGCCGTATCGCAAACTCTTCATAAATACTGATGCTGCCAGAATCATCCCCAACATATGGCAGCACGAGCTCACGTTTTTGCCCTTCTTTTCCAGTAAGCCGGTAATAGAACCGGGCAATCTGTTTGTAGAAATCTTTATTGACCTTTTCAACATCGAAGGCTTTCTGCCATTGTTCAACCCAGGTTTCAAGTGTCCAAGTGTGATCGTAGACGAGCGCCGGCAAGTTAAATTCGCAGACCGTCCGGACAGGCTCCCCAGGATGCCAGCTGAATGTGGTCAACCTTGAGGAATAGGGTTTATCTCCTTTGAAGTGGGCAAAGGTGAAGCCATTCTCGCCATACAGGCAGATGAACAAGAGGTTCTCGCATTGCCAGGCGGGGAGGTCAGGCCGGGCACCACGCCTTTTGGCGACGAAGGACCGGAGTATTTGCCGCAAGGTGATTATTGAGACTTGACGGGTGACAAACTCAACGACGAAGATTCCCCACGGTTGATGAGTGGCAAAGGGTTGCAACTGACGTATCAACCCGTCCTTAAGTTTTTTGTTGACATCTTCAGAAAGGTTCAGGTCTAGTCCAGTCCACTCAAAGGAAACGTCATCGATACTGGCTTCCGGTAATTCCCAGCACAAAGTTTCCTGCAGGAAACCTAACAAAGAATCCACGTCTTTGATACGATAGACTCTTTGCTGCTCTATCATGGCGTTACCTTTACGCAAGTTCCATCCAGGCCTTCAATTTAGGCTGGATGCCTACCGGGGCTTGTACTCGTTTAAGATATGTGTTCTTAATGTGCTTTTCTACTTGTTTTCTGATATCGGTCAGGGTTTGTTTTTCAATCCGGCATACTCGCGGAGTTTCAGGAGTGGAACGGATAATATCGACGATTTCCGCGGGTTCTTCAAGTATCGCTTCGGTAGCTAGGTCGTAGAGATACCACTTGGTTTCGCCGGCTTCTTCAGTCCAGGGATGCTCGTCATTGTCACCGGCAAGAGAATAGTCGGGTCTCGGTATCCGATAGCAGAAAAAGACTGCCTGAGCTTTCTTTGAAGGATGCTCTTTACCCGTGAAGACACGCCCCGGCAACATTTTAAGCCTATCAGCTAGCTCGGGGTGTTCTTTTAGAATCCGCTGGTACTCCAGGTGCATGTCTTCAATCAGGGTCGTTGTACCTTCATATGTTTCATTGAAATTCTTAAGAGCTTCATAATCATCTTTTTCCGTTAGCAGTTTCTTACCTTCTATACCAAACGTCTTGGAAATGCGTAGGGTTTTATGGGAGACAAGCTGGTAAAGGCGGAGCAGTACATCCAGATCCTCCGGAGGCAAGAAATTCCAGTAAGCTACTTTGCTGCGTAGTTCCTTTTGTTCCGGATGGTCTGCAATAATCCGAGCTTCATTTTCCGGGTTCAATCTACGGTCAATACGGCCGATGCGTTGCATAAGTCGAACAGGGTTCCAGTGCAGGTCATAGTTAATGAGTCGGGTGGCGTCTTGGAGGTTGAGACCCTCTGAAAGAATATCTGTGGATATAATGATCCTTATCTCTTTACTGCCATGCGTTTTCAACTGAGAACTTGATGAATCGTTGTAATATGGAGCAAATCGCCTGATTATTGCGCTCCTGTCTCCTTTTGTACCACTGTCAATCTGCTCAACTCCTTCTATGCCGGCTGCTTGCAATTGTTTTTTCAGATAACGTGCCGTATCGGCGAATTCGGAGAAGATAATGACCTTGTTTGTTTTCAGCACTGGGTCTGTCTTTAGTAATCTAATTAAGGATTGTAGCTTGTCATCCTGTGCTGGTTTAAATTTATGCAGTTCCTCAAGAAAGATAGCTATCTGGTCGAGGTCGTCTCTTGTATCATTTAATATTTCTTCAACTTTGTAATCAGCCCGGGAGAGATATTCGATTTCCTCTAGCATTTCCTCGGTAATAACGTCTTCTTCCAGTTCTTGGATATCCTCTTCGCTACCCCATAGTTCAAGCTGGCGCGAGTGCACATAGTGAATCAAGTCTGAATGCATTTCTTTCCACCGTTCCAGTCTTCGACGTTCGCTTTCGGTTTCACTATGCTTCGTTGCCCAGGCTAATAACTTAATAAGCAACCTATCACAGGAACTTTCAAAAGCGCTTGCTGAGCTTTCGAAGCGCTTGAGAAACTGGGTTCGTATCAGACTAACGACCTGTCTCTGACGACCATGCAGCAGAGGGTCGATTGTCGTATCTGGTCCTTTATAATAATAAAGAGGGTAGTAAATACCGAGGACGAAAAGAGCCTTTTCTTTCTTAAAAGCCTTATCGACATCATCGAGCAGTTTGCCGTAGGTTTTTCTTACTGAGTATTGTGCAACTTGCGGTGGCTTTCGCTCTGGGAAACTGGTAATCCTGCCGCCTTCTTGTATTTGACTCTGCTTAACATAGGCCCTACTCCTCTGTACGACCAGGGCATTAAATAAATTATCAGAACTGAGAACCTTCTCAGCTTCACTAGTATCTGTGCTCATCGGTTCGTCGTCCGTTTGTTTAGTTTCTGTTTTTTTCTTAAGTTCACGCTCCATCGTGATGAAACGTCCCTTCAAGGAATGGATACCCAGCGTGGATTTAAAGTAATCCTCTCTTTGCCGTGAAAATAACTCAATCATATGTCGGAGATCGTCAAGCTGGTTATTAATCGGAGTGGCTGTCAACATATAGACCTGTTTGGTGCCATGAGAACCGCCGATGAGGTCCAACAGCTTCCAGTAGCGGGAAGGCTTTCTTTCGCCAGTACCTTTAATTCCTGGATTCCGGAAATGATGTGCTTCATCAATGACGATGGCATCGGCCATTTCTGCTATTTTTTCGAATCTTCGAGGAAATTCACCTTCTCTACTCAGATCTGTGTGATTAAAAATTGCCAAATTACTGAAATCCCCCCACAAATCAGGGAGGTATCGACGAATATCTCTTTCCCAAACATCTTTTCGGATAGCTTTCGGGACGAATAAGACAACCCGTTTTCTCTCGTGCATAATCAATCGTTCGATAAGCATTAACCCGATAAAGGTTTTCCCTAGTCCGACTCCGTCACACAGGAATGCCCCACCATATTGCTTGGCGATTTTTACCAGTGACCAATAGCCCTCTTTCTGATACTGGTCAAGTACGGGAAGCATTTTCGATCCGGTCAGTTCCCATTCAGATTCGGTAATTTCGTGACCGCGGAAAAACTCCTGAAGCGCTTTGACATATATTTCAAAAGGCTGATATTCACGCGTATGTCTTTCAATAACACGGAGTATTTCATGAGACACATCTTCAGCATGCCTCCAGTATTCTTCATACCATTCTTGTAGAGCATTGACCTGTCTGCCTGTAATTTGAACATTAAGTTCAACGTTTTTTGATAAACCAGGCAGAGTGAAATTTGACGAGCCCACCAGCCCGAAAGAGCCGATTACTTCTTGACGAGCTCTAGTAATATAGGCTTTTGCGTGAAATTTGTTCTCTCGATAGACTTTACACTCAATCTTTTTAGCTTTAATCGCTTCTACTATCGCCGGTACACCTACTAAAAAGTCATTGTTTTCCTTTACAGTCTCTATGCTACTATCCAATCTGCGAGTAATATTTTCTAGTCCTTGATCAAAGACTTTCTTTGTACGTAAAGAAACCTCATCACCCATTAATATCCGGAATTTATCAACTTTTTGCCATTCACCCTCTAAAGCAAGCAAAGAGCCAATTTCGAAAAACCCTGTTGCTACATCAATCGACTGAGAAAGCTGGCACCAATCATGGAGATAATCGATTACTTTCCAGTCTTCATCACTGTTATCGATGATAAATAGGTCAGTACCAGATTTCTTTGGCGAACGATCACGGAATTCTCCAAGTCTGGTCCCATATAGCTCATCTCCCAAGCCCAGTTGATCCTTCTTACTTCTCTTAGATTTACTCATCAGATAGTCTCATTATTTACCTATCTACTAGGAAATCTTCTTGGTTATGTAAATTATACATCCGTATACGAGAGTGAACAATACATAACCATTTTGGAGAAGCTGGTTAAAGGTAACAAATCGTCAGAAAGTTTAAGCAGGCGCGATGTCTTCAGGCTTCAAGCTGATGCTCCTGTTAGACTATTTGACAGAATATATGTATTTGTTACACTTATACCAGAATCACGATGAGAGGCCATCCAAAGGGTTCCGTCCCGCGGTAATGCCTCTTTTTTTATCCCCTGTCTTTATCATATTGTAGCCTCTCCTTGAGATTATTCATAAATACGATATGCGGCATTAACTTCCTGAATAACGAAGAAAACTATCCTTGTTCGGAATATGATGGTCAATCTCGCTACACGACCAATATGCCTAAAGCCACTTGCTGGCGGTTTGCTAGCCGTTGAAACTCAGAGCTGGACAGCATCACCGCGCCTTCCATTGCAGGAGCTCATTCTGGGGAGCATTTACCAGGACTTTCCATCGTTCGATATAGCGTACTTTATGTGGAACCGTGAGAGCATTGGGGAGTTTAGCGACTGCCTTTATTCGTTGATGTATGCCATCTCGCCCCAGTTGTTGCCTGTCTTGATGTCTATCTTTATCGGCACAAGGAGCTTTATAGCCCGGGGCATAAGCTCGGTGACCAGGGATTTCATTTCTGCTATCTCCTCTTCAGGTACTTCAAAAATCAATTCATCATGAATTTGCAGCAGCATCTTGCTTTTGAGCTTATGTTCTTTCATTTCTCGATGCAGGTCGAGCATGGCAACCTTGATGATGTCGGCTGAGGTACCCTGCACCGGCGCATTTACAGCCATTCTCTCAGCAGCTTGCCTGATTTGCCGGTTGGGGGAGTTGATTTCGGGTATAAGCCTTCGCCTGCCCATCACCGTCTGTACATAGCCCAGCTTCCTAGCCTGTTCTTTAGTCGCTTCAATGTATTCCTTTACCTCAGGATATTTTTCGAAATATAGAGCGATGAACTGGGATGCTTCCTCCCGGGTAAAATTAGTGGCCTGCTCCAGGCCATAGCCGCTCATGCCGTAGATAACACCAAAATTGACCGTCTTGGCGTTACGGCGCATCTCAGGGGTCACTTCGTCCCTGGAAACACCAAAGATTCTGGAGGCAGTCATGGCGTGAATATCCTCATCACTGGCAAAGGCGGCAATGAGGGCAGCATCATGCGAGAGGTGGGCTAAAGCCCTGAGGTCAATTTGAGAATAATCGGCACTGAAAAGTAGTGACCCGGGTGGCGCTATGATAGCCTGCCTTATTTTCCTTCCCATTTCTCCCCGTACGGGGATATTTTGCAGGTTCGGTTCGTTAGAGGAAAGCCGTCCCGTGGTGGTGCCCGTCTGGTTGAAACTGGTGTGTATCCTTCCCGTCTCATGCTTAACGAGCCTCGGCAATGTATCGACATAGGTCGACTTGAGCTTGGTAAGCTGGCGATATTGCAACACAAGCTCGATTATGGGGTGAGTGCCCCGCAACGCTTCCATAACCGAAGCCTCAGTAGAATAGCCGGTTTTTGTCCTGCGGGCTTGGGGTAACCTGAGTTCTTCAAAGAGCACCTTGCCCAGTTGCTGCGGGGAATTGATATTGAATTCATGTCCCAGGCTATCGTAGATTTCCGCCTCCAGTTTTAGTATTTCCCGGCCTAATTCCAGGGATATTTTGCGAAGCAAATCAGCGTCCAGGAGAACGCCATTTCTCTCCATAGCTGCTAACACTGGGACCAGGGGCATTTCCACTTCGCTGAAGAGTTTCCACAGCCCTTGCCGGCGTAGCTCATCCTGTAAGCTCTCCTTTAAACCCCACAGGATATCCACGTCAGTGCAAGCATGGTCAGCAATTTGTTCTACCTCCAGCGTAGCTATCGAGCTTTGTTTCTTACCTGTGCCTATGAATTCAGTGAAGGGCGTTATTTCAATGCCTACTCTGTTGAAGGCAAGTGCTTTAAGGCCCAGGCCCTTTTCCCCCAAAAGATAGGCGGCAATCATGGGGTCGAAATTCAAATTTTTAACTTCTATCCCGCAGCCAGCTAAAATGCTAATGATTCGCTTGCCATCATAGGCGATTTTCTGGGTATTCATGTTTTCCAGGACTGGTCTTAGCCCGGCTAAGACCTGGGCCAGTGGCAGTTGCCGGGGCTGATTCAGACCTCGGTGCCCCATAGGTATATAGAATGCCTTCCCGAAAGCCGGTGATACCGTCATGCCCACCACTCCTGCCCACAGGCTCTCATTTTTAATTTCCCCCTCTTCAAGGGGCAGGGTGCTTTCGATATCAATGGCTATCTCTCCTGCTCTTTCGAGCTGGCTGATAAGCTCACTCAGGCCTGTATCGGTATTTACTATTTGATAAATGCCTTTGGAATGGGCTTCCTTTATACCTGCCGTCTCCCCTATTTCCTGCGGCAGCCTGGGAAGCAAGTTAATAAACTCGAGCTCCCGGAACAGCCCTACTACTTCATCCCGGTTATATCTGCTCACCTGGCAAGTTTCCAGGTTTAGATTTATAGGGACATCTCTAACTATGGTGACTAATTCTTTGTTTTGGAAGGCCCGAGACTGGTACTGGCGCAGCACTGTTTGCAGCTTGCCCGGAGTTATATCTTCAATATGACCATAGATTCCTTCGATGCTGTCGAACTGCTGAATTAGCTTTGCGGCTGTCTTCTCACCAATACCGGGCACACCTGGAATGTTGTCTGAGGCATCACCAACCAAAGCCTTAAAGTCAGTGAGTTGTCCCGGCTTTATGCCGTATTTCTGGTGGACTGCTTCTTCATCATAAAGAACGGTATCGGTAAAGGCTCGCCTGGGGACGAGGGCTTTCACTTCTGGCGATACCGCTTGAAGCATGTCATTGTCCCCGCTGACGATTATAGTCTGGATGCCCTGCTCAGTAGCCTGCTTACTTAAGGTGCCCAGAATATCGTCAGCCTCAAAGCCATCGATTTCAAAGATGGGGATATGGAAGGTCTCCACCAGTTGGTGGACTCGTTTTATCTGGCCTTTCAGTTCGTCTGGTGTAGCAGGGCGCTGTGCCTTATACTCTGCGAACTTCTCATGCCTGAAGGTTGGAGCAGGACGGTCAAAGGCGACAACCCAGTGGGCAGGCTTAAATTCAGCAAGCACTTTGAGCAGGGTAGCGGCAAAACCATAAACGGCGTTTACAATCTCGCCGGTCTTTGATACCGTTAGTGGAGGCAAAGCATGAAATGCACGATGCACTAAAGCATTGCCATCGAAGAGCAGGAGTAGAGGCTTTTGTTTCTCAGGCATCTCAGCCTATTATACTACCTTACAGGCATGATATACTAAAGCTGTTTTCCAACCATCATAGCCCTGAGGTCATAGATGAAAAGAGGTTTACTTTCAGTATCCGAGCTTAGCCGTGAGGAAATCGAGCAACTCATAGAGCAAGCTATGATTATGAAGCAGGAGGATACATCGGGCCTTCTTCCCGGAAAAGCCCTGGCTCTTCTATTCGAGAAGCCTTCCCTGCGGACCAGGGTTAGCTTTGAAATAGCCATGCATCAGCTGGGTGGATATGCCATTTATCTCTCCCCGGATGAAGTAGGCCTGGGCAAGCGGGAGCCGGTGCTTGATGTGGCCAGGGTGCTCAGTCGCTATGTTGATGGAATTGCTGCCCGCACATTTTCCCACGAGACCTTGCGCGTTTTAGCTGAGAATTCATCCGTGCCCATAATCAATGCACTTTCCGATTTAGAGCATCCCTGCCAGGCACTCTCCGACCTCCTTACAATATACGAAAAGAAAGGCAGGCTTTCCGGCTTGACTGTAGCATTTATTGGCGATGGCAATAATGTAGCTAATAGCCTGCTCCTGGCTGCTTCACTTACAGGCATGAATTTCCATATTGCTTCCCCATCCGGTTATGAAATCAAGAAGGAGCTATTAAAGCAGGGCAGAGAATTTGCTGCCCTTAGCGGCAGTCAAATTCGGCTAACTGATGAGCCTCGCGAGGCGGTTAAAGGTGCTGATATAGTATATACCGACGTATGGATTAGCATGGGCCAGGAAGCAGAGGTAGAACGTCGCCTTGCTTTTCAGGGCTATCAGGTAGACGCTGAATTGTTGGCCTTAGCCAGGCAGGACGCCTTGTTTATGCATCCCCTGCCAGCCCATCGTGGTGAGGAAGTTTCTGAGGGAGTGCTGGGCGATTCAAGGTCAGTAGTCTTCGACCAGGCAGAAAACAGGCTCCACATGCAAAAAGCATTGCTGGCCAAGGCGCTTCGCCAGGGCGGATAGAAGGACAAACTCGAAAATACCCTCGGTGCTTTGCGGAAATCCATGCGCTAATTGCTATTATAGAGCTGGAAACTTTGATAGAGGCGGGGCTTATCTAAAGGCGGGCAACAGTTTTTAGCTCTACCTTGCAATTTTAGAGAAGATGGTCTTACCCTGTATAATGTTATCCGGTTAAGAATAAAAGATGCCGATGCGATTGTATCGAAAACTTCAGGAGCAATGAATAGGGAATTAGGCCCGGAACAAAGAACCCCTGTTATAGCTATTGTGGGCAGGACTAATGTGGGCAAGTCTACCCTGCTTAACCGCCTGGCAGGTAAACGCCTGGCCGTCATCGCCGATTTACCGGGAACTACCCGAGACCGTGTTTTCGCCTCCACCTCGTGGCAGGGAAGAGAGCTAATCGTGGTTGACGCTGGCGGATGGCAAGCGAAGCCATCCACAATCCTGGATGAAATGGTTAAGCAACAAGCAGAAGCAGCTATTGCTCAAGCAGATGCCATCATTTTCCTGGTAGATGCTTGCCAGGGAATCGTTACCACCGATGAGGAAATAGCTGATATATTGCGTGCCACCGACAAGCCTGTAGTCCTGGCAGTGAACAAGATAGATTCTGCCAAACAAGCAAACCAGGTGGCTGATTTTTATCACCTCAGCATGGGTAAGCCTATAGCTATTAGCGCTTATCATAATCGAGGAATAGGAGAATTGATGGATGCTATGCTGGTCTTCCTCCCCCCATCGCCTCCCAGCTTGGTAGAGCCAGAAGAGGCAAAGTTAGCCATTGTGGGACGACCTAATGTGGGTAAGTCAACGTTGCTAAATGCCCTGATGGGAAGCCAAAGAGCTATTACCCACGAGTCTCCGGGCACGACCCGCGACTCTCTTGATGCTGTAGTCCGTTGGAATGATAAGAAAATCTTGCTTATTGATACCGCTGGTATTAAACGACGTGGACGAGTCGGTGTCGGAGTGGACTACTATAGCATGCTGCGTGCCCTTCAGGCTATTAATCGCTGTGATATTGCCTTGCTACTGGTTGATGCCTCTGAATTCATTACTGCTCAAGACATGCACATCGCTGGTTATATTGTTGGCTTTGGCAAGGGCATAGTGCTGTTGGTTAATAAATGGGACCTGGTTCCTCAGGCACAGAGGCGAGAATTTAAGCAGCATCTAGAGCAGCGACTTAAATTTATGCCTTATGCACCTGTTATTTACATTTCCTCCAAGTTAGAGCAAAATATAAACAAAATTTTCCCTGAAGCCTGGCGAGTATGGCTGGAAAGGCAGAAACGTTTGCCAAAATCAGAAGTTGACGCAGTGGTCAAAGAAGCGATAAGCAGCCACCTCACACCTCGCAAGGGTTCGAAGCGGTTGCGTATTACTCAAGCCTATCAAGATGAAGCTCGGCCTGCAACTTTCATTATGGAGGTTAATGACCCGCAACTGGTTCATTTTTCCTATCAGCGTTACCTGGAGAACAAGCTTCGCCTAAAGTTTGGTTTTCATGGCATTCCTTTGCAGTTAATTTTCACCAAGGCTGTCCGTAAGAGCGATAAAAAGGGACAAGCAAGAGCATGATAGTAGCTAAATTTGTTGCTGCGGTAGTCATTGCCTATCTTCTCGGCTCTATTCCTTTCGGCCTGATAATAGGCAAGCTCACAAGTGGTGTTGATGTCAGAAAGCATGGAAGCGGCAAGACCGGGGCCACTAATGTAATGAGAACTGCAGGAACCAAATTTGGGATTTTAACCTTAATTCTTGATGTAGTGAAGGCTGCTGGAGCAGTTATGCTGGCCAAGGCAATTGTGGGCAGTGATATTTTGTACGCTGGTGGTTTTTTTCTTCACTGGCAAGCAGCTCAAGTCATGGCTGGCCTGGCTGTAGTGGCAGGACATAACTGGCCCGTATTTGCCAAGTTCAAAGGTGGCAGAGGTGTAACTGCTTATTTTGGCACGTTATTTGCTATTTGTCCTCCAGCAGGCATATTTGGTGCCGAAGTTCTCGCCGTTTCAGCCTTACGCAGCCAGCGAATGTCCATGGGCTCTATACTTGGAGCCTTAGCTGCCTGGTGTCTGATGGTACCGCTAACCATCACTTACAATTTTCCCCCTATTTATCTAGCTTACGGCCTGGCAGTTGTGACATTGCTTGTCTTCCAGCATCAGGATAACATAAAGCGTTTACAACAGGGCACAGAACGCAAATTATGGTGAAAGGGCCAGACGGTAAGTTATCCTCTAAATCATGGCCAAAGCTACTATTATAGGCAATACCACCTGGGGTAATACTTTAGCCGCTCTATTGAGTAGCAGAGGTGTAGCGGTAAAGCTGTGGGCGCGAAGCGAGGCAGAGGCTGAAGAATTGAGGCAGAGAACACACAGCTACTCTTCTACTAGCTACATCGAAGATGCCCTGCACGAGACTAACCTGGTAATCTGGGCAGTTCCTTCTCAAAAACTGAGACAAAATGTCAGTCAAACCAGGGATTATCTGGACAGTTCGATGTTGCTGATGAACGCCGCCAAGGGATTAGAGGCAGGTAGCGGCAAGAGAATGTCTCAAGTGATAGCGGAAGTTGTTCCTGCCCTGGAACATCAAATTTGTGTTCTCTCGGGTCCAAACCTGGCCAGAGAAATTTCCCAGGGCTTGCCCGCTGCTTCCATAATTGCATCTAAAGATATCGCCGTTGCTGAAAGAGCACGAGAGTTGATGAGCTCAGCGGAATTTCTCTTGTTTACCAGTGATGACGTGGTCGGAGTTGAGTTATGCGGAGCCCTGAAAAACGTTATAGCCCTGGGCGCCGGTATGGTAGATGGGTTAAGCATGGGTGACAATGCTAAAAGCACCTTCATTGTTTGGGGATGGAATGAGATTGTTTCCTTAGGAGTAAGTTTAGGAGCTGCAGCTAACACTTTTTACGGATTGGCCGGTTTGGGCGACTTGATAACAACTTGCTCCAGCACTCTCAGCCGCAATCACTACGTTGGCTACGAGCTAGCTAAAGGTCGCTCCCTGTCTGAAATAGCTGCCTCTATGTCGCAAGTTGCCGAAGGAGTCACCACTACCATGGCCGTTCATCAGCTGCGTAAGAAACTGAATTTGAAGACGCCTATTATTGACCTTATTTATCAAATCCTCTTTGAGGGCTTTCCTTTAAGTCGGGCACTGCTGAATGAGTTCAAGAGATTAGCACAGAGCTGTTAGCGGCTTTCGTTGGTAAAGCACTTAACCATTATCCTGGCGCTAGCTAAGGGTCTCCAGGTTCTTCGGTCGCTTCCCTGCCTCAAAATGACAAGAAGCGAAGGGCCCAGAATCAAATGATATTAGATAACCTGCGTTAGACGTCTTGAGGTAACTTAGCCTGGGGCAATATCTTAGCCAGCTCCTCAAAAAGGCGCCGTTGGTCTTTATCCAAATGTTGAGGAGTAACTATCTGGATTCTGACAATCATATCCCCCTTGCCTTTGTGATTGATGTAGGGAATGCCTTTGCCTTTGAGACGAAAAACTTTGTTATTCTGAGTGCCTGGTGGCATCTTTAGACTTAACTTCCCATCTAGAGATGGCACGTCTATCTCATCACCAAGAGCAGCTTGGGCAACATTCACGGGCAACTCATAAAAAATATCAGCTCCTTCTCTGTGGAATATCTTATGTGGCTTCACTGAAAGAGCGATATAGAGGTCACCCTGCACTCCTCCATATATACCAGCATCTCCCTCGCCGTCAAGGAGCATCTCGGAGCCATCATCCACCCCAGCAGGAATGTCTACTGTTAGCTTGCGTTTTGTCTTTATCCTCCCCTTCCCACGGCATTGAGTACAAGGATTGGTTATTACGGTGCCGCTGCCGCCACAGCGAGGACAGGTGGTAACATGAGTAAAACGCCCAAAAATGCTCTGCTGCATTCTCCTTACCTGCCCCGTGCCCTGGCAATCAGGGCAAGCTTGGGGGTTTGTTCCCGGTTGGCTACCAATCCCATGGCATGAGGAGCAAATCTCAGTACGCTCTATTGCAACTTCTTTTTTACAGCCAAAGACTGCCTCTTCAAAAGAAAGGCTCAGGTGACCTTGTAGGTTACGCCCTTTTTGCGGAGCACGTTGGGCAGTTCTACCAAATGGGGTTCCTCCAAAGCCACCGAAGAAGGATTCGAAAATATCTCCCAGCCCACTAAAGCCAAAATCTGGAAGGTTCCCCTCCCCAACCACTCGGCCGTAGCGATCATAACTGCTCCTCTTATTAGGGTCGGAAAGGACTTGATAGGCCTCATTTATTTCCTTAAATTTGTCCTCCGCCTCCGGATTCCTATTGTGGTCGGGATGATACTGGAAAGCTAGCTTACGAAACGCCTTTTTAATTTCTTCTGCATTGGCGGTTCGAGACACTCCCAGAACTTCATAATAGTCTTGCTTTAGAGCCATAATCTTATCAGTATAATCCCTAAGCGGTTGTGCTGGCAACTTTCAGGTGGCAGAGGTGAAAAGGTCAACACCTTTAAGAAATGATATAATCATACCCCAGTGAAACAGACAATCGAAAGAGTCCTTCGCCAATATAAGAAAAAAAAGAGCACTGGTGAAAACCTTAAACCCTCAGCGGTGCTTATACCCTTATTTTATAAGGAAGGGCAGTATCATGTCCTGTTTACTAAAAGAAGCTATGATTTAGACTTTCACAAAGGTCAAGTTTGCTTTCCTGGCGGAGGCCCCGAGCCATGTGACTCCGGCCTCCTTCAAACTGCCCTCAGGGAGGCGGAAGAGGAAGTAGGTTTAAACGCTAAAGATGTGGAGATTTGGGGGGAGCTTGATGATAATCTAACTCTCACCAGCGGCTATGTCGTTTCGCCTTTTGTTGCCTTTATACCTCATCCCTACCCCTTTAAACTAAACCATAAGGAGGTGGAAGCAATTTTCTCTGTTCCCCTCTTAGCTCTGATGGATGAAAATAATTTGAGACAGGATTATTACCCTACTGAGAATAAAAGTGGACCTGGCTACGCCTATGAGTACGAAGGACATATTATTTGGGGGGTTACAGCCAGGATTTTAAGACAGTTCACTGAATTACTGCGCTCTGAGACTGAGAGTGGGGCCTTGGGTTAATCACTTCTCTTCCTTTTTAGCTTTGACTTTAATTGACTTAGGCTTAAGCTCTTCAGCTTTAGGTATGGTGAGGGCTAGAACACCGTCCTCCATCGTTGCCTCAGCCCTGTCTGGTTTAAGTCCACCGGGAAGCACCACGCTGCGAGAAAAGGTACCATAACGTCTTTCTTGATAGAGATAGTCGTCTCTCTTGATTTCCTGCTTCGCTTTGGTCTCTCCCTTGATGGTCAAAGTGTCACCGGTGATGTCAATATTGACATCCTCTGGCTTGATACCAGGCAAGACCGCCTTTACCACAACCTCATTTGGAGTCTGGTAGATATCCAGTGCCGGCGTTGCTGCCTCACCAATAGTAGCTAAGGTACGAGAAGGCCGAACAAAACTGTCTTCAAACAGCCTATCCATTGCCTGCCTCAAGCTCATTAACTCGGAAAAAGGCTCCCATCTTTGTATTGCCATATTCGTAACCTCCTTTCTTTGTTTTTCCTCCGGCCCCACTCTCAGTTTAGTTACTATTATAGGATTATTAAACAAATTTGTCAAGTTTTATCAAACGGACTTGACAACAAGACTAAACATTTTTATAATAAGATAAATCTTTTGGGAAAGAAACAAATGGCGGCTAGAGATTACTACCAGATTTTGGGTATAAAGAGGGATGCTACGGAAAAGGAGATTAAGCAAGCCTACCGCCGTTTGGCGCGTAAGCACCATCCCGACCTCAACCCTGGCGATAAATCTGCTGAGGCTAAATTCAAGGAGATAAACGGGGCTTATGAAGTTCTTTCTGACCCTGAAAAACGTAAGAAATACGACCGTTTTGGGGAACAGTGGCAATACGCTGAGCAATTTGACAAAGCGGCTGAGCGGGGGGACGTCAGGTGGGATTTCGGCAAAGGCGGTACAACCTTCCAATACGGTGATATAGGCGACTTCGGCGATGTCTTTTCAGACTTATTCAGCGGTTTTGACACAGGCGCTAGGACGAGACGTCCGCCGCAGGGCGCTCTTCTGGATATAGATTACTCTATTGAGGTTACTCTCGAAGAGGCTTATCATGGTTCCAAGCGCATTATTCAACTTCAAACTCAGGAACCTTGTGTAGCCTGTGGTGGCACAGGCAGGGTGGGCAATCGAGTCTGCACCATCTGTAATGGTGCAGGAGTGAAAATGAGTCCGAAACGCCTCGAAGTCAAGATTCCAGCAGGGGTTGAAGACGGCTCCAGAATTCGCATAGCTGGAGAAGGCAGGAGCAGCCGTGCGGGGAACACTAAAGGCAATCTGTATCTTGTAGTGAAAGTTCTACCTCATCCACTCTTCAAGCGCCAGAGAGAAGACCTTTACACCGAGGTCTCGGTGCCTTTGCTTACTGCTATGTTGGGCGGCGAGGCTAGACTACCTACTTTTAATGGTAACCTGAGTCTTACAATACCACCGGAAACTCAAAATGGCAAGACTTTCCGCCTGAAAGGTAAAGGCATGCCGCAGTTAGGCAATACAAAGTACGGCGATATGTTTGCCACGGCAAAAGTAGTCCTGCCCGCTAATTTAACTGAGGAGGAAAAGCGGCTGTTTGAGAAATTACGGTCTCTGCGACCTACATAAAGTGAGGTAAATGACGATGGATTGGGAAACCGAATCAAGGTATGTAATAAGCATAGCCGCCAGATTGGTAGGCATAGAACCTCATACCTTGAGGTATTATGAGAGGCTAGGGCTTATCCAGCCAGAGCGCTCAAGCGGGAATATACGCCTCTATTCGGAAGATGATATTGACCGCTTGCGCTACATCAAGGCTTTGATGAGCGATTGTGGCGTTAATCTGGCGGGTGTGGAGGTCGCCATGAGGCTAATGCAAAGGATGAAAGACATGCAACGCCAAATGGAGGAAATGGAGAGAGAAATCAAGAAGATTGCGCTAGCTGAGATGGAAGAAGTAATGGAGGACATAATAGAAGACGTAGAATGGAAGGAGGTATAGAAAGTTGAAACCAGAGAGATTTACTGAGCAGGCACAAGAAGTTTTGGCAGCCTCACAGGAGTTAGTCCGGCGCTATAAACATAACCAATGGGATGTGGAACACGTCTTGCTGGCTTTGCTGGAGCAAGAAAAAGGGGTAACTCAGGAAATATTGCGGGAGCTACGTGTTGATGTCGAAGCACTAAAAAGAAAAGTAGGGGCAACGCTGGACCGCTTCCCCAAAGTAGCTTATGAGGCAGGGCAAATTTATGCTACTCCTCGAATTTCTCACCTTCTGGAAAGCGCTAACCGTGAAGCTGACAGGCTTAAGGATGAGTTCGTCAGCACTGAGCACCTGTTTATTGCTATCGCGGGCGAGGCCAGAGGTGAAGCTGCCGCGATTCTATCCGAATCTGGTGTTGACCAGGAAAAGATTTATCAAGCCTTGCAGAAAATTCGTGGCGGCCATCGGGTCACTGACCGCCAGGCGGAAAGCAAATATCGCTCCCTGGAAAAATATGGCCATGACCTCACGGAAATGGCTCATCAGGGCAAACTCGACCCTGTAATCGGACGAGAGGATGAAATTAAACGCGTGACGCAGATACTTTCCCGACGTACTAAGAATAATCCTGTAATCATTGGCGACGCTGGTGTTGGTAAGACAGCTATTGCTGAGGGACTGGCCCAGAAGATTGTTTCTGGAGATGTCCCCGACTCCCTTAAAGGGAAAAAGGTGGTAGCTTTAGACATGGGAGCTCTTGTGGCTGGAAGCAAATTCCGCGGTGAATTTGAGGAAAGGTTAAAGGCAGTTTTAGACGAGGTTCGTCAGGGGGCTGGTGAAGTTATTTTGTTCATCGACGAGCTTCATACCGTTGTAGGGGGTGGGGCTGCCGAGGGGGCAATTGATGCCAGCAACATGTTAAAGCCAGCGCTGGCTCGCGGTGAACTCCAGTGCATCGGCGCCACTACTATGGATGAATACCGAAAGCATATCGAGAAAGATAAAGCTCTGGAAAGACGCTTTCAGCCCGTTTTCGTCAGCGAACCTAGCATAGAAGCAACCATAGAGATGCTACGAGGACTCCGCCCCAGATATGAAGCGCACCATAAAATAAAAATCGAGGATTCCGCGCTGGTAGCCGCTGCCAAGCTGAGTCAGAGGTATGTATCCGATAGATTCCTACCTGACAAGGCAATCGACTTGATAGATGAAGCAGCCAGCAAATTACGCATTGATATGGAAAGTGCTCCAGATGGGGTTAAGGAACTGGATAAGAAGATGAAGCATTTGCGTGATGAGGAAGATGCCGCATCCCAACGGCAGGACTATCAAAAAGCGGCCGAACTGAAAGCGGAAAGATTGCATCTGGAGCAAGAATATGATCAGGCTAAGCAGGAATGGCAGCGAGACAAGAAAATTGATACTGTGGTAGATGAACAGGGTATCGCTGAATTAATCGCCCAGTGGACAGGCATACCTGTTTCCCGAATGCTAGAAGCAGAAACTGACAAATTGATTCATATGGAGGAAAGGATTCACCAGAGGATAGTGGACCAGGAGGAAGCTGTATCAAGTGTTGCTGAAGCTGTCAGACGAGGCCGAGCCGGGCTCAAAGACCCCAAACGTCCCATTGGCAGCTTCATTTTCCTTGGCCCCACCGGAGTGGGGAAAACCGAGTTGGCTCGTGCTTTAGCCGAGTTTCTCTTCGACGATGAAGCATCTATGGTAAGACTAGACATGTCGGAATACATGGAAAAGCACACCGTGTCTCGCCTTATCGGAGCTCCGCCGGGATATGTGGGATACGAAGAGGGAGGCCAGTTGACTGAGGCAGTACGCCGTCGTCCTTACAGGGTTATCCTATTCGACGAGGTGGAAAAGGCGCATCCCGATGTATTTAACATATTATTGCAGCTACTGGAGGATGGCAGGCTTACCGATGGCCACGGCAGGACTGTGGATTTCAAGAATACAGTGATAATCATGACCAGTAACCTGGGCACCGAGGAATTCCAACGCTCAGGCATTGGCTTCTCTCGCAAAGGAGAGGGCGACGAGCAAAGAATGAGAACAGCTATAGAGGACGCCTTGAAGCGAACCTTTCGCCCTGAGTTGCTCAATAGAATAGACGATGTCACCATATTTCACCCTCTTACGGAGGAGGACTTGAAGAGCATTGTTAATCTGCTAATTCACGAGGTAGAACAGAGGTTAGCTGAGCGAAGTATCAAACTTGAGATTACCGATGAAGCCAAGGCTTGGTTAGCCCAGAAAGGGTTCGACCCGATTTATGGAGCTCGCCCTTTACGCCGGGCTATTCAGCGCTATTTAGAGAATCCCATATCAACCAGGATATTACAGGGCGAGTTTAAGGAAGGAGACACTATAGCTATCAATTTGCAGGAGGATAACTTGAGTTTCTCTGCCATGAAGACTGCCAAAGCAAAAAAGTAAATATTGGTTCCCCACGGCTAGTTTTCCTGTATAATACCTGCCAGAGGCAAAGTTTGTTCAGAGGCAAAAGGAATAACCTGTTACCAATGACGGCTTCTCCCTATCGTCATTGTGAGGCCCATCCAAATCTAAACAAGAAGCTTCCGTAACAATCTTTGCCGAAGGCAAAAATGAAAAGAAGACCTACTAAACGGGAAGCCTTAGTAGGCGGCATATCTCTAGCAATTACCGTAACCCTATGTATTTTCATTATTCAGCATCGAGGCTATTTAGAGCATATAGCACGGTATGGCTACATTGGTTGTTTCATCACCAACATACTTGCTAGCGGGACTATAGCTATGCCCGGTCTGGGCATGATAATTACTTTCACCCTGGGCGGAGTGCTGAACCCTGCCATAGTAGGTGCTGTAGCTGGAATCGGTGAAGCTGTAGGCGCTGTTACCGCATATTTTACTGGCTATAGTGGCAGAGGATTATTCCGAGACAGTAACAATAGCCTTTACCTTCGTTTTAACGATATGCTGCATCGCCATGGTTCCAAAGGCGTCTTTTTTATGGCGTCTATCATCAACCCTTTTTATTACCCCTTCGCCCTGTTTATGGGCATGATTCGTTTTGGATTCTTGAGGTTTTTTCTGGCGACTTGGGCGGGAAGGACAATTAAGAATATGGTTTTGGCCTATCTGGGATACTTTGGTTTACGCTCCGTACTGCAATGGCTGGGCTTAAGCTTTTGACTTGAGTTACTCAATCCCTTTTGTTATATTTATGAACTGCATGGGGCTGTAGCTCAATTGGGAGAGCGTTTGACTGGCAGTCAAAAGGTAGAGGGTTCGAATCCCTCCAGCTCCACTTTTGGCAATCGTCTTTTCCTTACTAGCTGGCCTAGATTTTGCTTTCCAGCAAGATACGCCGCTGCTCTCATTGACTATTTAGCTGGAAGGCCAGCAGCTCTGATTAGCGCTAACATGGGAGCAATCCTATAGGCAGGATGCTGGAGCAACCCGGGTGAATCTCCTCTCACCACTTCGTTCCAAAAGTGCAATTTTACTATTTACTTTTTGAGGAGGATTTCGTTTATAATAATGGTATGTCCTTACAAGGAGTCTTTCCGTTTGCCATTGCGAGGCACAAAGTGCCGAAGCAATCTTACAGGAGGTTGCCACGCTTCCCTCTCGCTATACTCAGGGCTTCGGCTTATTGCAAGGACATGATAGAATAGGCTCACAATAAAAACGGAATGCAAGGAAAGAAACTAAGAGGAGGTTAATCAAATGAAGTTATTATCTCGGTCGATTGTCGCTTTGCTCATCTGCCTTATAGCTATTCCCATCATGGCTATACCTGTCCAGGCCACGGGGGCCTTCTATGTTTCACACGGTAGTATCTCAAGCGATGAGGGCTATGTGGGAGATGAGATAAGAATATCTGGCAATTGGGATGATACCCATGGTTCTTATATCTATATCTACTATGAACTATATAACGAGGATAAAGACGATTGGGATTATGTGAAAGTAAGTTACTCCGAGCACGATACTGTGAATGGCCTTTACTATTTTTACACCGATTTTGAGATACCAGAAAGCTGCATGGGAGAACACGACATTTTTATCTGCTATTCTTCCGACCCCGACCATGATATTGATACCGTGGAGTTCAACGTTTACCCCTCAATAGAGATAGATGAGACAGAAGGGCCCGTGGGAACTGAGGTTGGAGTAACGGGCAAGGGATGGCATGAGAATGAATCGGAAATTGAGATAAGGTTTTACCTTAATGACCCTGGCAGTTCTCATTTAGATGATAGGGATTATTATGTTGAGATATCTGCCCAGGACATCGATGTTGATGATTATGGAAGCTGGGATGACTTTACCTTTAAGGTGCCCCCTGCCAATAAAGGAGACCACAAAGTCTACGCTGTGGGTGACAAGGCTGACGATCTTATAAATGATAAAATTAAAGGGGCAGAAGACGAATTTGAAGTCCTGCCGGGGATAAGCTTAGACACTACTGAGGGTTATGTCGGCGATAGCTTGGTAGTAACGGGCAGCGGGTTTGAGGAAGATGAGGAGAGTATCAGGATATTGTTTGATAACGATATGATAGCCTCGGGTATCATAGCTGATGAAGATGGCTGCTGGACAAAAACCCTCGAGGTGCCCGAGCTTGCCATGGATACATACGCCGTGACGGCTGATGGAACGTATACCGACAAAAAAGACATTGATGAGGTAGAATTTAAAGTAAAGCCAAGCATGGTGCTGTCTCCCACCGAAGGGCATGTAGGCACAAGCCTGAGCGTTACCGGCAATGGCTTCCCTGCCAATAAGCAGGTGAGCGTTACCTATGACCAGGTAGAAAAAGGCAGCAGTACTACCAATAGTAATGGCAGCTTCTCAGACATTAGCTTTGAAGCCACTCATACACAAAGCACGCATACAGCAGATCATCCTGTAGTGGTCACCTGTAGCTCTACTACGTTCACGGCCAATTTCACTATGGAATCGCAAGCGCCGTCTAAGCCGACGCTTGCTGCGCCAGCAAATAGTAGCAGAGTAGGCTTTATCGGCAATCAAGCTCCGACATTTGAATGGTCAACGGTAACAGATGATAGCGGAATTAGCTATAATTTCCAAATAGCGACTAGTGCTGATTTTGCCTATCCAATATCATCTAGGACGGGCTTGAGCGAGACTAGCTATACCTTAAGTGAAATTGAGGCTCTACCATATGGTACTTATTACTGGAGGGTAAAGGCGGTAGATGGGGCTCAGAATGCCGGTGAGTGGTCAAATGCTTACTTCTTCAAGTCTGGGTTCTTGCCTCTATGGGCATTCATTGTTGCCATTGTTTCAATAGTGGTGCTCATTGGGGTGCTGGTTTACTTCTTCGGTGTAAGGCGGAGAGTAGCGTATGATTAAAGCAAGCACAGAAATAAAAAGTAGGAGGATTAAAAAATGAAGCTAACAGTTATTGGACTGGGTCAGTGTGGTTGTAGGATCGCTGACCATTTTGGCAGGCTAGACCTTAAAGCGCATGCAGAGCGCAAAGCAAGCATAGCTCCTGTTATCCTCGCCATGAATACTGACCAGGCGGATTTGACAGGGCTCAAGTTTATCAAGAAGGATTATATGCATCGCGTACTCATCGGCCTGCGCCAGACATTGGGACATGGAGTGGGAAAGATAAATGAGCTTGGTGCCCAGTTAGCCAGGGAGGATGGTGATAAGGTGATGGATGCTATGAAAGCGGAGCGCAGGTTCTATGAGACGCATGCCTTCTTGCTCATCGCCGGGTCTGCTGGCGGCACGGGCTCAGGAGCAATGCCAGTAATCGCCAGGATGATTAGAGAACGCTACCCCAGCAGACCAGTCTACGCTCTAGTCGTGCTGCCCTTTGAGCATGAGCAGGCAACGGAGGCCAGAAGCGTGTATAACTCAGCTACCTGCCTCAAGTCCACGTATGATTTGGTTGATGCCGTATTTTTGGCTGATAACCAGAGGTATGTGAGAAAGGATGCCAGCCTGGTTAATAACATGGAAAAGATAAATCGGCAGATTGCCGAGCCCTTCTACGATTTGATGTGCGCTGGCGAGGTAACCAAGGGTAAACATGTGGGCTCAAGGACGATAGACGCCGGGGATTTGATTGCCACTATAGAAGGATGGACGGCTATCGGAATTGGCAGAACCGAGCTCCCCAGCTTACGCTTTCCCTGGGAGATAAGGAAGAAACATTTCCGTGATAAGGCTCTAGAAAGCTTTAGAGGGTCACAAGCTCTGGATGCCACTATATCTGACCTTTCTGTCGGCTGCAGCCCCAAAGATGCCGCCAAAGCTATGTATATTTTGTCTGGTCCACCTAGAGAAATGAATATGGACATGGTCAAGAGCATCAGCGATTATATCAAGGAGATGGCTCCAACTGCTTTGATTCGAGGCGGCGATTTCCCGGGAGAAAAACACTTCATTGATGTTACCCTTATATTATCCCAATTATCCTTTGTTCCCAAGGTAAAGGATTTCTATGAGGGGGCGGTCAAATATGGACAGGAGCACAAAGGGGAGATAACGGAAGCTAAGAATAAGATTGATGCCCTGGCTGATTTAGCCAAGGAGCTGCCTAGTTTGGGGTAGTTGCCCATTTATTGGGCGATTGTGTCTGATAAATCAGGCAACTACAAATATGGTTCTCAAGAAATCGTCAGGTAGTGTAGGGAAGTTGGCTATGTGATAAGTTGCTACGTTGCTAGCGATGGGATAGTCAGGCTCTTCTGGAGCCTGGGGTTGATAAACAGTTTGCTTCAGAGAGTAGCGAAGAATCTCTGTTAAAGGATATGAAGTAGCAAACTGAGAAGACTGAGGGCAGTATGAGATGATCTGTCTAACTTGCCCTCAATAGACCTTTGGCTGCTCTGGGGCTAAAGTCTCTGGCTGCTTCTGCTGCCAGGGCCAGGCTCATCAAAAAGTCGTCGTGCCCCTCCTGGGGGTCGACGTAGAAGTTCATGGTCTGATTGGGACGGTATTGAGCCCTGGCCTTCTCCAGCTGAAACATGGTCTCCTTGTATTCCTTGGAGCCGTCCTGTTTATACAGCTTTAGCCTGCCGCTATTAACGAAGGACAATAGCTCGAAGCCCATGTCCGATTTGCTCCTCTGGGTAAATGTGAACGGGTGTACCCGGCTGCCGAGCTCTTTTCTCAAGAAGCTGGCCACTGGCTGGCCGATACCGGTAGCGTCAACCAGGACCCTGTGGCAATTCCACTTCTTGAGGATATCCACCATTTGAGGGTATAGCCTGCTGTGCGGAGTGCCCGTCCACTGGTATTGCTCCACCACCTTAAGGGTTGGCTCGGCTAATAGAAATCGGGAGTGCTGGGCGGTTTCCATCTGCGCTATTGTGATGACGGTGGAGTCCTGCTTTGGCCTGGCTGCCATAAGGGCTTCTTCCCTGGTCTCCTCCCTCTCGCCTGCCAAATCTATTCCTGCGATGTAAGGCACCGTGCGGTCCTGCGGCTCTTTGAGTCTGAGGTGCGTGCCCATCATCAAGACTATCTGCTGGCGGGTAAGAAAGCCTCCGCCTCCACTGATGGGTAGCAAAGCATACTGCGTGCGGAATAGCGGGTGGTTCTCTCCTAGCCTTATTTTCTCGCCTTCAACATAGCTGCCGTATGCCGGGTTGTGCCGGGCCACCTCCTGCCAGTCGAATCTAAAGTGGCGCTTGATGCCGTCCTTGTTCTGTAATTCGATGTTGGTCTGCTTTATCTCCTCCAGTAGCGTGGCGTCGTCCCAGGTTGTGCCGTAGTGTATGGTGGTTACGTTGGTGGAGGAGCCCATAGGGCGGAACTCCTTGGTGTATTTTTCTTTGCTGACGTCCTGGGACTCGTCGATCTCCAGGAGAATATCGGCGGTATGTCCCACAACCGAAGACGACTCCTCCGCCGACAGGAATATCTCCCTGGCGCTGCCGAGGGTGATGATATATCCCATTTCGGTATGATAGATGCCGTCGTAGCCGAACTCATCGAGCCTTTCCTTAAGCCTCTGCATCGATATGATGGTCTGAGGCTTGAACGTGGGGGAGCACTTAACCAGGTTGCCACCCCTGGCCATGTAGAGGGTCAATAGCAGGACTTCCAGGTGGGCCGAGAGTTCGTTCTTGCCTCCCTGGCGGGCAATCTCCACTGAGAAGGTCAGGCCTTTTCCGTTCTGGATGCTGTCCAGTACGGCCTTGGCTACTTCGTTTTGATAGGGTCTTAGCTTCATTTTGTATCTACTAATGCAAATTTGGTATTGCTTACCCGTTAAGCGCTTTCTGCTGGAGATTGAGATTGGTTCGGAACTTCGCCCTCGCAATGGCGAAATACAAAGCCGTCCTCTCAGTTATACATAATGCTAAAGCTTACTGATGCCTATGCCTATTCCAAGAGGCATCGCTATTTCAGCAAGCACCTTGGTGATGGCTTCCTTGAGGGGCTTCTTCTGCTCTTTGCTGATCTGGTACCTGGTTTTGACCAGTCTGGCTATGGTGTTGGCGGCGGAGAAATGCAGGTCAATCCTATCGGGCTGATTTTCCACAAGCTCCCTGAGCTTTACTCTAAGAAGGGCAATCTCCTCATCAATCCCTTCAACTTGCGAGGCTTCTTCAAATTCCACCTTCTCTGCTTCATCCAGGGCAAGACGGTAAAATCCATATGGGTTACTCCTTTCGCCGCTGCCTTTTGTCGTTCTTCTTGCCATAATAGTCACGGTGCCCCAGGAACTTTGAAGAAAAGTTTGGGTATTTTACCTGCGCTTTCATCAGTCCATAGACGAGGACATGTGCCGCCAGGTTGTAATCCTGTTTCTCCAGGGCTGCTTTTAATAGCTTCATCGCCGTGATAATAGCACAGATGTTCTTGGGAGGCAACAAGGTTTTGTCGCCATCCTCACCTCGCCTCTCCCTTCAAGGGAGAGGCGAGGTGATTAAGAGAATTTAATCGTAGCGCGGGGTTTATTTCGTCTTAAAAGGCGTGTTTTAAGATAAGGGCAATTAGCCAGCCGACGACACCGCAGATAGGGAAAGTCAGAATCCAGGT
>JAFGBN010000002.1 GCA_016933195.1 Dehalococcoidia bacterium | reverse complement strand
CTCGTAGAAAACCGGGTCTTCACAGGCGCATCCCCAGGACCACATCCCGCAAGGAAAGTCTAATCCTGCTTCCATGACCTGCTTGCTCCAGTAGGTGTGTTCGGGCAAACACATGCTTATGGCCATCAAATCAGGCTTGGCTGCTGCAATTTCAGCCAGGTTAGAGCTGAAATCAGTCTGGGTAAACCAGGGGTAAATCTCATCATAAACGATTTCCCAGCCTTCTCTGGCAATGGTTTCCGTGGCAATACTACGGCAGGTCAAACCCCACTCTCCATCGTTATGCAGCATGGCTATTGTTTTAGGATAAACACCCGTTTGGTCACCCATAAACTTCACTGCTCCCCAAATCTCCTGGTCGTCGTATTCCATCATATTGAAATCGCGGAATACATAATCATAAGTCTTGTCGAGGTGTGCTCCCATAACGCTGCACACCATAGGACACTTATATTTTTGGGCCTGCACCGTCACCGGTATGGTGTTGGCATATGAGCCCATAAGGACAACCACATCCTCTTGGGTAATCACTCGCTCAGCTTCAGTACCCGCAATATCAGATACAGACTGATAATCACCAACTATCAGTTCGAGCTTGGCACCTCCCATGTTTTTGATGCCACCGCTGGCATTAATCTGGTCCACAGCAAGTTGAGCTCCAGCCGTCATTTGCTGGCCAGCAGGAGAAGCTCCACCAGTCATAGGGTGAATGGCACCAATCTTTATTACATCTGGAAGATTTACTGCCGGTGTGGCTGGTACCGCTGGCTCCGCCGGTGGCGTAGCACAACCCACGAGCGCCATAGCAGCTACCACTAACACACTCACTACAATAATAACTATCTTATTCACTCTTGCCTCCTTTTTTGGATTCCCATAATATCCTCTCAACCCCCGATTTCCTGACCATAACCTTCCTTACATTTCCCCTATAGTACTACCTCCTATCAAACTACTGCTTCCAAAGGTTTAACTCACCAAGACTCCGACCTGCGGCAACAAGATTATATACTACCCGCTTACTTATTGCCAGACTATCCCATCTAGTTTCTTAAATTATAGCAAGCAATGATGCCAATTTGTCAATAGCTCTTTGCACGACATATAGCAATACTGTTGTACTTCAAGGCATCCACATATTCAAGCACGAATCTAATAACAGCAAGCAAGACTCCTCTATCGGTGGGGTGTTACTTGACAAGGTTAAGTTCCCCTAGCGTTCATAAGTATTGCTTGAGCCTTTGTGCCAGGGTTGGCGTTATGCCAGTCACAAGGCAAAGTTCTTCCTGTGAAGCTACTTTAATAGCCTCAACAGAGCCAAAGTTGCTCATTAGCGCCTTCTTCCGCTTCGGCCCAATGCCAGGAATGCTGTCCAGAACGGAGTTGATGGCTTCCTTACGCCTCAGTTTTCGGTGGTAACTAATAGCGAAGCGGTGCGCCTCGTCCCTCGCTCTCTGGAGCACACGAAGAGCGAGAGAATCTTTGGGCATATCAATCGGTCTGGACTTGCCTGGCACGAAGACATCCTCATTTCCCTTAGCCAGACTAGCCATGGGAATATCCATCCCCAACCCCTGTCTTACTTCCAGAGCGCTGGCCAAGTGTCCTTTGCCCCCATCGATAAGGATAAGGTCAGGAACTGCTGCCCAGTTACCTTTACCCTCCATACCCCTCTCAAAACGGCGTCTTAACACCTCTCGAATCATGGCATAATCGTCAACACCGCCTACCGTTTTAATTCGGAAACGGCGATAGCACACGGGCTTAGGCAAGCCTTTTTCCAAAACAACCATGCTGCCAACAGCTGAAGCACCTTGAATATCAGAAATATCATAGCATTCTATTGTCAATGGTATTCGCGGCAGGCAAAGTCTATCTTTCAGCTCCTGCAAACTGGAGATCATAGCCTGCGAGTTCATATGCTTGGCTCTAGCCAACTGTGAGCCTTTATTAGCATTTTCAGCTACCATATTTACTAGCTGCTTTTTAACTCCCAGCTTGGGCACTTGAATTTTCACGCTGCTCTCCTTTTGCTGCTTAAGCCACTCTGAGAGTTTCTGATGCTCACTGACCGGGTACTGAAGCAATACCAGCGGTGGTATATAAGAAGCCGAAGCATAATATTGTTTCACGAAGCTCGTCATTATTTGGCTTGGAAGTTCATCACGAACGCCCTCCATAATGAAATGGTCCCGGCCTATAAGTTTATTATTACGAACAAAGAAGATTTCTACATAAGCCTTCCCTTCATTTTGCGCCAGGCCAATGATATCCTGCTCACCCTTTAATCTTATGGCAATTTTCTGCCCTTCTATGACTTTCTCTACCGCGTGAATTTGGTCACGAAGCAGAGCAGCTCTTTCAAACTGAAGCTGTTGGGCCGATGCTTTCATCTTGCCTTTTAATTCACCGAGAACCAGCTCCTGTTTACCTTCTAAAAATAAAATAACCTGGTTTATTACTTCTTGGTATTCCTGTTTATCTGCTGCACCAATACAGGGCCCAAGGCAGCGATGGATATAATAGTCAAGGCAAGGACGCTTATCTTTACCATTGATGGGTTTGGTGCAAGTACGAAAAGGAAAAATTTTCTTTATTAATTTCAAGGTTTTACGTACCGAGCCAGCACTGGCAAAAGGCCCAAAGTACCTTGCTCCGTCTCGCTGGAGACGGCGAGTGATGTAGATACCAGGCCAATCCTCATTAACAGCTATCTTAAGGTAGGGGAAAGTCTTATTGTCCTTAAGACGTACATTGTAGCGGGGATGATACTTCTTTATCATGTTACATTCTAAGATGAGCGCTTCTTGCTCAGAGCCAGTAACCACGAATTCGAAGTCATTTATTCTCATTACCAGCCGCTGAGTCTTCGATGATAAATTGCTATATTTAGTAAAATAACTCCTTACCCGGTTGCTCAAATTAGCAGCTTTGCCTACATAGATAACCTTGCCTTCCTTATCCTTAAAAAGATAAACTCCAGGGCTGGCTGGCAGGGTTTTTAGCTGCTGTTCCAATTGCTCTGCTTTCATGGTAAATTTATTGTAACAAGCGGCTTGAATTGGGGCAAAGATGAGCTGCGTTATGTTACAATAAGTGCAAATGAAACAGGATATTGAACCCTTCCTTCAATATTTGCATGAAGGAAAGGGCTATGCCCAGAACACCTTGTCTGCTTATCGTAATGATTTGAACCAGTTGATGGCTTACATTGAGACGGAGAAAGAGAAAGGGATAATTAAGTCGACCACTGAGCTTGTGAAGAGCTATCTGCTAAAGCTCAGAGAAAGGAAATACTCCCCGGCTACATCGGCTCGAAAAATAGCTTCAACTAAATCCTTTTTTAAATTTATGGTCAACTCAGGGAAGTTAAGGGGAAATCCGACACAGAACCTGCTCTCTCCTCAAGTCAGCAAGCATTCACCCAGATTTTTGTCTCCATCTCAATACCAACATTTACTAGCAGAGCCAGCAAAGCTAACTACCCCAGAAGCCAAAAGGGATGTGGTAATGCTAGAATTACTCTACGCTACCGGCTTGCGCATAAGCGAATTAGTATCCCTAGATGTTAAGGATATCGATTTGAGGCAAAATTGTGTGAACTCAGTTTATAGCAATTCTAAAAGAAAGGTCCCCTTTGACCAGCACATGAGCAAGCTACTGGAAAAGTTTGTTGAGAACGATAGGCTAGACTTATTATATGATGAAAAGGAAGAGGCGCTGTTTCTTAACCGACGTGGTAAGCGGCTTACCCGGCAGGGATTTTGGCAAATTATCAAAAATTATGCCTCTAAGGCTGGCTTAAGCACTAATGTCACGCCGCATACCTTGCGTCACAGCTTTGCTGTGCACAAGTTACAAACTGGCGCTGATCTGCACTCCATCCAGCAGCTTCTAGGTCACGCATATATTTCCAGCACCAGAATTTATCAGCAATCAGTATCACGGGAAGAGTAATGCCGAATAAATCACGCCGTAGCAAAGCTAAACAGCAGGCTAGAGCAGCGAAAGCAATGCAGCAAGGGCACCCACAACAACTAAGGCCAATAGCTGTTAAGCCTCAATCGTTAGATAGAATACCTCCTGAGGTTGAAGATTCCACCAGCCGCTATCAATACGTCATGCCCGAAGTAAAGCACATCGCTATTCTCGCGGGATCAATAATTCTGATTCTCATAATACTTTCCTTTGTCCTGGGGTAATGGCTTCGGTTGATGAATAACAGTGGATTTACAGACAGCCAAAGCTAAGCTAATCGAATATCTTAATCAGGAGATAGAGGATAAGCATGTGGTTGAAGCTATAAAGCGTGTTCCACGTGAAGCCTTTGTACCTCGAGAATACTATTATGCTGCTTATGAAAATAGACCGTTAGGCATCGGCTTCGAGCAAACTATTTCTCAACCCTTAATTGTAGCTATGATGGTCCAAGCCCTGGAACTCAAGGCCAGTGAAAAGGTTCTGGAGTTGGGCACTGGAAGCGGCTACGAAGCTGCTATATTAGCTGAGTTAGCTAAGTGGGTTGTCACTGTGGAATGCGTACCCGAGCTGGCAGAATCAGCCAGGCGAACCTTGGCGGAACTCGGCTATTCTAATACCGAGGTACATCTTGCCGGTGAAACTCTGGGCTGGGCAGACAAAGCACCTTATAACGCTATTATAGTTTCTGCTGGCGCGCCTTCCGTTCCCCAAGTTCTTTTAGAGCAGCTAGACTGGGAAGGACGAATGATAATCCCCGTGGGTTCCCGCTGGCAACAGGAATTAGTCAAAATTACCAAACACAGGAAAGCTAATAAGGTGGAGAATCTGGGTGGTTGCTATTTTGTGCCTCTTATCGGTGAGGGTGCTTGGGAAAAACAAGGCAAAAGAAAGTAACCTATTGTTCTAGCAGCTCATTTCCCCAGCCTGGAGGCTATACATGCTGGCGATTTCAGTGCCTGAGAAGTTGCCCCAGTTCTAAATATACCGCAAGGAGTGGCAGTGGTCGAAATAATCCCCTTGGGCTACCCTGGTGAAGAACCAATAGCATCACCAAGAAAGGAATTTTCTGTGAGCTGGTATTCCATGAAATTCACGGACAGAATTTGTGAGTGAGGCTCATAAAAGGAGAAAAGGAATAGTAGTTCAATAGCTTCTGAGCCCGCAGGGGTTCAAAAGTGCCCCCAAGGGAATTCGAATCCCTGTCTTCAGCTTGAAAGGCTGACGTCCTAGTCCCCTAGACGATGGGGGCAATGCCAAATATTTTAAGGGTAGATAGCTAAAGCTTCAAGGCCAGTGGCCTCAGGTAAATTGAACATCACATTCATATTCTGCACTGCCTGTCCCGCACCTCCCTTGACAAGATTGTCAAGGGAGCTAATAACTATAAGCCTGTCCGTCCTCAAATCAATAGTTGGGTAGATAAAACAAAAATTACTGCCCCAGGCATGCTTAGTCTGAGGAAGCTTACCTGTTACTCGGACAAAAGCTGCATCCTTATAAAATTCGTGATATAGCAGGTTGAGCTCTTCTTTAGCTTTGGCACCTTTAGATAACTTATCAACTTTTAATCTAGCATAGCAGGTGCTTAATATGCCTCTGCTCATTGGCACCAAGTGAGGCACAAAGGTTATTGAAGGAGAAAGCTCAGGATTCAATATTCCTAGCTCCTGTTCCATTTCAGGGAGGTGTCGATGCCCTTCAAGAGAATAAGCGCACGTATTCTCATTGGCTTCAGAATAATGAGCAATCAAGCTCAGAGTCCTACCAGCACCCGAGACACCTGACTTGCTGTCCACTATTACCTCAGGATAAATAAGTCCTTCTTTAACTGCCGGGGCCAAAGCTAAGATAGCGCCGGTGCTGTAGCAACCTGGGTTCGCCAGCAAAGAAGCCGAGGCAATTTCATCTCGATGTAGCTCTGGCAAGCCGTAAACTGCATCCTCTAGTAATCCAGGTGATGGATGAGTAAATCCATACCACCTTGGATATTCGCTGGCATCCTTTAGCCTGAAATCAGCACTGACATCAATAACCCTAATGTCCTGCTTTAGTAATGCCGGTATTACATCTATACTAGTTTTATGAGGCATTGCTGAGAAAGCGATGTCGACATCACTATCAAACTCGGTTTTTATTACGTAATCAGTTCCGGCGAAATGGGGGAATACATCCCCTAATTTTTGGCCTGCCGCACTCCGCCCAGTAACGATGACAAGCTCCGCTTGAGGATGTTGGGCAAGTAAACGAGCTAATTCAGCACCAATATATCCTGTAACATTTATTATCCCTGCTTTTATTCTTGTCATTGTAAGTTTAGTGTATTATAGCACCTAGCGAATGTTGTTAGCTAAGGTCAAATAAAGAAAACCCGCATTCTGCTGGTGACATTTTATCGACGGTAGTTACAGGTAGAGTCTAGCTGTTTCAGAATCAGCCTGAGTTTTTGATTAGCCTCCGGGTGATACTGGCGCAAAGGTTCCTTATATCCTCAATAGGGAGATAATGAGAGATGGTGCTATCAAACATCATGCTGCCTCTGGGTGCAAATTCGTCATCGCCTCGCCATAAGGCTACAGTTACAGGCACTCTGGGAAAGGCATCAACAGTTATAGATATGTCACCATAACTCGCTTTATGGCCCCCTAGCTTTGCCGCAGCATCTATCAATAGCTCAGGCTCTTTGCCAAAATGGTCTAAAAGTGGCTTTATAGCCCACTGATAAAATACTGCATAGTAGCTAGCACATCCCGGCAGTTGCTTGAAGGTAATCAATTTATTGGTAGCGGGGCTGCCTTTGGCTGAAGTCAAATAGTGAAGTATCAGAACCTTGTCCCACAGTGGAACCTGTCCTTCGCTATCTAACAAGGAAACTTCACCATCGGGGAGAACCACAAGATATCGCCGATTTAGATGCTCTATCATTATTTTGTTAGAATCCATGCACTGGGCACCAGCTTTGCGGCATAGCTCTTCTACACTTATACTTGCCAGTTGCTGGCGGGCAAGTTTGAGAGCAAGCTCATAACCTTGCTCTCGAACACTAGGCAGTGATGAATGCCGATTTGCCATTTATAGTGTAATGCTGCGGGGATGACTCATCTTAGAATAATCCTTCAACGGTTGAAGAATACAGAGCTCATCCAACCGCCCCATCTTCTTTAATCGTTCATAAATGAGGACCCAAGCGCAATCTCGTGTGGGGTCAACTTCGCACTTGCCGTCACGATAACCTCCACAAGGTCCATTAACCAGTCCTTTAGAGCATCTTGCAATAGGACAAATTCCGCCAGTCTTGTCCAGAATGCAATTTCCACAGCCAGCACAGCGCTCAGCCCATACACCCTCCTCCACAGGCATTCCCATGAATAAAGTATTGAGTCCAGGGATAACAGGAATTTCAGGGAACCGCTCGCTAATAGCCTGAACCCCAACACCGCAACCTAATGAAAGGACTGCATCGGCATTTTTCACCTTTTCTTCGATTCCATCGACGAATTCCCACTCGCACTGGCGCTCCACAGTATGTTCGCTAAACAGCCGCTCTCTACCAGACATTTTATCAGCCAAGCGTAAAGACGCGGCAAGAACTCCCACCTCTTTGTCCCCACCAGCAAAGCAGACAGCAACACAGGTGCCACAGCCCAATATCAAAACACGATCATACGGTTCAACCATTTTTCTTACTTCTTCCAGCGGTTTTTGTTCTGCTACAATCATATTGAACCCTTTACCTCCTTACTGGACTTGGCCCCAATTCCTTTATCTTCTCAGTCATTTCCTTAGCCACTTCAGCAAATCTGACGCCCTCAGAAGAGGACATGAAGAACATCTCAAGCCGTTCACTTCCTAAACCAATCGCATCCAAGATAGCTTTTGCATCTTCCACTCTTCTTTTGGCACGGATATTCCCCTCAATAAAATGACAGCCGCCTTCAAGACAGCCAGCAATGTATACACCATCAGCTCCCAGCTCAAAGGCTTTCAGGATGTGTAAAACATCAATCGTGCCCGAGCAAGGCAGTTTGATGATTCTGACATTGGTTGGATATTGTAATCGCATAACCCCAGCAAGGTCGGCAGCAGCATAAGCACAGTAATGGCAACAAAAGGCAACGATTACCGGTTCGAATTTATTCTGGGACGCTATTTCTCTTTCCACTAGGCAACCTCGGTTAACAAAGCTTCAATCTTCGCTTCCATCTGTTCTTCTTTGTAATGGAAAAGCTTTATCGCCTTTCTGGGACACTCTGCAGCACAAATGCCGCAGCCACGGCATTTGGCCACCTCTATCTCAGCTACCCCTTTCGTATTAATATAGGGCACAGTATAGGGACAGACGCGCACGCAATTAAGGCAAGCTGTACACTTATCGGGATCAATTTGGCAAACAGCCCCGCCAACTTCAAGTCGCTCCTTAGCTAAAATAGTGGTGGCGCGTCCGGCTGCCGCCTGTGCCTGGTTTATAGCCTCATCAATAAATTTAGGAGAATGGGCAGTGCCACACATGAATATCCCCTCTGAAGCAAAATCGACCGGAGCAAGCTTCACATGTGCTTCGTGAAAAAAGCCTTCCTTTGTAAGGGGCACCTTCAATATACGACTTAACTCCTCATTGTATTCGGAAGGAATCATGGCGGTAGCCAAGACTAATAAATCTGCGGAAAGGATGAGTTCCTCATCCAGAATAGGGTCAAAAATATCAACCTCCAGTTTGCCATTGGCGGGCTGGACTTGAGGAGGCCTTTCATCTGTATAGCGAATAAATAGAATGCCTGCCTTTCTTGCTTCAGTGTAAAGTTCCTCTTTGAATCCATAAGTTCGGATATCCTTATATAGTATGTAGATGTTGGCGTCGGGATTTAGTTCTTTTATTTTGACGGCGTTTTTGATAGCTGCAGTGCAACATACTCGACTGCAATAGTTGTGATTCTCCCCTGTCGGCCTGACACACAAGATCATAGCTATATCCTTGACTTGAGCTACATTCCCAGCCTCATGAGCAAGTCTTTCTTCCAGTTCGCTTAAAGTCATAACTCGTTTATCTTGTCCCAGGAGAAATTCGTGTCCCCGATATTCCTTCGCTCCTGTAGCCACAATAATTGCACCATGTTCAATTAACCGCAGTTTCCGCCCGTTTTCGCCAGCCAGGGTTGTCTTGAAATTGCCCACAAACCCTTCTGTCTTAAACACAGTGGTGTCGCTAAGAACTTCGATGAGTGGATTCGCCATGGTATCCTCTATCAAGCGACCCAGAAAGTCCTGAGGGTTTTCCCCATTGAGAGGGATATAAATTTTCCTCGCCCAGCCACCAAGCTCTTTCTCTCTCTCCACAAGGTATGTCTTAAAACCTTGCTCAGCTAGATTAAGTGCTGCAACCATCCCCCCTATACCACCACCAATAACCAAGGCATCATGGCTAAGCCCCAAGTTTACCTTATGCAATGGCTCAAGCAAGGCAACACGGGCTACTGCCATCCGAACCAAATCTTTAGCCTTTTGAGTTGCTTTTTCCCGTCCATGCATATGAACCCAGCTACATTGGTCGCGGATATTGGCCATTTCAAATAAGTAACGGTTTAATCCAGCTTCCCTTATCGTTTCTTGAAATAAGGGCTCATGTGTCCTCGGGGTACAAGAAGCGACTATTACTCGATTAAGGTTGTGTTCTTCTATCATCGCCTTTATTCTTGCCTGAGTATCCTGGGAGCAGGTATAAAGATTATCCTCTGCGTAAGCAACATTCGGGAGACTTTTTGCATACTCAAGTACTCGAGGGACATTCACATAGCCACCAATATTTATTCCACAGTGGCAAACAAAGATACCAATTCTAGGAGATTCCCCTGTCACATCTTTTTCCGGTGGATATTCCTTTGCTCTAACCAAGCTATGACGCGCTGGAGAAAGTAAAGCTGAGGAATTGGCCGCTGCAGCGCTCCCCTGCATCACCGTCTCCGGTATATCTTTGGGACTTTGGAAGACGCCGCAGACAAATATCCCTGGCTGTGAAGTCTCCGTTGGCGTAAATTCATTGGTTTGGCAAAATCCATATTTGTTGAGCTCAATATCCAGTCTTCTGGCCAAATCCATACCTTTCTTAGAAGGCTGGAATCCCACCGAGAGCACTACTAGGTCGAATTCCTCGTTCTGTAGCGTTCCGTTCTCCTCAGCAAACCTGAGGGATAAGTTCCCAGTGCCATCAACTCCCTGAACTTCATAAACCCTCGACCTCATAAACCTTACCTTGTGTTCATCTTTAGCTCGATTATAGTATTCCTCATACCCCTTGCCCTGAAGCCTCATGTCCATGAAAAAGATAGCAGTGTCCAAATCAGCCCCTGCGTGTTCTTTAGCTATAATGGCTTGCTTTATGGCATAGGTGCAACAAACCGAAGAGCAATATCCGGCGCCTATGCTTTCATCTCTGGAGCCAACACATTGAATCCAAGCGATCTTATGAGGCAACTTTCTATCTGAAGGCCTTCGGACCTCCCCTTTATATGGCCCTGAAGCGTTCAAAATCCTCTCGAATTCAATACTGGTTACTACGTTGGGGTATTTCTCGTAGCCATACCTAAGGAGAGAGCTGGGATCAAATTCGTCAAGGCCGGGAGCCAAGATGACGGAACCCACCTCGACTTCCACCAGCTCTTCTCTCATCTGATGATTTATAGCTTCAGCTTTGCAAGCAGCGACACATTGAAGACATTCGGAGCAAACGCCACAGTTAAGGCACCTCGATGCCTCTTTTATTGCTTCTTCCTCAGTGAATCCCAATTTAACTTCTTCAAAGGTGTCACGTCTTTTCTCCCGACTTATAGCAGACATCCTTTCTCGTGGTTTTTTCTCTTCGGTGGGGGAGACATCCCTCAGATTTACAGGTTTCTCCCTTTCCAAAACCCTTCCTTGCTTCAGGTCTTCACCGTTAAGATGCCTTATTATTGACTCCGTGGCACGTTTGCCCGCCGCCACTGCCTCAATTGCTATCCCTGGCCCTGTTTGAGCGTCGCCTCCAGCAAAAACCCCGGGCCGATTCGTAGCAAGAGTCAATGCATCAGCTGCAATCGTGCCTTGCTTCGTGGTTTCTATCCCACTGTCTCTCAGGAAGGAGAGGTCAGGAGTCTGGCCTATAGCAAGTATAACCATATCCGTGCCAATGGTGAATTCCGACCCAGGGATGGGGACAGGTCGTCTTCGGCCAGAAGCATCTGGTTCGGCAAGCTGCATACGAGTGCACTTCACCTCAGTCACCCTGCCTCTTTTGGAAACGACTTCAGTAGGTGCGGCAAGATATTCAATCCTAACTCCCTCAGTCAAAGCCTCCTCAATCTCCTCTTCACTCGCTGGCATCTCTGCTCTCGACCTTCGATAAAGGATAGTAACTTCCCGAGCGCCGAGTCGAAGTGCAGCTCTGGAAGCATCTATAGCTACATTGCCACCCCCAATCACTGTGACTCTGTCACCGACTTCAACTTCTCTCTTTAAGTTCAAGTCCCTCAGGAAATCAACCCCATGAATCACCCCCTCAGAATCCTCACCAGGAATTCGAAGTTTCTGGCTCTGATGAGCACCAATACTAATGAATATGGCTTTATATCCCTGCCCAAAAAGCTCATCCAAGCTCAAATCTTTGCCTATGGGAGTATTTGTCTTAATCTCCACCCCCAGTCGTTTTACATCTTCAATCTCGTCCTCCAACACTTTTTTCGGCAAACGGTACTCCGGGATACCAACATGTAGCATTCCACCCAGCACGGGCAAGGCTTCATAAATCGTAACCTGGTACCTCTCCTTTGCCAGATAATAGGCAGCAGTAAGGCCTGCCGGGCCTGAACCGATAATCGCCACCTTTTCCTCTTTCTTATCCTTTACCTGGGGTAAAGCAGATTTCCCTTGAACTCTATCGGCGACAAACCTCTTGAGGTCGGCAATGGCTAGAGGCTCGTCTACAGAAGCCCTCCTGCATTCTGTCTCACAGGGATGGGGACAAATCCGCCCTAAAATGCCTGGGAAGGGCAGTGCTTCCTTAACCAAATCGTAGGCCTCCTGAAATTTCCCTTGCTTAATTAGGGCGACATAGCCCTGTGCATTTACGCTTGCCGGGCAAGCATGAACACAGGGCGCTCTATCTTTCTTATCAATGGTGAAAATATTGGGGAAAGCTTGCGCATATGGTCTATATATTGCTTTCCTTTTAACTAAGCCTTCATCGAATTCGCTTTCCACCTCTACAGGGCAAGCCTCAGCGCATTCACCACAGCCGGTGCATTTTTGAGAATCAACATATCTTGCTCGCTTTCTAATCAAGACCTTGAAATCACCCGGCTCGCCTTGGACCTCTGCAACCTCCGAATAGCCTAAGGTCTGGATATTGAGATGTCTACCACATTCAACAAGTTTAGGAGAGAGAATACACATGGAGCAATCATTGGTAGGGAGCGTCTTATCCAGCTGAGCCATAACGCCACCAATAGCTGGAGAATCCTCCACTAGATAGACCTTGTATCCTGATCCGGCGAGATCCAGCGCCGCCTGAATCCCACCAACCCCTCCACCAACAACCAGCACAGCTCCCACTTTTTTGTTTTCCAATTTTGCCTCCATTTCAGAACCTTTTTGGAAATCTACCCATTCTATCCAGTAGCCCGTCAACCGAAGGCACATTCAAGTTGAGGCCAAGGTCAGCTACTGGGTCTGCGCCCATGGCAAGGCCAAGAAGCTGAGGATAAAGAAGCACGGGAATGTTATATTGCTTGTTAAACTTCCTGGATACCTTCTCTTGCTGGGCCCCGTACATAAGATAACAGGTCTGACATTGAAGAACTACGCAATCCACTTCTTTTTTATCTTGTAGGTTGTCTAACTTTTTGGCTATCAATGAATGAGCTAAATCATCAGAAACGGGGAAGGTTTTCCCTCCACAACACAGGTCAAGAGTCTCGTAGTTGATAGGCTTGGCACCTGTAGCAGCGATTAATTCATGGAGAGTCCTGGGGTTATCAGGTTCATCAAACCCTTCAGAGATAGACCTCGGTTTTAGAGAATGGCAACCATAATGAGGTGCTATCCGAAGTTTCGATAGATCTCTTTTTGTCGCTTTCCTTATCCCATTCAAATCTATATCTTCATAGATAACCCTTGAGATATGTTTTACCTTGGTGCTTCCATTATATTCTAAACCTATCATCGATAGCTGCTTATTTACCCTTTCCCTCACTGACTCCTTCTTTAGCTCCTCCGCTGCTTCTGCCAGCACGCCGAAACAAGCAGCGCATAAGGTGACAATATCTAAATCCTGAGCCTCGGCATAGGCTAGATTCATCGCGGACAATAAAAGGCCGGCTTCTATGCTTATGTTTATTTGATTGGCTCCGCAGCAGACAAAATCTTCAATGTCAATTAGCTCGACCCCCAAGCGTTTGCAAATCCATCTGGTGGAGAGTTCGTATTGTGGGACCCTTGTAGGGGTAGTGCAACCTAAGAATAGAGCATACCTCTTCATAATCAAGCTCTAGGTTTGATTCTGTCAGCCCCCACTGATTGGATTAATTTAGTAGCGCCCTTCGCATCGCCCTTTAGCGGACGAAGGGAAAGTCCTTCTCTCTTTCTTACCCACGATTCTTCGGTAGGAAACACTATGCCTGTTCGCGTAACCTGCTTTGTCTGATTTACCCAGACAGGGGGAGCATATCCCTCCTTTGCCGCCATATTCTTTAGCACGTTTAAAACGTTGAAGAATTTTACATTCTGTGGACAATTCTCCTCACAGGCATGGCAGGTAGCGCAGTACCAGATATAAGGACTACTCAACACTCTTTTCCTCATCCCAAGATTTACCATTCTAGCTATCTTCCTGGGGTCAAATTCTGGGAATATTTCATGGATAGGGCACCCGGCTGTGCAGGTTCCACAGGAAAAACAAGCCGTTATGTCACGAGCTGCCCCATGGGTTATTACTTCGAGCTTAAAACCGGGGTCGAGTTCCGATGCTCGAACTGGCTCACCACGCAATTTCATCCTTTATGCCCTAAGTGCTTCTATTTGGGCGGAAATGTGCTCATCCTCAAAGAGATTGACCGAGATTGCTCCAGACGGACAGGCCCCACCACATATTCCACAGCCCTTACATGAGATACTAATTAGATGGGCAGCTTTGCTCGCATTCTGTATGCTAAGCTCCATAGCTGAGTATGGACATAAAGCAACACAGATGCCGCATCCCGAGCATTTGTTCTCGTCAATCGACACTGGAAGAGGATATCCTTCTTTTACCGCTATATTCTTTAACACATCCCACACATTGGAGAACTTCACATTCTGAGGACAGCATTTTTCACACAGAAAGCACTCTTCAGTACAATACCAGATGTAACGGCTGCTTAACACCTTTTCCTTCATCCCGAAATTTATCATCCTGACTATCTTCCTCGGGTCATGCTCAGGATATACTGCATGGATGGGACACCCTCCAGTGCAGGTTCCACAGGAAAAGCAGGCAGCTATATCACAAGCAGCCTCATGTGCTATGACTTCTCGTTTGAAATTCGGATCAATTTCCGATACCCGGATTACTTGGCCAAGCATTGGAATCTTAACTCCTTAAAGAAAAGGCTTTTACGGATTAGCTTCATAGTCCCTGTCTATTTCTTCAACCACTTCTCAACTCGTATGAGAAGCTCAGCTGGAGCAACCGGCTTGTCAATAAAATCTTCAGCTTCCAAAGTAAGTCCCTGGCTCACTCCTAATGAAGTCCCCATATGTTTCTCCGAGAATGAAGTGATCATAATCACTGGGATTTGCGCTAGTTGAGTGTCCTTCTTCAATTCCTGGCAAACCTGAAAGCCATCTACTCCAGGCATAATGATATCCAGGAGAACCAAATCAGGCTTTTCCTCACGGGCTTTATTCAACCCCTCATCACCACTGAGAGCGGTGATTATCCTGTAGGGCTTGCTCTCCAATACCACTTTGGTTGTCTCAATAAAATCAGGGTCATCATCAATTAAAAGAATCTTGGCTCGTCTTTCCATGTTTCACCTCAGCTATCAGTGCTCCCTAGGTGCACACAGGATTTCTCCCGTACATGTCATTGTCCAGATAAAGCTCTAACCTACGATTTCCCCCTTTTTAGAAGGTTTTCCACTCGCTTAACCAGCACAAATGGGTCAATGGGCTTTTCAACATAGTCATCAACATCGAGACTTAAGCCAGTCTCCAGTTGATAGCGCCTTCGGCTGACCTCTTCCCTTACCGAAGTTAGGATCAATATCGGGATATTGCCATATTTCGACCACCGAGGGTCTTTCAATTCCTTGCAAACGGCAAAGCCATCCTTCCGAGGCATTAAGAGGTCTAAAATCATCAAATCGGCTCCTTCTTCCTTGAGTTTAGCCAAACCCTCCTCCCCATCCCGGGCGGTGACGACTTGATAGTTTCGCGCCTCCAGGACAGCTCCAATAGCAATTAGAATGTCTGGGTCATCATCTACAATTAAGATTTTTGTCTTCTGTTCCGCCATTATGCCTCCTTCTAGCTTCAGATTTACACTGCTGGTCTGGGAAGAAGCCCGGCTTCCTCCACAATGCGAGGAACAATTTCCTCCCAGGCAACAGCCATAATGTGAATGCCATGAACCCCTTGGATGTCTTTCAGTTGCTCAATTGTCTCAAGACATATCTTGATTCCTTCCTCTTTGGTGCTTTTGGCACCTTCAAGGCGAGTGATAACTTCATCTGGGACATAAACGCCAGAGACATAGTCTCTCATGTAGCGAGCCATTCCCACTGATCTAGTAGGAATAACCCCGGCAAGGATACGAACCTGCTTATCCAAGCCTCGGTTCCGTACCGCCTCCATCCATTTAGCAAACTGGGTTATATCGAAAATGGCCTGAGTTTGGATGAAATCAGCCCCAGCTTCCACCTTCTTGGCTAATCGTAAGACTCGGTACTCAAATGGAGCAGCAAAGGGATTGGCCACAGCACCGATAAAGATAGGCACCTCGCCTGATATCTCCTCACCGCATTGGAACTTCTTTTCATCTCGCATGGTCTTTAACATTTGAACTAATTGGATGGAATCGACATCGTAGACCCCTTTAGCCTCGGGATGGTTGCCAAGTGATTGATGGTCTCCCGACAAGCATAAGATGTTTTGGATTCCCAGAGCTAGCGCTCCTAAGACATCGCTTTGTATAGCCAGCCGATTCCTGTCCCTGACAACGACCTGCATTACAGGGTCAATCCCAAATTGTTTCAAGAGAACGCAACTGCTCCAGCTCGACATCCGTACCACTGCCGACTGGTTGTCGGTGACATTTACGGCATCACAATAAGGCTTGAGCATCTCGCCTTTCCTCTCGATGGCACTACTAACAGCTCCCTTAGCTGGAGCCGCTTCAGCGGTGACGGCAAAAGCGCCACTTTCCAGAACTTTTTCCAGATTAGTTCCTGCTTTCATTGTCCTCGATTCCTTTCAATTCTAAGCCTAGCTCTTGAGCAAGGCAAAAACAAACTTGCTGCCTCTCCCCGTCTCAGGGCAAGGGCTTTCTGCCCAAATTCTCCCACCGTGAGTCTCGATAATTTTCTTGCTAATGGAAAGCCCCAAGCCAGTTCCTTTAGCTTCGGTGCCTCCGGCTACCCCACGATAGAAATCATCAAATATCTTGGGCAACTCCTCAGGAGATATACCCACGCCAGTATCAGCCACTTCTACCCTGAGGTAACCATCATCCTCCTTTAACTTAATAGAAATCTCACCTTGAGACGGAGTGAATTTAATGGCATTCCCTACTAAGTTAGCGACTACCTGCTTGATACGTGTCGCTGAGCCTTTAACTTTGGGCACATCTTGAGCTAAATCCAGCGTAAAATTCAGTTTCTTCTCCTCAGCTAGAGGACGAAGCATCTCGATGCTATCACGAACCACCTCGGGCAAGGATAAGTTCTCCATCTCCACCGCACCAACTTCAAAGCGGGAAATATCCAGAATATTATCAATCATCTCAATGAACTCAGCAATTCTGACGCAGCTTCGGGAGAGCATCTCCCTTTGCTTTTCATTTAGCTCGCCAACAAAACCACCAAGAATGACCTGAAGATAGCTCTGCACAGCAGCTAAAGGTGCTTTCAAATCGTGGGAGCAAACTGAGAGAATATGTGCCAGCGTAATTCTGGTGTTGGCAAGTCGAAGAGAAACAATATCTACCAATTTCCTCATCACTGGTGAGCACAGTTCCGTGTCTTGCGCAAGGAGAGAATGCAAGGCATGGCCATCAACAGCAATCGCCTTAGCTGCAGAGATAGCTCGAGCACCCATAGTAAGGTGAGTTTCGAGGATGGCTGACCAACCGAAGACTCCACCGGGGGCGACACTTTCAATAGTACCCCGCCTCACTGAGCCAGGCCGAGTCGATAGCCTAGCCTCGATGCCTACCTCTCCCTCCACTAGAATATACAACTTCTCGGCAACATCGCCTTCAGCAAAGATGATTTCCCCGGGCTGGAAGCTTACTTCATGGGAAAAAGTAGCTATCTTGGATAATGCCTCATCGTTGACCTCTTCAAATATGCTGGAGGCTCTCAGAACCTGTAATATTATTTCTTTATTAGGCAAGTCAGTATTAATAACTTATCGCTCCTCCTCACATTTTGCTTATTATTATAACACCTATAACTCAGCCACATCTAAGACTGCTGGGACTCTTTTCTCCCAGCCGATAGGCATGATGTGCACCCCCTGACAAAGCCCCCTGAGCTCGTTAATCAGTCGAGCAGCGATTTCAATGCTTTTGTCTACTCTTTTTTCTGCCTTCTCCATTTCCTCAATGAGATTATCAGGCACGTGGACTCCAGCAACATTTTTGTTCATAAAACGAGCCATACCAGCCGACTTCAGGAGAATGATTCCCGCTAGCACAGGCACACCGAGATGTTTCACCGCTTGCATAAATTCCTCAAATTTCTTGGGCTCATAAACGGCCTGGGTCTGGAAAAACTGAGCCCCAGCTTTGACCTTTTTCTCCATCTTGATAATCTGCGGCTCTAAAGGATTAGCGCCAGGATTAACTGTAGCACCCAAGAAAAACTTAGGGAAGCCCTGGATCTCCTTTCCTGCCAAGTCTCTACCTTGCTGCAATTGAACCGCAGCCTGGAGCAAGGAAACTGAGTCAAGGTCAAAAACGGGTTTGGCTTGGGGATGGTCACCTAAAGTAACATAGTCGCCGGTGAGGCAAAGGATATTCTCAATCCCGAGCACATAGGCACTGAGCAAATCTGATTGTATGCCAATGCGATTACGGTCACGGCAGGTTACTTGAAAAATAGGTTCGATTTCCATATCTATCAGAAGGTGACAAACTGCCAGTGAACCTAATCTCATTACAGCACTTTGTTGATCAGTTACATTGACTGCTACAACTCTCCCTTTGTACAGTTCACATGACTCTATCATTTCCTGAATGGCCACGCCTTTAGGTGGGCCGACTTCACCCGTGACCACAAACTTTTGGGATTGTAATGCTTCGCTAAGTTTGCTCATGTCTCCCCTTTTGCTTTCTTTCCCGAATTCTACCGTTTAACTGGTCGCCCTGCAACAAGACTTACGTTCCAATTTTTTGGAGGCACGATCTTCCCTAGCTTATCGAGTTGTCCCAGCTTAGTCAGCCTCTCGATAGTCAATTGCCAGGCACAAGGAATGCTTGGATCGACCTCACACTTACCACCTTGCGAGCCACCACAGGGACCGTTAAGCAAATGCTTGGAACATCTCGCTATGGGACAGATGCCACCAGTAAACTCCAGTATACAATCGCCGCACTCGAGACATCTTTCCGCTTCCTTCCACTCAGCATGACCCCCACCTGAGGAAATGGTATTGCAACCAGGGTGTACCATCTTGTCAGCGAGCTCAGCTATAGTCTGAATTCCCGCCCCACAAGTCATAACAAGAATGGAATCGGCTTCATCAACGGCTTTCTTGTGAGCGGCAAGTTTTAGACGGGAGAGATGGGCATCACAAACTATGTCAATAACAGTAAAGCCCTTAACCCTCTTGCCTTCTTTCTCCAATTTATCCTTTATTTCTTTAACCTGAGGCTCACCCCCACTCTCACATCCCTCGGCGCAACCTTTACAGCCAACAATAAAGGTGGAATTTTCTCCATTAAGATAACCCAAGATCTCCTCAAACGGTTTCTGTTCTGAGCAAAGCATTTCCTTCCTCCAACACAAGATTTAAAATCTGGGGAAACTTTTCTCTAAGGATTGGTGAGAGCTCAAGCCCCCAGTTTACTTCAGCGGGTTCAACGCCTATAATCGTTACCTCTCTTGGGCCTCCTAGAGCCTGGGCAAGCTTAAGGTTTTCAATAAGCCCTATCTCATGAAGGGAGAACGTTTCTTTAGATTCAAGTTCAAGCTCAGAGAGAGTGAACTTGTAAACCACCCCCGGCTGCCCCCCCATCTGGGCAGCATCAATGACCACAAGCTTCTTCAGCCCTTGAACGAAGAAAGGGAAATCTGGAGAGGTTCCGGCGTCGATAAGCTTCACACCTTCAATTTCTAGCTTTTCAAGGGCCTGAATCACATGAACCCCTATTCCCTCATCTTTGAGGAGTAGGTTCCCGACGCCAACAATGCCAACCTCAGCCATGTTAGCAAACTTGAACTCTACCAATTTCCGTTCCCTTTGGTGAGAGGAGGTGCACTGCACAAGCAAGGCAGGGATCGAAGGAACGTACAATCCGCCCTATCTCTACCGGGTTCTTTTCATCCTTTATCTTAATCCCAGCTAAAGCCTGCTCAATAGGTCCTGGCTGCTCATGGTCATCACGCGGCGAGGCATTCCAAGTTGTGGGAACAACGCATTGGTATAGAGCTATTTTCCTATCCTTTATCTTTATCCAGTGCCCCAAGGCACCACGCGCTGCCTCAGTAATGCCCATTCCTTCCGACTCTTCAGGCACCTCATAGTCAATATATGCTGGCTCTCCTGGCTTAAGCTCTAAAAGCCAGGCAGGCATAGAATCAGCGATAAACTTTGCTCCCAAAGCCCGAGCAAGATGCCGGCCCAAAGTTGAGAAAAGCGCTTTCGCTGAGACGCCGATTACCTTCAAAGCTCCGTCTACAAGTTCTCGCATTCTCGGATCGCCCCCAACATATGTGGCAAGAACTCGAGCTAGAGATCCAACTTCACAGACCCGGCCATCACTTCGAGGTGATTTTATCCAAGAGTAGGCACCTTCCTTGTGTGGAGTGGGGATAGTTTTTCCCTCGGTTGGCTTTCCAGCGCACTCCTCAGCATACCAAGAGTTTCTAACCTCCTCACGAATCTTTGAGATGTCTAAAGGCTCAAGTTCTAAACTCTCAGAAACAAGCCCATTTTTGAAAAGCCTTTTCCTCCTTACTAGGTCAGCCTCCGTAGTCTCGAGCTCATACACTCCGTAGCTGAGAGTTCTCTTACATCCTGCACCAATTTCAAGATAGTCAGGATACGCCTTTGCCACTTTAATTACATCGGGGAGGTAAACATTATCAATAAAATCCCGAAGCTCATTTAACCTCCAAAGGAAGGAGGCGATCTTATCCACTGTGGCAATAGCCGTCACCCCTCCGGGAACAATGCCTATATTGTGGGGAAGCTTCCCGCCGAATATCGCTGCCGCTTCCTGCGCCTTACGGCGCATCTCGAAAGCCTTTAGGTAACGCGCTGCCAGTTCCACGTTAGCTTCCTGGGAAAGGCGAAAATCGTCGTTGTACCTCGTAATAAAGGGGCCAAGTTCTCCTCTTGTGATGAAATCTTTAACTGAATTTAAAGTTGGATCTTTTCCCTCATATTTTCCCAGGGCGGCGATATCCACATAATCCAAAGCAGAAAGGTGATAAAAATGTAAGATATGATCCGCAATATGGGCTGCTCCAAGAATAAGATTGCGGAGGATTCGCCCATTTCCAGGGATCTTAGCAGCGATTCCAAAGGCACTATCCAAGTTTAGAGCAGCTGCAGTGGAGTGACTTGTGGGGCAAACCCCACAAATTCTTTGAGTTATTCGCTGTGCATCACGTGGATCCCGCCCCCGAAGGATAATTTCAAAACCGCGGAACAAAGTCCCTGTGGACCTTGCCTCTTTGACCACCCCATACTCCACCATGGCCTCAATTTTTAGGTGACCTTCAATTCGAGTGAGCGGATCTATAATTATTTGACCCAACTTGCTCCTCCTTACTTATTTTTCCCCGCCTTGAGGGAGATATTCCTCCATCTTGGCATAGAAGGGGGATACAACATCTGGGAAACCGGGCTCGCAGCAGCCGATGCAGGGAGAATTGTTGCCGATGCACCAATTCACCCCTCCATTCCAGAGGCGAAGTGGACAATCAGCATAAGTGACAGACCCTTTGCATCCTAGATCATAAAGACAGCCGGGCTCCCCAAGCTTTTTAGCAAATTTCCTTTCGTCGTAATAGGCGCGGCGCGGGCAATTCTCGTGAATCAGTGAGCCAAAGAAAAGCTTCGGCCTACCAAATTCATCAAGTTCCTCAGGCTCAGGAAGCCCTCCAATAAGAATGCTGGCTACGGTCCCTACGAACCAGTCAGGATGAGGAGGACAGCCCGGAATGTTTATCACTGGGGTTGAGATATTATGAGTTTCAAAGGTATCCATAACCCCTCGACATCCGGTGGGATTGGGAGATCCAGAAGGAATCCCACCAAAGGCAGCACAAGTTCCTAGGGCGATAACAGCCATTGCATTAGCGCCTAAAGAAAGAACCCTGGAAAGAAGGGTTACCGGCTTCCCATCTTCCTCCCCCACAACTGCATAAACTCCATCTTCGGCCGTGGGAACTGCACCTTCAACGATAAGGATATACTCTCCTTTTCGATGCTCCTGTGTATCCCTGAGTACTTCTATCGCCAGCTCGCCTGCCCCAGCCATTATCGTGGGGTGAAACCTGAGATTCACATGCTTTCCAGGAATAACTTCATCAATAAGAACATTCTTTATCGTCGGGCTAACGGAGTTTAAAACTGATACAGAGCAGCCGGTACAACCGGCACCTTGGAGCCAGATTACGGGGTATTCGTCAACATTTTTGTTCATTGCACTCCTTCCTTAAGCAACTTATCTTGCTTGCTATCTCCTTCATCCTTTGCTGAAGGGAAGAATCCTGAGGGAGAGCCACAAGCGGTGTTCCTTTTTATCTCCAAATCAGCAACATAGGGGTCTTCAGGGATTGTAGTGATGAGTGAAAGCCCAAAATCATCAATCGCCTTTCCTATTTCTGAGGGAAGCTTACCGTTCACCCTGTTAACTACAAGGCTAATTTTCCCAACCCTTGTTCTTAATTCCTTAATAAGATCCTTGATGCGGGCCGACTTCACCCGTGACCACAAACTTGTGGGATTGTAATGCTTCACTCAGTTTGCTCATGCCTCCACTTTTGCGTCCTTTCCCGATTTTACTGCCTAATTGGCGTTCTGGCAAAAGGGAGCTACATCACACTCCCAATCCTTCTATAACTTTCTTTGTTCCTTTCAGTTCCTCCATAAGATCGATAGGTTCAACCTCTAACTTACGTGGCCTTACCGCTTTGCTCCAGTGGTGCGGCTCCACTATCCCCAGAAGCTTATCAACCTGATTAAGTTCCTCTGCTCTTTTATAAATCACAGCCCAGGCACAGTCGCGCGTAGGGTCTACTTCGCACTTGCCATCTTCAGTCGTACCACCACACGGCCCATTGAGCAAGCCCTTAGGGCACTGCACAAAGGGACAAATACCAAAAGTCTTTCCAATCTCGCATTCCCCGCACGCCTGGCATTCCTCCTTAAACACAGCAGGGCCACCGCTAGAAAATCCGAGGGCATCGTTTGATGGGTAGATAGGCTTTACGATCCCCATTTCCTCCTCCAAATACCCCCGAACTGCTTGTAAGCCATCGCCACAACTCTGCATTAACATGGCATCGCACTCTTCTATCTCCTTCTTGTGTTCTCTCAAGAGCATCGAAGACATAGGAAGATAGCAAGTAAAGACTGCGAAGGGCAGTCCAATTTTGCCTATGATCTCCTTCCCCCCCTTCGTTAGCTTCTCTGCCATTTCATCTACTTCTTTTATACCCCCTGTATGAAAAACTGTAGCGCATCCTCCACAGCCCATAAGAACTATCTTCTTTTTACCCTCGAGATATCCTAAGATCTCCTCAAAAGGTTTTTGTGTTTGTGCATTCATTAACTCTACCTCCTAAACTTTTCCAAAGGTAAATCCTCGGCTACTTTCTCGCTCGGCTTGATGTTAAATCTCCATCCTTGATTTTGTAGCCTGCCTTCTTCAAAATCCTTCTTACACAGAGGGCAGCAGGAGAATCCTGGGGCAAGCCAAGAAGAGATTTCCCCTCCAAATTATATTGCCTTACATTAGAATCATAGTCTATTTTCCCTAAATAAGCCTCCCCTGTGCCTCGCAAATACTTTTCCGTTTCCTCGCTAAATCTGTAGTTCCCTATCAGGTAGAGATGATTGTAGCTAACCTTCACTTCCCTGATAATATCCCTGACCCTTTCTATATGTTTTGCGGATTTCTCGGAGGGGTCTAGCATTACAAATATGTCATCTATGTTCATCACCACCTTGCGATTGAAATGCTCCAACCCCGCAGGTGAGTCTACTATTAGCTCTTCATAATCTTCAACCAGACTGGGGATGAAGTCTTTGAGTACTGCATCTGGGGCACAGTAACAACCCACAGTAAACTTTGTTCCCAAGGCGATAAGATCAAATTCTCTTCCCTTGTACAAGACGGATTGCAGTACATCGGATAGGAGATTATAGCCTGTGAGACCAACTCCTTTGTTCTCCTCTATAGCGTCGTAAAGAGCACCCGAAATGGTCTTTTTCCCTTTTCCCTTCAAATCCACTCCGACCATGTCAGCTAGGCTCTCATCGGGATCGAGGTCTATCAGCAGCTTTGGGGGATTCAAATATCTACTGGCCAAAGCCACAAAAGTCGATTTGCCTGCTCCGCCTCTTCCTGTAGAAACAAGTACTTTCCCCATATTGCTATTTCCCCTTACTTAGCTCTTTTCCTTTGATTGCCCCGATACTACCATCGCTTGTTATGTAAACTACCTCCCTACCACATCGGGGACACATTAATTTGTTATCTTTTGTCCTCCATAATGAAACATTGCGCTGACAAAAAGGGCACCAATACAGTCGCTTGTCTCTCATCTTTCTGCCTTCATGTGCATTGTTTAGAACATCCTAATTGCCTCCATGGGGCATGGCTCAACGCATGTACCTCAATACTGGCAAAACCCTGGAATAGGGTAAGGTAAATATTATCGCTTTTCTTACTTCCAAAGTCCACTAAGATATTCAAGAACAGCAGCACAAATTTCTCTCTGTCACATCTCTCTGGGTGATAGCACTTCTCATGCCATACCGTTATCGTTGGTTTTGGCCACAGTATCTTCCTTCATTCTTGCTTGTTCTCCACTCTACCTAATCTGATAGCCTGCCTTTGCCAAAATCCTCTTTATAGACAAAGAAGCAGGCGAATCCTCAGGCAACCCCAAAAGAGACTTGCCCTCCAAGTTGTATTGTTCTAAATAAGCATCGTAGTCTATTTTGCCCAGATAGACTTCTCCCTTACCCTGTAAGTACTTCTCTGCCTCTTCATTACACTCGTAGTTTGCCACCAGGTAAAAGTGACTGTACCTAATTCCCACTTGCTTAATAATCTCTTTGACTCTCGATATATGCTTCAAGGATTTGTCGGATGGGTCGCATACAACGAAAAGGTCATTTATGTCCGATACTATATTCCGATTCAAATGTTCCACTCCTGCTGGAGAATCTACTACCATGCTGGCATAATTCTTAGCTAGCTTGGGAATTGTTTTCCTGAGTATCTCGTCTGGCGCGCAAAGGCAGCCTTCGGTGAGCTTTGTTCCCAGAGTAATGAGGTCCATTTTTCTTCCTTCGTATAAACAATCACTCCATAGCAAGGATTCCATCAGATCGTGTGTTGTAATCGTAGGGCTTATATTGCTTTTTCTTTTTTCGATGACGTCGTAAAGCGCTTCGCAGACAGTTCTTTTCCCTTCCTTATGAAAATCAAACCCAAGCATATCAGCAAGACTGAGGTCGGGATCAAGGTCAATAAGTAATGTCGGAGCTTTCAGGTATTTGCTAATCAAAGCAACAAAGCTTGATTTCCCTGCTCCTCCTCTTCCAGTGGAAACAACTTTCCTGGCCATCATGTCACCTGTTGCGCTATACATCGTTCCTTAGCTGCTAGGTCTTCTGGAGGAAGTTGGGTAATAGGTGATAGCTTTATCACTGCATCATACTCGGGAGGACAAACATCCATGCAAGTGCCGCAATTAACACATTTCTCTTGATCGATAAACTTTATCTCTCCTTTTTCGCCTTTAACAGCCTCGGTAGGGCAAGTGAGCAAGCAATGCTCACAGCTTCTCTCACACTTATCAGGAAGGATATAATAGGCGGTGAGTTCAGGGCAGACCTTCGCTGGGCAGCGCTTTTGCAAGATGTGAGCTTCATATTCATCGCGGAAGTACCTCATGGTAGTGAGAACAGGATTTGGGGCTGTTCCCCCCAAGGCGCAAAGCGACCCTGCTTTTACACCTTCGGCTAGCTCAATCAGGAGATCGAGGTCTTTGGCTTCAGCCTTACCCGTTGTAATATCTTCCAGGATATGAAGCATCTGCAATGTTCCTAGCCGACATGGAGTACACTTGCCACAAGATTCCTTTGTGGTAAAATCGAGGAAGAAGCGAGCAGCATCAACCATGCAGCTATCCTCATCCATGACAATCATGCCTCCTGAGCCCAACATCGAACCAGCCTCCCTGAGAGAGTCATAGTCAAGAGGCGTGTCAAGTAAACTCTCGGGGAGACAGCCTCCCGAGGGGCCCCCTATCTGTACCGCTTTAAATGACTTATCTTTAGGAATCCCGCCAGCAATGTCATAAAGGAGCTCACGCAGTGTTGTGCCCATAGGCACTTCGGCAAGTCCAGCGTTGTTAACCTTGCCTGCCAGAGTAAACACCGCTGTCCCTTTGCTTCCCTCAGTCCCCGTGGAGGAAAACCAATCTGCGCCCCGCTCGATTATCAATGGGATATTGGCAAAAGTTTTCACATTATTTAGCAGGGTGGGTTTGCCCCACAATCCAGCTTCAGCAGGATAAGGCGGTCTTGGCTTGGGTGTACTCATCTCTCCTTCCACAGCCTCCATTAGTGCCGTCTCCTCACCGGAGACGAAAGCACCAGCCCCCATGGCTAGCCCTATATGAAAATTAAAACCGCTGCTCAAGATATTATCCCCTAAAAGACCTAGTCCCTCTGCTTGCTTTAAGGCAATCTCCAGGCATTCGATGGCTAAAGGATATTCAGCACGGACATAAATATATCCTTGTCTGGCATTCACAGCATAACCACCAATAATCATCCCCTCTATAACTTGCTGAGGGTCACTTTCCAAAACAACTCGGTCCATAAATGCACCCGGATCCCCCTCATCAGCATTACATACCACGTATTTCGGCTCTCCTTCAGCCTTGTGGCAAAACTCCCACTTCTGTCCAGTGGGAAATCCAGCTCCACCTCTCCCGCGCAATCCTGAATTTTTTACCTTTTCAATTATCTCCTCAGGTTGCATCTTCAGCGCCCTTCCCAAGCTGCTATATCCACCATTAGCGATGTAATGGTTTACATTCGCCGGGTCGATGTAGCCACAACGGCGCAATACAAGACGAAGTTCACGTTCAAATCTGGGTAGTTCCGGGATATAGGGAGCTTCATCCCCACCCCCTTCCAAAGTGCCCAAGGCAAGTTCAAGGCAAGGATCATCGCCCATAATATAGCCTTCTATAAGACGAGGGACAAGCTCCGGGGTTACGTTATGGTACACCACACGGAAAGAATCGGGTTTTGATATAGTAACTAAGGGCTCGGCATAACACAGCCCCATGCAGCCAACCTGAATAATTTTAGCATCGGCACTCTGCCGTGACAGCTCTTTTCCCAAAGCTTCAAGAGTAGCTAAGGCACCAGCTGCTTTACCACAAGTGGCTGTGCCAATGAGGATATAAGTGTTATTTTGCAGAGTTTCCCATTCGGATTTTGCTTGGTTCTGGATTTCCTGAAACGTCATTCACTATGCTTTCCTAATGCTCCCCAGCTTGCTCTTCGCCTGAGCTCTCTTTTTGAGATTCTTGCTTGTAAGGTATTAAGTCTTCCTCCACTTTGAAAGGCGTCATTTTAGGATGAATCTCATCTCCTATTATCATTACCGGAGCTAGCATGCAGCAACCAACACAAGCGACTCGTTCTAAGCTGAATTCCCCATCCCCCCTAGTTTCTCCTACCTTGATGCTAAGTTCCCTTTCTAAAGCTTCCAGAATAAGCTTCCCTCCTGCAAAATGACACGCAGTGCCCATGCAAACTCTGACATGGTGCTTTCCCAAGGGAACGAACCGAAATTGGTTATAGAAGGTAGCGACTCCATAGACTTCAATTTCCGGGATGGCCAAGAAACTAGCAATCTCTCGCATCGCTTCCGTGGCAAGATACCCCAGTTTCGCCTGAACTTCCTGCAATAAAGGAACTAAGCTTTTCCTTTCTTTACTGTATGATGATAAGGTCTTAGCTAATTGCTCTGACTCCTTTGTGCCTATCAACTTTTATTCCCTTAGGTTTTTAGCAACGTCTGGAAGGAATTTTCCCAACGCAGTTATTTCTTTGGGACCAACTATAATCTCCCATTCAAGATTCAAGGCGTCTTCCAGCGCACCTTTAATTCTGGCCACCTTGCCTGGGATAATTAGCTTTCTGTGTTTTACGCGGTCTGCGATTCCACTTTTCTTAATAAATTCCCCCACAGATTCGCCGTCAAACTTGCCCGCTGCCCAAGCTGTAAGGACACCAAGCCCTTCCGAATCCTTTACGCAAACATAGCCAGGAATTTTAGTAGCCTCGACAGCCGAGGACACCAGGAAATAAGTCAAGGCCCAGTTTGAGGTGACAAGAACAGGGGAATATTCATCAGGCTCCAATACCTCATAGTATTTCTCGTCCACCCCCATGGGAAAGCGAGGATCAGTATAAATATTGAGCCTTTGAATTAAAGTGGGAAGTAAGGAATATTGGTCGAAATCGGAGAATATGATTATGCTAGTGAACTTGTTTATAAAGGCTGAGCCAGCCATAGCCTCTTTTAGCCCATCTTTAGCTATGAAGCAGGGGAAAGCAATGGTAGGATAGCCAAGAGGTCTGAATCCTTGCTTTATGGCCGCCCTCCTGATGAAGGTCTGGTCTCTCACCGCTTCCATTAGACTCTTGGAGCCTGGGGCTAAGACCACATCTTCAATGCCGGCATCCTTTAATCTAAGAGTTAAAGATGCCAACGACTCTAGATTATCCCCCCGAACTCCTATCGGACTAGGCTTCTCTTTAATCTTTGGGATTGTTTCCTCTATGTTTTCTTTGGTCACAGGGTAGAGAAGGGGGTTTCTGTCAGCACATAGATCCCTGGCAGAAAATAAGGCATCCATATCTTCTGAAATCAAAATCATGGGCACATCGGTTGATTGGTAAACTTTTTTGACCAAAGCTAGAAATCTATTCCTATCACCTGATTCAAAGTAGAGAGCTAACAGGTCTGCCTTAAGTGTTACTCCTATCCAGGAGAACTGCAGCTCTTTTATCTTCCTTATCTTCTCATCAATTTTGTCGTCAGCCTCCTTATCGGAGATAAGTAGACCAATTCCTGGTGCATGGTGGTAGGTCTTCTCGTGTCTATATATTACCTCTTCATTCCCGATTTGAATCTTATTCTCCCCTGAGCCTATGGTGACAAGCTTTATAGGCGGTGCCAGAAGATCTGTTAGTTTAGCTTTCGCCTCCTCATCCAGATAAGGGCACTTATCTACGGTTGTCCCGCCTGAAGCTAGCTTCATAGCGAAGGCAAAACAGGTAGGGAAGCCACACTCCCTACATGGCTTCCTGCCAGGAAGCATCTTCATAATTTGGGATCCTGCAATCGGCATAATAACCTACCTCCCCCTCGCCAGGTAAAAGCGTTGAGTTAACGAGGGTTATCTTTACTTTTTATCTTCACTTCTGGGTTGGATTGCTTCGCCTTGCTCGCGACAGTCTCACCCAGGAAGCTCCACTTCCCCCATTATCCAGGGGTGTCCTACCTTATCAAGAAATTCCAGAAGCTCATCGGTATTTTTTACGTCTTCTTCTGTGGGAATTTTGTCATATACCCCATCTGCTTCAAAGGCTTCTTTATATCTCTCTTTTATGTCTTTGGGCATCCACACCATTCTTCTCCGTCCCCCATCCGCCTGAATGAACTTGGGAGACCTTAATTGCTCTAGTCCAGTTCCCAGGCGGCCTTCTATTTGCTTTCCACCAGATGTTTCACCAGCCATATGAGAAAAGGTCTCTCCAATTACAGTCTCACCCTTGAAATCCCTGTGCACGAGTCCAAATCCATCTACCTCAGGAATATAGAAAACTATAGCCTCGAAACAGCCGCATGAAGTATGGGGATGATCGAAGGCGCTATAGAGATAAACCCTGTCGTAAGTCCCCAGGGACTTCTCAAATTCAACTTTATTCGCTCCCGTGTATTCACCCTTTATGGGGTCTATAAGCTCCCCTTTTGGTATAGCAAATATAGGTCCTTCAGGGTCGATCTTGGCTGCAGCTCTGCCATCAAACCAGTTTATGGCTCCACAATTGGCAATCCTATCCGGGCTTATAATGGAGACATGGGTAGGAGCGAAACTCTGACAAAGGACGCAGCCATAAAATGTATCCACGTCTTCATCCCTTAGAGTCCTTGCCCTTTCATCCCTGGCAGCATAAACCTCCAGAGCGTGCGGCAGAAGTTCCTTTATTTTTCCCTCATCAGTGATAATAGTGATTTGGATTTTCTCAATTATTGACATCTCTGAAGTATATAGCAAGCTATAAATTTCCCCCAATTCCTTTAAGGAAGTGAAGCCTTTCTTATAACAATCCTTGTTTATCCTCAACCAGCAATCTTGCCTCTGATTCATGTGATACCAACCCTCAACCATGTTAGTAAACATGTGAATCCTTCTCTCAATGATCGCCTCGGCATCCTTGTCCAGTTCCCCTCCAGCAACATCAACCAGAATAGCTATAGGGTAACTCCCACCCTTCTTTTCTTCATCGTAAGCTTCCAATTCATTTATATCGGGACCGATAATCTCTATTTTCTCATTCTCTACTTCATCGAGGCTCTTCACCGTCGCCAGCTCAAATTTATATGCTACCTTAGGGCCACCAAACTCCAGGTAAAGATCTTCCTTCCTTATCACCTCACCTTCATATTGGGGTCCAATATCTGCGTGAAATTCGCCTTCCACTTTTTCTATCCTCCTTTCTTCAAGTTCTCTATTAAGCTTTCCAGAAACTCCAACCACTTAGCATCTTTTTTGAAATTGGTAAGGGAGTAATTGGCATGAGGGAAGTAATGCTTACACAATGTCATAGTTTTCAGGTGAGGGGCGAAGTGCTTGAGTGTGGAAAGGCTTTGGTTCCCAAGGTCGCTCCTTATGCCAAAAAGGATCACCAGGTCATGATTACCTTCTCTTCTAACTCCATTCCAGTCGGGGTCTTTAAGAGCATTCGTTATCTCCACGACATCATAAACAGAATCTGGCTTGACTCCTAGCTCTCCCACCTTCCCTTTAGTTTGCGCTGTGGCACATATGGGGATATTGCTAGGCTTGGCAATGTCTAAGGCATACTCGAGGAGCAACTTGCCGTCGGGCGTCGATTCAAGCAAGAGAGGCCCAACTACGAGAAGCGGTCTTTTTGCCTTTCGAATCAAATTAGAGTACTCCGTCGGGTCTTCGATTAGCTTGGCTGATTTGATTCCGGTTAAGACATTTACCCTATGTCGTGGTATTACTGCGCTCATTTTTTCCCTCCTTTTAGCCTATTCATCTTCTTCACTAATGTATTACTGCATCCACAGGAATCTTGCTAGGATAAGTCCCAATCAAGGTAGGAAGTCCAATTGGCTCCCTGGGTTGCCAGCCGATTTCCTGTAGATATGCCCGCACTTCCTTTTTATAGACCAAAGGAATATCAGCATCCCTTCGGACAAAGAGCTGAATATCTTCGGGCAAACCCGCTCCAATATACTTCTTGTACAGGGAAATATAGTGGTTAAGTTTTATCGCCCTTCCCTGAGGGGTATCGTTTCTTCTTATACACAGCTTGGCTATCATTGGCATGGCTTTTTCTTTTGTCTCACATACATAAGCCAAGTGCTCGGGGGCAGGCTCCACAGTATCCACAATCTCCTTCTTCCTGGCATCCATAGCCTTCCAATCATCCTCTTCCTTCCTAGAGAGAAACAGCCTTCTATACTTGGAGGAGTGAGGACCTAAAACCACGGGCACACCCAACCTATTGAACCCGGTGCCGATGGAAGCTGCCTTCTGGGACATTGCACCCCAGGCTACACCACAGGCGCCCACTCGGTTAAGCACGTAATCAGCCATGACCTCATAGTTCCCTCTTAAAGGAAGAGCAGCAAAGATATTGGCTATCTTTATCGCCGCTCCACTGATATGAGCATTGGAAACACATGAGCCAATATTCACTACCCCTCCAGCATCAAAATCGGCAGGAAACTTTTCATACACGGTTAAGCCATCGGCGTCTTTCTTCATTCCGGCAACCATAGCGGCACAGCCTGTGAGGACTACAATATACTTTCTCTTGGCAAACTCCTCTACCATGTCGGCAATATCTTCAATATCGGGGTAGTTGGAGCAACCGACGAGGGCAATAACTCCGGGGATTGTACCCAAGGTAAGAGGTGCACCGACATTCCTTATCTCGGTATCCATAACAGGACCGCGCCCAGCCCTGCATTTCCAGGTCTCCATGCTCGTCGCTGTCTGCATTATCTTGAAGATGGGAACTTTGTTGGGGCACTCTTGCTCGCATTTTCCACAGCCAATGCACTGCAGGAATTGCTTCCTTATCAAGTCGAAATTGCCTTCCTTGGCCAACTTGGTTATCCCTTCGCCGATGGAGAAAAGATTGGGACATACTCTCTCACACATGCCACAATTAGTACACTTCTTAGCCAGTTCTATGGCTTCTTCCTCCGTTAGCCATTCCTTCTTTCTCTGGGGGGCAAGTTCCATGGCGACTTTGACCGCTACCTCGGCTGCCTTTGAGGAGTCCAAGATGGCAAACTGTTCTTTATTATCCACCATTCGTCTTACTATCTTATCCGAATCCATCTCAGTGGCATCCTCAAGTCCATACATAGCCTTGTCAAGACAGGCGATAACTGCTGAACCCACCTTGGCTGCTTCCTGAGGCGTGTCTGTTCTTATGCATTGCTCGTCTGTCATGATAACATCGGCAATGCCCGCCCTCATGAAGAAAAGTGCACGGGAAAGAGGACCAACTATTTTAGCTTTGTCTGAATACCTTGTAGTTTCTAGTGCAGTGCAGCATAGGCCGCAGACCTCTACCTGGTCTTCAAGGTTGTGTTCCCTGAGATAGTCAATTACCACCGTCGAGGTAGCTGGATTATGCCCTGATAGTAAGATTACTGGCTTGCTTTTATCTATCGCCCCCCATCCCATCTCCACCAGAGGTGTATCAGCAACAGAAGTAGGGAAGCCAAATCCCACAATTTGGGCAATATCAGCTATCTCCATACCTACATGGTCCAGCATGCTAGCATGCAAGGCTTTAGATTCATAATCCAGAGCGCTTCCCTCTTGTCCCGTGTGGCAAGAATCAAGAAGGTGGGCAATCTCCTTGAATACATACTCTAGAGCTATTTGGAGGTCTCCCAGGGTCTCTGGTTTCAAACCAGTAACTGTCCTTATATTTGGCGCTTCAATCTCAATGAATGGGCCCATATCTATCTTCTTATCTGCGCCATGCTTCTCTATAAGAAACTCCAGAATGTGCCCGCCGTGAGCGGCGTGAGCGGAACATCCTATCAAACAAGCCAAAAGTATAAACCTTGCCTGTTGCGTGGCTATGTCAATGCCACAGGCTCCCCTTCTACCCTCGGTGAGGTCACACTTCCCATAGGTGCAGAAGCAACATAAATCACAGAATGGAGAATAAAATGGCGCGTAGGTTTTAAGAAGCCTCATGTCCCAGCTTCTCAGATCGGGAATTTCTGGCATTGGGGTGGGCCCTACTGGCTCCCAAGGAATCTCCGCTTTTATGCGCTCATGGACTTCCTCCAATTTTTTGGAAAGCGTCTTTTCTTTTACCTCTGCCATTTTTCACCTCTTTCTTAAAAAATATCTTTAACTGATTGTTTCTTTTACTAACTTTAAACTCTCGGGATGCCTCAAGACAAGGATATTTGCTCCGGCTAAAAGGAGTCCTAAAGCCGTCATTCCCTCAAACAGCAAGCCTTGCTTTTCGCTCTCTTTGGCTTGCTTTGTCTTCCAAACTTCCTTTCCCAAATTAGCGATCATGGGCATCTGTGTCATGCTATCCTTAATAATTACTCCAAGCTGTTTCACCCTTTCCATTAGAGTGAAGCTATATTCAAAGCCATAGCCCAGCGCTGTGGATTCTGGATCAATTACAATCCTCTCGGGAGGCAGGAAATGACACAGCTTTACATTTAACTCCTTAAGCAAATTGATATCTAAAGGACTCTCGGCCCAGGCTTTATGCCCGTGATCTAGAATTGCCCTCCCCACAACTTCGTAGTTTTCCTTAAGCACCGGGCCTATAAGGAGATTCATTCCGTCGCACACCTCAGCAACCTTGGGGAGAACCTCAGCATCCTTCTTATCATCCCCGGAGCCGTAGACAAGCACAGGGATACTTATTGACTCAGCCACTTCTTTTACCAGTGTTGCCGCTCCCTCCGCAGAGCGATTCTCTCCTGCAGGATCAGTGCTCAGAAGGAAAATGCTGACCGCATCCGCACCAAATCCTTCACACCTCTTAGCCCATTTCACTGGATCGGATATCACATCCTTGAAGGGTTCAACTAAGTGTTCCGGCCAATCTGTAGGCTCCATATCCAACATCTCCAAGGCGAAGGTTGGCGCATGGGGGGCTGAACCCTCATCAAAAAAATGGAAGGGGAGAATGTTCTCCCCTCCCAGCTTTATAGCTTTCTCCCCCGTCCCAATAGTTTCCTCCCTAACTACTCCAGTGTATGCTTCCACTGGTGCTTTATACTCCATTATTGAACCTCCTTATTCAAGCCAAGCATCGGAATAGAGCACTTCACCTGCGAGAACCCTGGTCGTCTTAACGTAATTTATTTGCTCTTGGGATAGGGAAGAAAGGTCTATGTCCTCTCCATCCCATGTTCTGTAGACGAGGTCAACTAGATTTTCTTTCCCGCCCTTCGATACGCTCATAATATCCACATCCAGGGCATCGTGAATTGACGAGTAAAGCCCTTTCCTAGCCAACATTATCAAGTAAACGTGGTTAAGTAGAGGTCTAAGTTCAATAGGTGCTCCGTTAGAAATATTGGAAAGCCCTAACGTTGATTTAAGCCCAGGCAAAGCTTCAGGAAGCATCTCTATAAATTCATAAGTTGCCAAGGCATTCTTCTGCCCCTCACCAGCAGTGCTTACTGGGAGAGCTATGGGGTCAGCCCAAATATTCTCATTGGGAATTCCCAGATCGTTAGCGTAAGCCACTGTATCCATGATGCTGTCCAATTTTGAATCGCCCTCAGCAGGCATACCCTTATCGTTAATCACCGAAATCACTACATCACAATTATATTTCTTTGCTAATGGGAGCATCTGCTCTTTAGAGTCAGTCTTCCCTGAAGCGGAATTAAGCAAAGGTCTCTTCTTACAAAGCCTGAGACCCACCTCCATGGCCACAGGGTTCATAGTGTCTATAGACAGAGGCAAATCAGTAACCTCTTGAATTGTGTTGATTATCCACTTCATGGTTTCTTCAGTGTCTTTCCTTAAGTAACCAACATTTACATCTATATAGTCAGTCCTCGCCTTATCCTGGGCTCTAGCTAAATCCTGGATTGGTTTGGGATTTCGAGCTCTTATGGCATCATTTACTTCTTTCGCTATAACATGTATGTTCTCACCTATTATAACCATGCTTTATCTCTCCTTCTTGAACCCAAGCTCAATAATTTACTATAAGGCAGCGTGTATGTCAATTCTCCCGTTTAAACACCAATGCACCAACAGGGCAAACATCAACACATTCCCCGCAGCCTTGACACCTGGATTGGCCAATGGGCTCATCTCCAAAGGTGGTGACCATCCGCCGGAAGCCACGGTAGGCAAAACCAATCGCTGCTATGCTCAGTTTTTTCTGGCATACCCAAACACATCTGCCACAGAGTACACACTTATTAGGATCATAGATAAATAGAGGGCTGCTGGAATCTATTGGTAAGCCACGCAGAGTTTTCCTGAATCTCTTTGTGCTGAGCTTTGCACGTAAGTGCTTGGCAATCTTCTGAAGCTCACAAGAACCGCTTTTGGAACAGTGAGCACAGTCTACAGGCAAACTAGCTAAGAGCAACTCGAAAGCAATACGGGCTAGCCTTAAGGCCTTTTCCCCTTTAGTATTAACTACCATGCCCTCTGCCACTGGCTCAGTACAAGCAGTAACAGGCATTTCCCTGCCTTTCACTTCCACAAAGCAGAGGCGGCAGGAAGCAAAAGGCTCATTCTTTTCTCGAATAGCACAAAGGTTCGGAATATAGACGTCATTATCTAAAGCTGCCCATAGTATCTTCTCAGTTTTAGCAGCTTTTATTTCTTTTCCGTCAATGGTTAGAGAGACAGTCTTTGTTTCTTCCAGTATCCTCACCTTTAACCTCTCCCTTAAAGGGAGAGGTTATTTGGACGCCGAAGTCTATCCTTTCTAAGTTAGGTCTACTGCCTTTTAGAAAAGCCCCTGCACTTTGCCCGTCTTTGTATCGACATCCACCTTTCTAAAGGCAGGATCAGAGCTGGTTCCTGGCATGAGGCTGATGGTGCCAGCGCAGGGACAGAGGAACTTCGCCCCGGAATAAATCAACACATCGCGAATGGGTAGCATCCATCCCTTTGGAGTGCCTTTAATGGACGGATCGTGGGTCAGGCTCAGGTGCGTCTTCACCATCATGGTAGCGTACTCATCGTATTTGGAATCAGCCTCAAGCGACTTAGCTTTGGCTTCAGCATCAGGGGTCCACGACACTCCATCAGCTCCATATACCACCTTAGCAATCTTATCCACTCGTTCCCGCAGTTTCATTTTCAAGGGGTAAAGGAAATTGAAATCGGTCTTAGCTTCGCAGGCTTCCTTAACTGCATCAGCCAACTCCAGAGCGCCATCGCCGCCATCAGCCCAGTGACTGGACACGGCACAGCCTGCTCCAGCCCCCTCAGCTGCCTTTCGCACCATAGCGATTTCTTCCTTGGTATCCGTATGGAAGCTATTGATGCACACCACAGGATTGATGCCCGATGTCCTGATGGTGTTAATGTGGTGCAACATATTAGGAATACCTTTCTCCAAGAGCCCCAAGTTCTCCTTAGTGTAGGACTCAGGCAGGGGCAAACCAGCCACCACCTTAGGCCCACCACCATGCATCTTTAGTGCTCTGATAGTGGTGGTGAGTACTGACACGTGTGGCTTGAGACCACTGTAGCGACACTTGACGTTCCAGAACTTCTCGAACCCGATGTCTGCGGCAAAGCCGCTCTCAGTGACATGATAATCATACATCTTCAGCCCGATGCGGTCAGCGATGATGGAGGACTGGCCCACGGCAATGTTAGCAAAGGGACCAGCATGCACCATGCACGGCTGATACTCCGCTGTGCACATCAAGGTGGGATTGATAGTGTTGCGCATCCAGGCGGTCATGGCGCCCCCCACTCCTAAGTCGCCTGTGGTAACGGGATTGCCTTTCTTATCAAAAGCTACGGTAATCTCGTCCATCCTTTCACGCAAGTCCGCCAAGTCGTTCACAATAGACAGCATTGCCATGATTTCAGAACTCACAGTGATACCAAATTTGGACTGCATTGCAAAGCCATCCATGCGACCGCCGAGGCCTATAACAATGTTCCTGAGGCTTTGGGCGCAGAAATCCATGACCCAACCCATCTCTACTCTGGTCGGGTCGATGTCCAGACGACGCATCCTGCTGCGTTTGACCAACTCCTCGTCATTATAGTTTCGCTCATGCTGCATTCTGGCAGTAAGCGCCACCATAGCCAGGTTGTGAGCATTGCTGATGTCGTTGATGTCGCCGGTAAGGCCCATGGAGAATTCCGTCATAGGAATGAGCAGCGCATTGCCACCGCCCGCAGCGGTTCCCTTAATATTCATAGTTGGGCCACCCGAGGGCTGGCGAATTGCACCGCCCACATTCAGACCTCGCTTGCCCATGCCTTCCAGGATGCCCATCAGAGTCGTCGTTTTTCCTTCCCCTAATGGGGTGGGGGTTATGGCAGTCACCTCAATGTATTTGCCATCCGGCCTATCCTTGAGACGCTCAATTATCTTCATGAAATCAAGCCTGCATAGCCTCCCGAAAGGAATAATCTCGTCCTTTTGCAAGTTTAATCTTTCCCGCCACTCGTCGGGGGTTGGCATCTTTTCCTCAGCTGCTTCTGAAATCTGCCAGTCTTTCATTTTTGTTGCATCGTAGGCCATAATACCCTCCTCTCTTTTTTTAAAATTCTTGGCTCACCAATAATTTCTGTCTCATCGATCACCAAGTCGAGCAGCAATGTTTTTTACTTCGCTCATAACTTTTTCGCTGGCCTCAATGAGAGGTAAACCACTAATCTCAGCTTCTGCTATGTCTTCGTCATAAGGAATAAACCCCAGGAATTCAAAGCCTGCCATGTTGGAGATAAGGAAATCCTTTTCTTTCCCATTCCGAATCTTATTGCCCACCACTCCGATACTCTGCAAACCTACCTCTAGAGCCAAATCTCTTACTCTATAGCCTGTTAGAACGCTCTTCCTAGTTGGTTCTACTACTATAATTAGCTTATCCACTCCCTTCGCAGTTCCCCGCGTCAAATGCTCTATCCCAGCCTCCATATCTAAAATAACTATTTCATCTACCTTAAGTAGCAAATGTGCAACCAAGGCTTCGAGCAAAGCGCCTTCGGGGCAATAACAGCCGCTGCCAGCTGCCTTAATCGGCCCCATGACCATTATCCTGATTCCGCCATATTTTAGAGAGCACTTATCTGGCAAATCGTCAACTTTGGGATTTAACTTGAAATAGGGTGCCATTTGACCAGGCCTTGCCCCTGTCCTCTCCTCAATAAGGTCATCCATTTTGGATATAGGTATTATCTTCTCGGAATTGGGGAAGCCAAAGGTATCTGCTAGGTTGACATTTGGGTCAGCATCTATGGCAATAACAGAATAGCCAGCTTTAGCGAATATAATAGAAAGGAAGGACACTAACATGGTCTTGCCCGTCCCTCCTTTTCCGCTAACGGCAATCTTCATATTACAGAGGCCACATTATATTTCTCGTTAATGTCAAGTGTCAACAATAGTTGGTTTTGTACCATGGGAACACTACCAGATTTTTAAGGGATTGTTTGAAAACTGGCTGGTGAATGGAGATGGCAAAAAGCTAGGCAGGAGCACCAGCTAAGGATATTCCCATAGAGAAATCGACACCTTGAGTAGAGCGGATGCGCGAGAATGGTCTATAAATGCTTACCTGTTTACACGTGAGATACCACTTCCAGGTCTAAGAGGTCATATTCGCATCCTTGTAAGACCTTCAAAAGGATATCAAAGAAAAGGTTCTGGAAGCCAGGAACAAAACAGATGTTCAGGAAAAGATCACTGTAGTTTCAGTTGACCTTCTACGAAGGGAAAGGGTAGATTACGCTCTCTCCATATTAGCTGGCAGCCAGGCTTGGCTAATGCCATTTTTCAATCTCTCGCAGGTATCAGTGCACCCTTCTCTCATACTCTGCCCATTCTCTGTCCCGCAATACGTGTTTCATAATCTTTCCAGTAGATGTTTTAGGAAGTTCACCAAATTCCAGCTTTTTCGGCACTTTAAATCTGGTTAGCCTCTCCCTGCAAAAGTCAATAATTTCATCTTTGGCAAGATTTTTCCCCGGTTTAAGATTCACAATGGCCTTGGGCACCTCCCCCCACACCTCGTCAGGCACAGCAATAACTGCAACTTCCAGAACATCAGGATGTTGATATATTACATTCTCTATCTCCACGGTAGATATATTCTCCCCACCACTTATGATTACATCTTTCTTCCTATCCTTTATCTCCACATATCCATCTGGATATACTACTGCCAAATCACCGCTGTGGAACCACCCCCCCCTGAAAGCCTCGTCAGTCATGTCCTTATCTTTATAATAGCCCATCATCACGTTGTTTCCTCGCATCACTATTTCTCCAAGCGTTTGACCATCGTGCAGGACTTCATCCATGTTATCATCCACTACCTTCATCTCGAAGGCGGTAATATATGCAACTCCCTGCCTGGCCTTCAGATGTACCCTTTCCTCCCAGGATAATGAATTCCACTCAGAATGCCACTCGCAGATACTATGAGGCCCGTAGGTCTCTGTTAATCCATATATATGGATGATATCACCACCCAGCGATTCTATGACATCTATAATCGTAGGTGAAGGTGGAGCACCAGCAATAAAGCACTTTACCTTCCCTGGAAACTTCATATTGTTGTCCTTCATATACTGACAGAGTGTAAGATAGACTGTAGGAGCCCCGCACATATGCGTTACGCGCTCACTCTGTATTAGCTCAACAATCCTTGCAGCGTCTATCTTCCTTAGACAAACGTGTTTCCCTCCTACAGAGGTAACTCCCCAAGTGAAACACCAACCATTGCAGTGGAACATAGGAAGCGTCCAAAGGTATGCTGAGTCAGAATCCAATCCTCCCTCCAGTGCCTCACCAAGAGCATTGAGAAATGCTCCCCTATGTTGATACATAACTCCTTTGGGTAACCCTGTCGTACCACTTGTATAATCTATAGCTACAACTTCATTCTCGTCTTCTACTGCTATTTCCATATCAGAAGGAGAGCTTTCAGAGAGAAAGGCCTCGTATTCCAGCCCCTTAATCCTCTTCTCCTTTTCGACATCCACAATGTTTATAAAAGCCTTTACTTGGTCTAATTCCCCCTTTATCGCCTCTATAGCAGAGGCAAACTCAGTGTCTAAGAAGAGCACCTTGGACTCAGAATGATTTATTATATAGCAGACCTCGCTTGGTGATAGCCTAGTGTTTATAGCCACGAGACTCGCCCCAAGCCAGGGGATCCCAAAATGTGCTTCAAGCAGCGGGGGCAGGTTCGGCGAAATAAAGGCTACCTTGTCCCCTCTGCCGACACCCAAGTCCTTTAGCCCATTTGCCATTCGCATTACGCGCTCATAAAACTGCCGATAAGTGTATCGCTTATCCCCGTAAACCACGGCTTCTCTTTCGGGAAACACATAAGCGCTGCGTTTTAGAAACTGTAGTGGAGTTAATGTGGCAAAAGAAGCTCTCTCTTCTTCATTCATGATATCGCCTCTTGAATTTCTTGAATTGTCACCCTGAATTCAGGGGGAATCGGCGTATTCTACACCTTTGTATCGACCGGAATCAACAGACTGGAGCCACATCAATGAGTCAGCAACAGATATGGTTAACCACCCTTAAGCCAAGAAATGGCAAACCTGATGGGAGCATGACTGATACATATATTAGCGAGCAGCAGCAACGAACCCCCAGCACTAAGGTCATTCAGCAACTCTACCAAGCATTTTGAGAAAAATTGAGCATTTCATGGCTTGGTACACGCTCCACAGCAAATCAAGGCCTTCCGTCTCAGCAAGGCCTACCTTCAATTGTATTTCTGGTTTTTATTATGCAGATGATATGGGCAAAGCCTGTAAACTTGATGGATGCACGCTGGAACATATTTACCGAATAATGGTAAACCTCATTACGGGAACGGAAATTCTACTCGTAACGTTCATCCTTAGAGCGTGGCAGTTTCTATCTCAAAGAAGGAACTTCGTTCCTACACTGTTAAGCAGAAACTGATGAGGCATCTCCTTAGCAATCTCGTTAATAGCTTTCCATCCCGTACAATGCATTGGCACGATGACTTTTGGAGCAATCTTTTTAAGTTCCTTTATTGTTCTACCAATTATGGGCTCAAATACCGGTCCGCTTAAGTGGAAGCCGCCCAAAACAGCATAGACCTTGTCAATCTTGGTAATACTTTGCGCATGATAGATTGTGTTGATAACACCGGCATGGCAACAGCCTGAAATCACAACTAACCCCTTTCCCTTAACATGAATAACGGCTCCTTGATCATCTAAAATTGGGTCATGTTCAATTTTCCCATTCCGCTCTAGGCAAGCGCTAGGCATCCCCTTCTCAAAATCAGTAACTCTCTCAATTTCTCCGGTAGAAGCTAATAAGCCCTCAGTCAACAAATACGGAGATTTAGTCTTTACCAAATTTGCGCCTGCTTCTATGAGAGACTGTTCATCTAAAGTAGGAAATTTGACCATCCTCCCATCTGGCGCCTTACGACCTCGAGGAGCCGTAAACGCATCTGGATGAAGTATTAAGGGTATATTCTTCTTAACCTTTAAGACCTCTATAAGAGCTCCAAAATGGTCCATATGGCCATGACTGAGCACAATAGCTTCTATTTGATTCACATCTACTCCAAACAGCTTCATATTGAAAGGAACACCTATGTCTGACCATCCAGCATCAAAGAGTACAGTGTGTTCCTCCGAGCCCCTAAATACTCTTATGAGTAAAGATAGGCCATGCTCTGCCAATGGCGTTTGGGGAATTAGTTGCCCACCTACAGCCAAAGGTGCTCTTTTAGCCACTCCGGTACTTGGGAGGAGGCGATCGGTATAATTATCCATGAGCGTTGTAATCTCTACTCTGTCAGCCTCTCGTAACTCAAAACTGTTGTTAAATTTGGAATTCATTTATAAACCTCCTCAGCTAAAGCACACCGGGTGAGTTCTTGGTTTCCTTTAACTTGCTCTATGCCCGCTCTAGTTTGTTCTAAAGCGCCATTTTCCTTGAATTGTAGTGGACTAGGGGAAGGCATTCACACTGCATTTTACTCCGGGTTAATATGCAAATCAAGACCAGTCAGACTATCGACGTTGTTGAGACCTAGCAGATAGAAACTTCGGACAGATAGTATTGGATATAGTTCTAAATAGTGGGGGCTAACTATCTCAGGCATTACCTTTCCTATTGTCAAGGTACTAAGCTTGTTCAAGCTAACCCGATTAGAAGGAGCTCCTGCCGCATGTATCTCTATCTCATGTGGGTATGTCTCATGCTCGCTTGGCTAAATATCCGTCGGTGGAGATTACTTCGCCTGACCCAGCATGTAATAATCTGATATTAAGTAATCTCTCAGGATTATCGTTAGCTGTTGACTGCATTTTGTCTTGGGCAATCTGCAAAGTATAAGTAGGGCAGATACGAAAGTTTTAACAACCTTCGCCTTGAAGGCTTACAGCGCTTTGCGGTAGTGCTTTCTATTCACACAATGGGATTGAAGAGAGCCCAGGCACAGAAGAACCACAAAGCGATGTTCATTTAAGCAGAAGAATCTTCTTTTGAGGTAATCGTCGATAATAAAGTTCTAACAGAGGCAAAATGACCACCGTCTAAGACAATTGTCTGCCCTGTCATATAGCCTGAAACTTCCGATGCTAGAAACAAAACCGCATTAGCAATTTCCTCAGGCTCAGCTATACGTCCCAAGGCTGTACTGTCCTCAAACCCTCTGCGAATCGTAGGATTACCCCATAAGGCTTCGGAAAAACGGGTTTTCACAAGTCCAGGGGCAATTGTATTTACCCTGATATTATATTGTCCCCATTCCTGAGCAAGCACTTGCGTAAGCATAATAACGCCTGCTTTACTCATGGAATAAACGCCTAACCCGAGGCTTGGCCTAATTCCAGCTTCCGAGGCAATATTGATAATGCTCCCGGCATTCTTGTCTCGCATCACCTTGCCCACTGCCTGACTTAAGAAAAAATATCCCTTCAAATTCAATCCCATGGTTACATCCCAGGCTTTTTCACTGATATTGAATACCGAACCGAATACTGGATTCCCTCCGGCATTATTCACCAGAATGTCAATATGGTGAAATTCATCCACTGCTTTTTTAACTAGGTTATCGATTTCTGGGAGATTACGGAGATTAGTTGTTACAGCCAAGGACCTCCTTCCCATACTAGTTATCTCCTGAGCCACAGCTTCCAAATCTGGCAGCTTGCGACTAGCAAGCACTACATCAGCGCCTGCCACCGCTAGGCTCAAGGCAGTGGCCCGACCAATACCTCGGCTTGCTCCAGTAACTAAGGCTACCTTTCCCGAAAGGCGGAACTTGTCTAAGAATGGCTCCCTTCGTTCACTCACAAAACTCTCCCTTCTCAGTAAGTTTGTTGCAGCAATGCTCCAACAAGATATTTAACCGCTTCTTGAGATTCCAAGTGTCTCATTTCTCCAATGGAGTATCTGCCTCCAGCAAGCTACCTCCGAAGGTGGGCTTTATTCCTAAGTCTTTTGACTGATCTAATTCCTTATCAATACCAGCCAGATATTTTGCTATATTTTTCTTTGATTCATAATCATACTCGATGTTCAGCGTGATTGTCTCCATGATTGGAGAACCACCACCATGAACCCCAGCGATTTTGTACCAATCACCCATAGGTGAAGCACCCACATTCTCCACTAATCTCCAGATACGATGTGAATCTTCTGGAGAAATTTTAGGATTTCTCACGATATACTTCTCCAGGTCTTTTTTGGTTTCTTCGCCATAGAAGTCACCTTCAAAAGGCAAGGTCACTGATAGTCCACCAGCTATCTCAGTCAATATGTTGAATTCGTGATAGATGTTTTCCCCCATGAGTCTTCTTCCCACGTTGGCATATATGGCATTGGGAAAGAAGGTGCCTGATGACGTCTTCTCTCCATAGATGGCACTTGCTACTCCAGCGGCATATGCCAGTTCTCCGCCACCAGCAAATTCGGATAATTTTTGCCTTACATGATCAACTCTTGAAATATTGTTCGCATCTGCAACTAGAGCTGTCACGCCACATAATATATCGGATATCGCAGGTTTGCACCCGGAATAACTATGCCTGTGTGAATCAGCAAAAAGTAAGGCAAGCCTTCTAGCAAAGTCCCATTCCTTACACATGAATACTCTTTCCTTAGGGATAAATGTATCATCAAAAACTATGACCGAATCTGAGACGCCGTATTCAGTGAAAGGTGCCTTAATCACTTCCCTGTCTCTCACCCAAACTGGGCGAGTAATCAACCTCACGCGGTCCCAATCCGCCGGAATCGCAAATGCTACGGCATAATCCTTATCTTCTTCTTTCAAAGCACGTGTTGGAACCACTATTATCTCATCGGCATACGCCGGAATTGTTATGGAGATTTTTGCCCCCCGCACTACAATCCCATCATCCCTTACATCCACTATATGAACATATGCATCGGGGTCTGGCTGCTCAGAAGGCCTTTTGGTTCTATCTCCCTTCATATCTGTCTGCGCACAAGCAGAAGTTAAATCCTTCTCTTGATAATTCCTCAGAAAATCCATAAACCTGCGATGATATTCTGTTCCATACTTATCATCTGTCTCTTTAGTGCAAATGGAAAGAGCATTTATGGCATCGTGCCCCATGCATCTTTGTATGCAACCGCCAACTCTTTGAGTAGCTAAACGAATCATCTTCTGCTTCTGCATCAAGTCATATGGATTTTGAGGGAGATGGTTAAATCTATTAATCTCTTTATGCGTTAGGGAAGATGTTGCGGTTATTAAGCCCTCCCAGTCCGGCTCCTGCGCCAGGTCAAAAGTAACGCTCATAACATTTACGCCCGGCTGAATCCTAGGATCATCCCTGCCTACTTTCTCGCCCCCTATATAAAGATTGGGCTTCATCTTCTTCATATCTGCACGGTATTCTGCTGAAGTTCTCACTGTTTCCTACCTCCTATCTCGATTTTTGATTATTTGGAACTTTTGCTCTATCTTTGGATACTCATGGTCATCACCTCGTTTAACAGTCTCCTCCCCATTACCATAAGCCGAAGTGAATATCCTTGATATTGTAGTAAGTTTGTTGGGATTTGTCTAATTCTCACAGCCTAACAAATCATATTCCAATGTTCTGCATTTGTGGCCTGAGCCTGATTTGGGAGGTTAATCACTGTTTCCTGGCATAACTCAGATCCGTTACTCAGCTTTGTTAAGCAGGCCCTGTTGTGGCACTAATTTCGATGTTATAATGATGGGTGAGATGAAATTGAGTCATAAGCAAGTGAAGCACATAGCTTGGCTAGCTCGTTTGGGCTTAAGCGAAGCTGAAATTGAAAGTTTTGGCGTCCAGCTATCCGATATCCTGGGAAACTTTGAGATACTTAAGGAAGTGGATACAGTGAATGTGCCACCAGCAACTCAAACCATCCCCTTGAAAAACGTTTACCGTGAAGACAAAGTAGCTAAGTCATACCCTCAAACCGAGGTTCTGACTAACGCGCCTGATGAAGAAGATAATTGCTTCAAGGTACAAGCAATACTAGAATAGATGTGCTTGTCAAATGGTTAATATTTTCATTGCCCTAATTTGTGGTTATCTACTTGGCTCCATCCCGGCAGCCTATGTTGCTGGTCGCCTCAGAAAGGGAATAGATATTCGTACTGTGGGAAGTAGAAACATGGGAACCTTGAATGTCTATTATGAAGTGGGGCTAGTAGAAGCAATTTTAGTACTCCTAATTGATGTAGGCAAGGGTATAGGGGCTATCCTGCTAGTACGATGGCTACTAGGCATGCCTTCACTTTCACCATTTGATCCTATTACCGGTATCACTGCTCTAGCAGCTGTACTAGGCCATGCCTTTCCCGTTTTCCTTAAATTTCGTGGAGGTAAAGGAGGCGCTACTACTTTGGGTATTCTCCTCTTTCTAATGCCCAAAGCAATTCCCTTTTTTACTGCCATTGCCTTAATAGCTTTGATTATCACTCACAATCTCACCTTTTGTTATGGCATAGCTTTCGCTATCTTCCCTTTTGTTGCTTGGCTAATCTACCGGTGTGAACCTTTGATATTTTTTTCCTTAGGGCTACCAATATTTGTGGGCATAAACTATCTCCCCAGGTTTAAAGAGATGCATGTGAAAACTACCGGTGACTGGCACAAGATTATTAAGCGTCACAGCATCAAAGAAAGGTTTTAAGAGTGCAGATAAACAAATTACACCAGTTAACTATTCATGAGGCACATGAACTCCTCAAGCAAAGGAAAGTCTCCTCAGTAGAACTGACGGAATCCGCATTGAAGCGTATTGCTCAGACGGAAAAGAAAGTCCATGCTTGTGTCACCATCACCGAGGATATAGCTTTAAAGGAAGCAAAGGAGGCGGATAATCGCATAGCCAGTGGCAATATTGCGCCTTTGACAGGCATACCCACTTTAATTAAGGATGTTATTTGTACTAAAGGACTTCGAACTACTTGTGGTTCAAAGATGCTGGAGAACTTCATTCCTCCCTACGATGCCAAGGTGATAGAGAAATTAAAGGCGCAAAAAGCAGTAATAATAGGGAAAACGAACATGGATGAGTTCGCTATGGGCTCTTCCACAGAGCATTCTGCCTTCTTCCCTACTTATAATCCCTGGGATCTGAGCCGCGTCCCTGGAGGTAGCAGTGGTGGCTCAGCAGTTGCTGTAGCTACTGACGAAGCTATTTGTGCCCTTGGCTCCGACACCGGGGGAAGCATCCGGCAACCAGCAGGGTTTTGTAACGTGGTAGGCCTTAAGCCAACTTATGGCCGGGTGAGTCGCTTTGGCTTGGTTGCCTTTGCCAGTTCTCTGGACCAAATCGGACCGTTAACTAAGGATGTCACTGACTGCGCCTTAGTAATGAATGCTATCGCAGGATATGATCCCAGAGATTCGACTTCAGTCCCCTATCCCACGCCGGATTACACAGAGCAACTAATCCCTGAGCTTAAGGGGCTACGGATTGGCGTCCCTAAGGAATACTTTGTGGAAGGTATGCAAAACGAAGTGAGAACAGCCCTAGAACTAGCCATTGGAAAACTAGGCGAGCTAGGAGCAGAAATAGACTGGGAGGCCTCATTGCCCTATACCAAGTATGCTTTGGCCGCCTACTACATACTCGCGCCATCTGAAGCTTCAGCTAACCTAGCCCGCTACGATGGAGTGAAATACGGCTTCCGCGAACAAAATGCCAATAATGTAATAGAGACAACGGAAAAAACGCGACAATTTGGCTTCGGGTCTGAAGTTAAAAGACGCATAATGCTAGGAACTTACGCTTTATCCGCTGGCTACTACGAGGCTTACTATCTTAAAGCACAGAAGGTGCGCACTTTGATAAAGCAAGAGTTTGACCAAGCCTTTAAAAAATATGATGCTCTGGTTACTCCGACATCACCAACAGTGGCCTTCAAATTGGGCGAGAAGTTAGAAGACCCGATGCAGATGTATTTGAGCGATGTATGTACCTTACCCATAAACATAGCTGGTGTCCCTGCTATTTCCATCCCCACTGGTTTTGCTGATAACCTACCCATAGGCATGCAAATCATAGGCAAGCCTTTCAACGAGCAAGCGCTACTGCGCATTGCCTTTGCCTATGAACAAGCCACCGACTGGCATAAGAGAAAGCCTCCACTATGATATTAGAGGTGAAATGTTATTCAAGCCATACCTATGCCCAGGAACCACGAACTTTCACATGGCAAGGAGAAGAAGTTAAAATAAAAGAAATAGAAAAAGCCTGGCGAGAACCAAGCAAAAGACTATTTAAACTTATTACTGATGATGGAAAGTCGTTTGAGTTATGCTACAATGAAATGGCAGACCAGTGGTCAGCTAGTGAGTTATAGCTTAGGAGGAATATGAAGCAGATCCTCGAAATCCTAGAAGAGAGTGCCCGAGCAACTCCGGAGCAGATTTCAACTATGGTAGGTGTGGCTGTTAATGAAGTTGAAAAAACAATCAAAAAAGCTGAAGAAGACAAAATCATTTTGAAATATAAAACTATTGTAGACTGGTCTAAGTTGGGGGAAAAGGAGGTATGGGCTTTGGTTGAAGTTAGAGTAACGCCCCAACAAGATGTTGGCTTCGCTGCGATTGCTGAGCACATTTACCAATTTCCCCAGGTATACACTGCTTATCTAGTTTCAGGAACCTATGACCTTGCTATATTGGTGAAAGGCAAAAACATGCACGAAGTTTCCAGCTTTGTGACGGAGAAGCTAGCTCCCTTAGATAAGGTGCAAAGTACTGTCACTCACTTTCTTCTCAAGCGCTATAAGGATAGCGGTGAAATCCTAGAGCCCCTTGAGGAAGTCAAGCGATTGCCCATCACACTATAGCATGACAGAGATATATTCTACTTCAGTTGGAACTTTCGATAGCCTTGTTTCTCGAAAGGTAAATGCCATTCCGCCATCGGGCATCAGAAAATTCTTTGATCTACTCTCCTCCGTAGAAGGAGTCATTTCCCTTGGCGTAGGCGAACCTGATTTTGTCACCCCGTGGCACATAAGAGAGGCAGCTAGATATTCATTGGAAAAAGGCTATACTATGTATACCTCAAACTATGGCTTGCTCAAATTACGCCAAGGACTAGCCAAATACTTAGAGCTTCACTATGGGCTCGTTTACCGTCCTGAATCTGAGATTCTTATCACTGTAGGCGTTAGTGAAGGGCTCGATATTGCTTTGAGAGCCATCCTCAATCCAGGCGATGAGGTCATTATTCCGGACCCATGCTATGTTGCTTATCCTTCAGATATTATCCTAGCTGGTGGCGTGCCAATCTCAATTCCCACCTATGAAGAAAATAATTTCGTTATTAAAGCCAGAGATATTGAAGCACAAATTACAAAACAAACTAAAGTAATCTTAATTGGCTATCCTGCGAATCCCACTGGAGCTGTCATGCCCAAGGAAGAGCTAGGAGAAGTGGCCGAATTAGCCCGAAAATACAACTTATTAGTAATATCCGACGAGATTTATGCCCGCCTAATTTACGGTACAGACCATACCTGTTTTGCCAGCCTGCCTGGAATGAAGGAGCAAACCATCTTGCTTGGTGGATTTTCCAAATCCTACGCTATGACCGGTTGGCGTATTGCTTACATAGCAGCTAATCAACAACTCCTCGCAGCCATGACCAAGATTCATCAATATACCATGCTCAGTGCTCCCACAATAGCACAAATGGCAGCTATTGAGGCACTGGAAAATGGTGAAGGCGAGATCCAGAGGATGGTTCAAGAATATGATAGACGCCGCCGAATAATAGTCAAAAGATTGAGTGAAATCGGTCTATCTTGCTTCGAACCTAAAGGTGCCTTCTATGCCTTCCCTTCAATAAAAGCTACTGGAATGACTTCAGAAGAGTTTGCTGAAAAACTGTTAGTAGAGGAGAAAGTTGCTGTAGTGCCTGGCTCCGCCTTCGGGGAACACGGTGAGGGTTTTATTCGTTGCTGTTATGCTACTTCTCTAGCTAACATTGAAGAAGCTCTCAGCAGAATGGGCAGATTCCTCAAAAAAAACCGATAAGGGAAAACAAGGTGAAGAAAGAATATCCTATGTGTGCTAAGTGTACTAAGAGGATTTGTGACCCTTCCACTAAAATCGGTGCAGAGCTGCCTCCCATAGAAGAAGCACCGCCTTTCTGCCCTATGCGGCTTAATCCCGATGTAATTGAAAAAGCTGTAGCTGAGTATGAACAGAAGGATGTCAAAGAACTTGCTCGCCTGGCCTCGATACAAGAGGCAGAGTGCTACGAATGGATTCCGACAGGAATCGGAGATAGATTGGGACTCAGAACTAAAACTCCCAGATTGGAGGAGACGATCCAGTTCGCTCACAAAATGGGCTATCATAAGTTAGGTATTGCTTTTTGTGTTGGCCTGGGAAACGAAGCCAGAATTTTGGACAGGATATTAGAGAACCACGGTTTCCAGGTAGTATCTGTTTGCTGTAAAGCAGGTAGATTTAACAAAGAGATGATAGGCCTCAAGAGAGAAGAGACAATAGGAGGGCCTAAAGGTCATATATACTATGAGTCTATGTGCAGTCCTATCACCCAGGCGGAAATCATGAATTCGGAGAACGTAGATTTAGCTATCCTTATGGGACTATGCGTTGGGCATGACACCTTATTTATCAGGTATTGTAAGGTTCCAATAACTGTGCTTGCAGCCAAGGATAGAGTATTTGGGCACAACCCCCTAGCTGCCATTTACCTCTCCTCGTCGTATTATAGAAGGCTTATGACTCAGCCTCCCGGAAAGCACTAAAGGAGCGAGTCACTCACGAATATCCCCTAAATTAACGCGTCGAGGGAGCTTCATTTTCTCCTTGGCTTCCTTGATGGTCTCCTCGGCTATGGCTTGAGCTCGGTTGGCCCCTTCAGCAAGAACCTCGGTGACATAATTAGGTTTAGCTACGAAAACGGCTCGTTTCTCCCGAAAGGGTTCAAGCGCCGAGCTAATGCTTCGAGCCAAAATCTTTTTGCAATCAACACAGCCAATGCTAGCATGACGACATTCTGAAGCAATCTCCTCTACTCGAGCAGGAGTGAAAAACTTATGGAGAGCAAAAATGTTACACGCCTCAGGATGCCCAGGGTCGGAGCGGTACCGCCGAGCTGGGTCTGTAAACCCTGTCCTCACTCTCGTCATGATTTCTTCGGGAGAGGCTGCTATTTCAATATGATTATTGTAGCTCTTGCTCATCTTCTGCACCCCATCCAAGCCTGCAACTAAAGGAAAAGAGGTGAGTTTAGCCTGCGGCTCAGGAAACACAAATCCATAAAGGGAATTAAAGCGCCGCACTATTTCCCGAGCTAGTTCAAGATGGGGAAGCTGATCCTCACCTACAGGAACAACCTCTCCTTTATAAAGAGCGATATCCGCCGTCATAAGAACAGGATAACCTACCAGGCCATAATTGACATTTTGTGGCTGCATCTTTACCTTCTCCTTAAATGTGGGAACACGCAATAACCAACTTAAAGGAGTCAGCATGCTGAACAGAGTATGAAGCTCCTCCACTTGAGGAACATGAGACTGGACGAAGATAATGCTCTTCTGAGGGTCAATGCCAGCCGCCAGCCAATCAAGAACCATCTCGTAGACATCTTCTTGAAGTGCCTCTGTACTTTCAAGAGTAGTAAGAGCATGAATATCCACCACGCAGTAAACGCAATCATAATCAGCCTGGAGGGAAACACAATTCTGAATGGTTCCCAGATAATTACCAATATGCTGTTTACCTGTGGGGCGGAAGCCAGAAAAAACGCGCTTTGCCATTTGAGTGTTGTCAAAGTTTAGCATATAGGAACAACTTAATGGTAGCCCGCATTGGAAATTCCTTGAATTTCTATCCGAAAAAACAACTAATTCCGGCTTTACAGCAGCTATTTCTTTCTTACCTAAAGCCCACGTGTAATCTTGACAAGTATAACAGCATGGATTAAACAGGAGGGGCTGTAGACTAGGCAATTTGTCATATTGTGCACAATTAGGCATTTTGCTCTATTCAGCGAATTCGAAATTAGCTGCAGCATAGTAAAATTCTTGTTGAGCATAGGATACGCCGCTAGATACCTTGACACGCCAAACATTATAATTGGATAATTAGTGAGGGATTGGCCTATCAAGGCATGTCTCTTACACGAGGAGGCAGAGATGAAAGTTCAGAACTACCGTCAAGTCATGGGCAAGGAAGCTGCGCCAGGAGTAACTATGCGTATTGTTGCCGGCCCCGATGAGGGAGCGCCAAATTTCGTTATGCGAGTCTTTGAGATACAACCACAAAGTTCCACCCCTTACCATTCCCATGCATGGGAGCATGAGGTCTTTGTACTCTTTGGATCGGGTGTAGTCAGGCGCGCACAAGCTGAAACGCAACTGAGTGAGGGAGATGTCGTTTTGGTTGCTCCTAATGAACAGCATTCTTTCGCTAACACAGGTGAAGGCCTTTTCCGTTTCATATGTGTCATCCCTCTTGTTGATGGAAAGCTCCCGAGCATGCCTCCATCAGAATAAGCGAGACACCTCACAGTATCGTGCGCCCAGCCTACGACCTGCAGTACGTCTCATATGAATGAGGAGCATACTCGCACAATTCATCGAAATGTGTAACTTTACTAGGGCGCTCTCACTACAGTTATAAAAACCATGGTTCCTGATGCCTTTAAGTCTGAGGTCACGGCTATAGCGCAACCGCTGCTTGATGCCTGAACAAATCTCATTTCTGGCAAAAAAGATTTGCTCATGGCTCCCTCGAACGAGTTATGCGCAAGCTAACCGGGTACGCAGCAAACAATGAGCCAGATTGTTCGCTTGTGATATCCTATATCATTTCAATAGCCTCACTATCCCCGGCCAGAACTGCTTCCTCCTCCAAAGTTGCGATTATGTTCCGTAGGTCTATTTACACCCTCAGCCCAAACTAGGAGGACAAAAATCCTCCGTCCACGGGTATTAATGCTCCATGGACATAACTGGACAGATCACTGGCAAGAACCAGAGCGATGCGGGCCACTTCATCCGGCTGTCCACCCCTGTTTAAGGGCAATCTCATCTTAAATTGCATCCCTGTTCTGAGCAGACCTAGCTTAAGCTGGGAAACTTCCCTGGCAACCGCCTTTGTTCCGGGGGTTACTATTCCTCCAGGTATGATTACGTTTATCCTGAAACCATGTTTGCCGTACTCTTTGGCCAAAGCCCTTGTCAGTGCAATAACTCCTATTTTGCTGATGTTATAGGGAACCAGACCTTCGGCAAAAGGCAGAATGGCTTCGATAGAAGCAATATTTATGATTACTCCTCCTCTTTTTAACCTTTTCTTTATCATATGCTGGCACATCAGGAAAACCGAGTTTAAATTGACATCCATTACCTTCTTAAGAAAAGCGTCATCTACTTCCAAAAAGTCCCTGAAAGGATATATGCCAGCGTTATTTACCAGTATGTCAGGCTCCTTTCCGCTCAATTCTTCCCATAAAGCCTCTATTTCCTCTTTCTTAGAAAGGTCTACCCTGTGAATGCTCATTTTTGACCTGAACTGTGAAAGCTCTTTTATTAAGACTCCCAGCCCCTTCTTGTTCATGTCTATAAGTTCCAAATCTGCACCTGCTTCGGCGAATCTATAGGCCATCGCCTTACCGATACCAGCAGCAGAACCAGTAATCAAAGCTTTCTTCCCTTCCAAAGAGACAAGCCCAGACAAAGGCTTCAATACTTTCATGGTGACACCCTTATATTGTCAGATTATTTGACAACCTCTTCTTTCATTATACTACTATCGAGCACGTAACGAAGTGCGTCGTCAGTGACATTGACATGGTTTGCTGGACTCGATTGCGGCAATACAAAATACCAGACCACTGAAAGGGGAATGGCAGAATCTTGGACAAATAGGGTAGTTAGCTAATTACTTCCTGATTTCGGGAGTAATATAAATATGGTAGCGCATACCTGGTTTGCTGTCGGGCGTTTAACAACTCATTTTACGTTCAAACAGAGCGTTTATTTTATGTCCAGTAAAGGCATTTTGAAGCTGACGAAAATTATGGCTTCAAACGATTATTAGCAATTTTCTAGCTTCAAGTTGAGCGTGGGGAATAAACAAAAAGGCGAACCTGGAGCCTTTTACAGCTCTCAAAGTTCGCCTTCCTATGCGTTAGGTTGAGCGAAGGTTATCTAATTGTAAAGGTGTATCTTACCCAGTAATAATTGCATACAGTATTTGAGCGATAATTGCCGCTAATGCACCTATACCAGCACCTATTAAAGTAGCATTGCGAACCGCCTTCCTGTTGTCCCATTCCCTTTTAAGTTCCTTATGTTCTTCAGGCCCGGATGCGGGAACATACTTGAAATAATATTCGCAATTTCTTAGCTTCCTGATATCTTCGAGCCCAACGAATTTATGCCTCGGGTCTTTGTTACCTGGTAAAAATATCCATTGGTGTCTAAGACAACTAAGCTGAAAACTCTCATCATTCACAAAGTCATCATCAGTTGCCTTTAAAGAACCTGCAGCAAGGTCTTTCCTATTATGTTGAAATACCTCTCCCCATCTCTTATGACGCCCAAACTCATCTCTAACATCAGAAATATCCCAACACAGGAACCCACAGTCGCTGCACAGTACCTTTTTGCTCATATCAACTCCGCATCCTTAGCTATCTTATCAAATCTCACAGTCTCTGCCCCCATCCCATCCTAAGTAATAACCGTAGCTTCCAACAGCACCACCTCATGTATCTTGATTTCACTTATTCTAGCATACAGAGCGTCAATTATTGTGAAGTATCTACTTCCCTTGTGCTTTTAGCTTCAGCGCTAATCAAATACAGGTTATGGTATTGAAAAGTACCCTATTTCAATAGATAATAGAAGTATGCACTCTAAGAAATTCTTTATACCTCATGCGGAAACACCGGAAGCCTCTGAGCGAATATATCAAGTAATTAAGGCTCATGCTCAAACTTCTACCGTGCATCCTATAACCAAACGAAGGATATTCCGAATTGAATACACCCATAATGGGATAAAGCATGAAGCTGAAGTCGGTGCAATTAGCACCGCAAATGGCGAAGAGGTGATGGCAATTCTGGAATCATTCGTCTATTTAGTCTGTACGCCGAGCAGGGGTGCCGCGAAGAACACCATTCCAATATATGTAGGGATTCACGATACTACACTTGTCGAGGACTTTGAGGCTTGAGACTTCAGTCGGCCAGCCATGAATGGTCATAACTCAAAATTACCCATTATCCTGCCAAACTCATCGTCTAGCTGTCTCTGAATTTCGCCCTCATTGACCTTAATCTCTGAGTCTTTATAGTATTGCTCAGCTGTCCAGCAAGCCAGGGCCACACTCAATACAAGGTCATCATGCATGCCCTCACGCCATGCCTCTTTAATGCTTAAGCAAGGAATACACCCTAAGATAGTTCAAGAGCGGTTAGGTCATGCCACTATTCAAATGACCCTTGATACTTATAGCCACGTCACCCCTTGGCTTTAGCAGGCAGCAGCGGAGAGCTTTGATAAACTGCTTAACGGCAAGAGTGAAAATGAGCTTGTTGAAAAGTGTTATTAGCAAATTATTAGCAAATTATTAGCAAAACGGCAGAAACAAACCCCCTGTTTATAGAATTTAGCTTCAAAACGGGGGGCAATTTTATCATTGGTAGCGCATACCGGATTCGAACCGGTGATCTCCTCCTTGAGAGGGAGGTGTCCTAGGCCTCTAGACGAATGCGCCACACCTGCTCATAATAACAAAAGCTTCCAGGAGTTCACAACTTCCAAACCTGAAAGTTCCTAAGTTATCTTCGCACAAGAGCTATTTGGTGCGTCCCTCGGCTCTCGTACATCCGGAATAAGTAAAATAGCTGTCGAACCCTACCTTTACGCTCTAATGATTACATTCCGTGTAATCCCATCCAGAAGGCATAGTTACCCGGACAACAGCGAAAACTCCTTTCACTGATACTTAACCTTTCATCAGTAAGCTTAACTGCTTCTATTTTGCCAGCCTGAATCCAGCGGTAAACGGTGAGCTTCTTGCACATTACCGTAGCACGGTTGGTAGTAAACACAAGGAAAGGCTTGACACTATCAGCACCTGTGCCCATAATTCTTTATGGGTAGATGTGTAGCACAAAGGAAACTGCCGGCAAACCAGCACTAGCTGAACAGCATGTCTACTATCTTTGGGCTAAGGGAGAGGTAGAATGAGCAAATCAATCAGGACAATAATGTGGATAATCGTGGGGCTGCTCATTGCCACACCATCCGCGCTGGCATGGTCAATGAATATGCAGATAGCTGTAAGTGTCCGGTTTCCTTTTATGATAGCCGCTGGTATCTCGATACTTTCTCTCGGAATAGTAATACTATACTTGACTACCAGGACGGTTACGCACAAGAAGCTCAGACGGTATTTATTGCAAGCTGGTGCATCAGCCGTTGGTATAGTTTTCTTTATCATATTGCACAACTTTTTAACGCCGTTCTTTAATGAGGAACCCGTCACGTTTATTCTGGGCATATTTGTGTGTCCGATAACCTTCATAATAGGCACAGTGCAGGCATTTAGATTGCAAGTTGCCCCAGCTACTTAATGGGAAAAGATTAAGGGGACAAGAAGTAAAAGAAGATAGAGCAATGCGGAATGGCTAAGGAGAAAGGAGTCTCTCAGAGCTATTTGAGCATGATTCTGTCAGGACAGAGCAAGCAAGATTCAGAGCCTGCACCAGGGCCCAGTTCACTGTTATTTGCGAACCGCAGGGTTTAATTTTCTTAGAAGAGGAGGCATTCTTAGCCTCTGGAGGAATGCGCCTTATCGCTAGAAAGCATTCCGATGCAGAACCTTCTTCAGGCTCTTCTTAGGAACATGCAGGACACCGTTATCATCTTTCCAGTATTTAGTGGAGCTATCAAACGGTTCCTCTACGGGGCTTTCATCAGGATAGCCCAGAGCTAGAACCAGGGCAATCTCATAATCATCTGGAATATTCAGCACTGCTGCCAATCTATCCTGGTCAGCGCTACCAAGACAACAAGAACCAATACCCTCTTCCAGGGCAACCAGTACCATATTTTCCACCGCTAAGCCAACATCATACACCGAAAATGTTATCCCGAGGTTCTTATTTCTTAGGATGGCAATATATGCTTTGGGCCTGCTGCCCACGGGAGGAATTCCTTGCGACCCGAGAGAGGCTGCCCAGGTTAACAAGGTGCGGAATACCTTATCGAGCAACTGTTCATCATCCACAATAATGAATTCCAAAGGTTGTAAGTTAGCCGCTGATGGAGCTAGCCTGGCAGCATCGACGCATTTTTCTAGAATCTCGTAAGGGACAGCTATTTGTTTAAAACGTCTGATTGACCGGCGGCTAATGGCTAACTCATATGTACTCATTGGTTTCGAAGTCCTCCTTTAAGAATAGTAAGCTGGGGATCCAGGATTCGAACCTGGCCTAACTGATCCAGAGTCAGTCGTCCTACCGCTAGACTAATCCCCAATCGGTTTCTATTATAGCTATTAGGCTTATTTGAGGCAACATTAAAATGCGAGAAAACTCGAGAGAATTCTAGCTCTGACCTTGAAGATTTTTAGCTTTGGTAATTGTGCAGAAAATCAAGGTTTATGCGCCTTTGGGGCAGGAAAACACAGGTCACATAGGCCAATTTTAGCTTTGCTGTCCTATGATGTCTAGATTCTCCCTTATTTCTTTTCTTTTTCTTCATATCTTTTTCTTCATAAGTTAAATTAAATATAAGGACATCATAGACTTCTTAGACGCTTAGCCCATTTTATAGCCAAAATCGCCGAAGAAACATAGACAAGAGCGTAGGACACCTTGAAGTCACAGCCTACTGTCTGAAGAGATGCTGAGGTGTATCTCAGTAAGGAGTTTTAGCTATCGTGGAATATAGGGAATGCGTGATTTATTTTGATGGTTAGGGGCAAAACAAGCATGAAAGTCGACACTAGTTAAAATACCTGTATATCCAAACTCAAGAAGTAGTTAAACAGACAGTGGCACCCGAAGGGAAGATGCTGGCAGTCAGGGCACAAGAGGGTATGGGGGGGGCGAAGATTACCTCAAAATTCCAAAGGCTAGAGAGGTATGCCTCTTCAGAATTCGAAATGCCTTTTTTAGAATGTGCGTGGTTGCCCACCGCTTCCGGGCAGTCAAGGTTTTGTTCCCAGTTCAGACATTGCAACATTAAGGATTACTTTGTCACCCATCTTGTCTATTCTGTCCAAGGGAATCTCATGTTTTTTAATCAGTCCTGCTTTTACTACAATGGACTTAATAGTGCCCTGCTCCAAATCGAAATTCATGTCACTAACCTTGCCCACCCTATCAGCGCTTGCGTCCAAAACTTCCTTGCCGAATAGTTCTTTTGTATTCACCTTGTCCTCCTTCACACCATTGCTAATTCAAGTGAAACTCTGCTTTATGGTTCACGTTTTATGAGGTAGGATGGATTTAATGGACACCAAAGTCAGGTAAAATAGAAAGACGGAGGTGTCAAATTGAAAGGTATTCCACAAGGAAGG